>NZ_FZMF01000002.1 GCF_900197685.1 Helicobacter baculiformis | reverse complement strand
GGGTGGAAGGGGGGTGGTGCTGATGGTGGGAAGCGCATAGGTAGGTATCGGAGTGAAATGCTCAAGATTGAGTGTGGCATTTTGGGCAGTTTGGATGCTAGCTTGAGCGGAAGGTAAGACTGCGGCAATCTCTTGCTTAGCATTATTAAATGCGGGGTCTAAAAAGCCGAAATAACCCAAGAAGATAGAATTAGCCCAACTGCCATTATATTGGCACACCTTATAACCTTGTTTGAAAGCTAGCCCTGCATCGGGGCTAGCATAGCAGTAGTCCACATTGTCGGGAGCGTTAGGGCCTCGAGTTGTAGGCGCGTTATCTGGGATTACAGACATGATCCATACGGGATTGTTTTTAAAGGTTTCGAGCATGTAAGTTACCATGTCTGCATTACCCCCAGCATACGCGTTTAAAAGAGCGTTTACGGCTGTAAAATTGCCCGATTCTAAATCTGTTTTGAGTCGCGCATACAAGGCAGAATTGCTAAAATTACCCACAAATCCCGCTGCTCCAACCGATTCGTTCAAGGCTTGAAAAAAGGCATTTGCATCTTTCCTAATATTCTCAATAGACTTAGTACAATCCCACATATTGTGAGTCCCACCCGCACAATTCGAATTAGCGATATAGGGGATCTTTTGCTGTAGAGTTTTGAGATCAAAAAGGCTATTCCACAGATCACCCTCATAAAACCGAATTTTTGTAAACTACTTGGGGGCTGAGGGGTATTAGGAAGAGAACAATTTTTAGAAACGCTCCCGCTCCATCCGGGCATGGATTGCAAGATTGCCGCAAAGGTGCAACTGAAATTATTATTGATATAGTCATAGGTTCTGCCATTATAGGTGTAGGTTTGGTTGGCCTTTTGCGCGTTGTCAAGTGCAAAAGCACTGCCTACGGCGTAATGAATCCAAGCATTACGGAATGCACGCCCTAACACCTTAGAAACTTCACTAATCTGCGCGAGCGCCTGTTTTATTGCATCCTCTTTTTCATGGGTGAGCTGTGCTAAATTATGCGCGTTATCTTGAGCAATCTGCTGGTTAGCCACATTGATCTTTGAGAGATCTTGGTTGATCGTGGAAGAGAGGATATTGATTTGGGCGCTTAAATCTTTAAGTGCCTCGCGTACTTGCTCTGGCGTAAATTGTGCGACATTAGGGTTATTTTGCAAAAGAGACGGAAGACTCAAGGGGGTTAGGTGGAGCTTTTGGGCGATTGGGGCGATCTAATGGTTAAAATCTTGGTAGGTTTTGATAGCGTTGGTGAGAATTGCGCGCTCTTGGTTATGAGCCTGATTGAGAGCTTGTTGGTAGGCCTCAAATTGTGCTTCTGCCTGTTTGAGCAATTCTTGGTTGGCATTGGCATAATCTTTTAAGATTTTATTGAGCGCATTTTGGTAAGCGATGACGTCAGAGAGAGTACTATGTGTGTCTATCTGTCCGATACTTTTCACAATATTTTGAAAAGCAGAAGTGCTAGGATTGAGGCTTTGGAGTTGAGCAATGAGTACCTTAAGGGCAATAGCGGTTTGTTCTTGATTATTCTTGAGTTTGGCAAGCGCGTCATTATAAGCTTGCAAGCGTTGGTTGTAGGCTTGCGTGGTTTGGGTATTGATGGCAGGTGTAGGTCGTTCGCTTTCTAGGGCATTACCCCCACCAAGACTCATACCAACAGAAATAAATCCCCCATCTAAATAGGAGGCGAGAGTACGGGCAAACAAAGGCATGCCCCCTAGCAAATACACAGCGATACTAAGGATTCTCAACATTATGAAATTATAACATGACACTAAAAGAAGGTTACGCAGTTGAGAAAAAGGCTGGCACTTTTATAGCTATCAACAAGAGTAATAGTTTCTGTACCCTGAGCAGTAGAGATATTGATATGTTGGCTTGCATCCACTAAGGGTACATGCACACCCAACATCCATTGGAAGCGATCGAAACGCATGCTAAACCCAAAAACTCCGTCAATATTAACGTTCTTGCGCCAGTGTTGAGCGGAAGTGTCTAAAAATGCGCTGTTCCACAGATTGAGCACTCCTAAGAGACCAGCAAAAAAACCATAGGTACGGATTTTTGGCGGTCCGAATTCGGGTTTTTGAATCTTGCTATAAAAATTGAATAAAAGATTAGTGCCAAAGCCAAAAGTGTAATGGTTGATAGCGTTTAAATTGCTATTTGTATTCAGTTTACCGATGTAAAGGTAACGATACCCCATGTATCCATAAGCCGACATGCCAAAAAAAGGGTTGAAGTATTTTTGATACCCCCCTTGTGTTTGCAAGCCAAATTGCAAAGAGTGCATGTTGAGGTTGCGGCTAGAGAAAGTGATGACGGGGGCTTTGGGCTTAATAAGCTGAGGTAGAGAGTTTGCGCTACCGCTAATGACGGGGGGGATTGGCATAGGTGTAGGGGTGGTAGAGTAGGGAGGGATATCTGGAATAGGGTAAAGTTTGTTCGGTTTAAAATTATTGTAAGCGTTGGTAGCGCTTTGTGCGCTAGTGATGCCCGTTTGGATAGTGCCAAGTTGGGCTTGGAGTTGGTTGGTAAGCGTGCTAGTCTGATTGCTCAAATAGCCAAAATAGCCCAAGAAAATTCCATGAGCCCACCAGTTATATTGGCACACTCCATAGCCTTGAGAAAATTCTAAGCCCACACTAGGACTGGCATAACAATATCTCAGACTTGCGGAATTAACCTGCTTGACAACTTCATTGCGCTCTTGTTCTGTGGAGGGAGGGATTGCTGGTGGAACATCGGATCCGGGGATCACACTCATAAACCATACTGGATTGAGTACGAAGGTTTGTAGCATATCAGGTACAAATTCATTCACATAGGCATCCACAAGACCCGTAGCCTCTGTAAAATCCCCCTTGTTAAGTGCTTGGCTCAAAATGGTATAGAGTGTGGAATTGGCGAAATTACCTTCAAAATTTGCTGCACCAACATAGTCATTCATAAATTTGAAAAAGTTGCGCATACCCTCTTGGGCCATGCTTTCACTCACCCCAGCCCCTACACAGCCCCCGTTAGAACAGTTGGAAGGACCAATATAGACATTTTTTTTAAGATCGCCGATGTTAAATAACGTGTCCCAAATATCTTGGGGGGTTAGATGATATTTAGCTGCTTGTTGTTGAAACTGACTCAATGCTTGCGCAGTGCCCCCTTGGTAGCCACAATCATGGACATTATCTGTATTGTTATTGATAATGATTTGAAAAACACAGGTATCACCCGCGTTAATGTATTGTTCATTGGCGGCATTTTTAAGAAAAAAGGTGTGCCCTTGTGCATAATCTATCCATTGAGTGCGGAATGCGCGCCCGACAATTTGTGTAATGCTAGCAATTTGATTCAGTGCGTTAGTGATGGCGTTATTTTTATTATTCGTGAGATTAGAAAGATTTTGGGCGTTTTCGACTGCAATCTTTTGGTTTGCTTCATCGAGCTTATTGATGTCTTGACTCACCACAGAAATGATATGATTGATGTCATTAGAGAGGGTAGAGAGCGCTTGGCTCACTTGGCTGGGAGTGAGCTTAGAAACATCTCCTTGCAAAATTGGAGGTAGGGCTAAAGGGGTGTAGGTAGTGCCTAACTCCTTGGCAACTTTAGCAACTTGTTCATTATAATCGTCAAATGTTTTAATGGCATTCTTTAAGATGGCTTGGTTTTGATCGGTGGCGTTCCCAAGTTCCTTTTTATAGTTATTAAGAGCGTTTTGGGCTTGATTAAGCAGTTGTTGATTTGCCTCTTGGTATTGATTGAATGTTTTATTCAGATAGTCTTGGTAAGCATTGACACTACTGATCACACTCTCGAGATTAGCCCCGGGTGTGTCAATTTGGCTTTGAATTTGGGCGATGAGCGCGTTAAGGGCGGATGAAGAAGGGTTAAGATCTTGGAGCTGCTGAATGAGATTCTTAAGTGCAGCGGTGGTTTGGGCTTGGTTGCTCTTAAGCCTCGCGATTGCTTCATTGTAAGCTTGTATTTCTGTGCGGTAAGCCTGTACTTGCGCTGCATTATTTGAAGCCGTGTATTCGCTTTCTAAGGCATCACCCCCCCCAAGCCCTACACCGAAAGAGAAAAAAGGTCCATCTAAATAAGAAGCAACAGAGGGATGTGCACCAAGACACATTATAAAAACACATAACCACAGCGCAATACTACGCACCGCCATACCTTTTTACCAAAATGGCTGAGAACTAAAAACTAAAAAATGACAACGCATACGCGTTAGCTTAGTGTATTTCCTTAGTGCGCAAAAAGGTGTGGGGAGGAAGCTTAGTGGGAAGTTTGACAGGGTTAGTGTTACCACTATGAATCTCCTCTAATTCTCTACCATCTTGAAGTTCAATTTTGTATAAGCACAAATAATACCTATCTTCAAAACAATAAAGCTTACCAATTTCATTTGCGACAGGCGTTACGCGAGCTTGGTAGGGTAACACCACTTCGTAGCTTTCATTAGGTTTGGTGGTGAATTTACATAAAAAATATTCCCCATTATCTAGCACTTCACCATTGACCTGAAAATCTCCCTCACTGATCGCGCTTTTAAAATTTTGGGTATCTAAGCGCTGATGGGGACGCTTGATGAGATATCCCTCTGTGAAACCCCGATTTTTAAGTGTGGCTAGCTCCGCTTGATAAAGTGCGGGACGATGTTGGTTATTATAATAATCCTCTATAGCAGTGCGGTAAGTTTTAGTTGTGATGGCTGCATAATAGCTAGACTTAGTGCGCCCTTCAATCTTAAGCGCACTGACAGCCTTGCTATCTAAAATTGTAGCGATATGGTTAGCTAAATTCAGATCTTTAGCATTGAGAATATGCGTCCCTACTCCCTCCTCTTCTTCAAGGCGCATCATCACGCCAGTATCGGGGTTTTTAATATAGTACTCATAATCAAAACGGCAATCATTGGCGCAACTCCCTCGATTGGGCACGCGCCCATGTTGTAAAGCCGAGATGAGGCATCGCCCTGAAAAGGCAAAACACATGCTCCCGTGCACGAAGATTTCTAGCTCCAAATCCGGCAAGGCTTTTTTAATCTCTACCACATCACTCAAGCTCATTTCTCTAGCTACAACAATACGTTTTACGCCCATTTCATAAAACGCTCGTGCGTCCAACACATTCATCACATTGGCTTGGGTGGAAAGATGGATGGGGATGTGGGGGGTAAGCTTTTGGGCGAGTTTGAGCACACCGATTGTAGCGATGATGAGCGCGTCCACCTTGCAATCAGCAAGTTTATATAAATGCTCTTCCAAAAGTTTGATTTGAGAATTGAAAGGAAAAGCGTTTAGGGTGGCGTAAAATTTCTTACCCCGCGCATGGGTGAGTGCGACACCCTCTTTAAAACTCTCTAAGTCAAAATTCTTAGAGGCACGGTTGCGCAAAGAAAACTGCCCTAAACCCCCATAGAGCGCATCCGCACCATAATCTAAGGCGATTCTGAGCTTGTTAAGATTGCCCGCAGGGGCAAGCAATTCCACCCGAGCCATCTAAGGGACTATTTCTTCCCAAAGGCAGCGATCAAGGCTTCGATATCGCTCTCGCTTGCTGCGCTTTCATTGTCATCTCCGATGATATAAGAAGCAGAACTCACACGTTTAGAATCATCAATATTGCCTTCAAAGAGGGAATTCATATACTGCGTGAGCGCGCGCATGACATTGATCACCCGCTCGATCTTTTGGCGGTGGATATCCTGGAACTGCATAATATCCATCGCCTGCATTGCGCTGTCAGAACACCCCTCTGCGCTTTCTTGGATACGATCGATTCCTTTTAAAATTTCGCGAGTCTCCTCCAAAGAAGTTTGGAAAGTGTTGATGAGTGGAAAGCTCTGCGCTAATGTCTCAAAGATCTCTAAATGTTTCTGCAGGGGCATTTTGATCTTTTTAAGCGTCTTAATAATATTTTCCGAACTGGCACTGATGTAGTCTAGCTGGTCAAAAACTTGAGTTGCTTTGACCTCCGAGTCTCTAGTTACATCATCGAGCTGGTGCACCACCTTATGTTCTTCGGTGGGGGGTGGAGGGGGCCACTCCTCAGAATCCACTTTGCCATATTTCTCAGCTTTCTTTTTATCCACTTTCATATAGTGCTCATAGGCATCATTCCAATTTTTTTCCTTCTCTTCATCTTTAGAGTGCGCCGCGCCCTCTGCCTCTTTGCGCTCCACTTCCTTATCTAAAGGCTCCATTGCTTCCAACCCCCCCCCATTGATCAAGGCATCCAATTCTTCCTGCGTCATTCACTCTCCTTAAATACGCCCCAGATTTAGCCCTGAATTATAGCTAAAGACTTTTTGCGTCTAGCTTATTGTGCCTTAGAGACCAACACGGCTTCCATCATCGCATCTAAATCCCCATCTAAAATTGCTTCTACATTGCTATAGGCAATCTCACTACGCGCATCTTTGATCTGCTGATAAGGGGCTAGAACATAGCTTCTAATCTGATGTCCCCAGCCAATTTCGCTTTTTTCCTCCATGTTGCTCTGTGTTTTTTGTTTGTGTAGTTCTAGTTCATAAAGACGAGACTTAAGCATTTTGAGTGCCATTGCTTTATTTTTGTGTTGGCTACGATCGTTTTGGCATTGCACCACAATGCCAGTTGCAAAATGGGTGATACGAATCGCTGATTCAGTTTTATTAACATGCTGTCCCCCCGCCCCGCTAGCACGATAGGTATCGATTCGAATGTCCTTATCCTCAATCACAATATCGATGTCATCGTCCACTTCTGGGCTTACCTGCACACTGGCAAAACTAGTGTGTCTCTTGGCATTAGCATTGAAGGGTGATATGCGCACGAGGCGGTGCACCCCATTCTCATTTTTCATATAGCCATAAACATTTACCCCCCTAATAATAAAAGCCACACCCTTAATCCCCGCCTCTTCGCCCTCTTGATAGTCCAAAAGTTCTACCTTAAAACCTTTACGCTCCGCCCAACGCAAATACATTCTATAGAGCATACTTCCCCAATCTTGACTCTCCACTCCCCCTACACCCGGCTGAATGCTTACAATGGCATCGCGCCCATCATGGGCATTAGCTAACATCACTCCCACTTCCATGCTTTGTACCCGCGCTTCCAAATTAGGCGCATCTTCAAAAAGCTGGGCAAGAGTGCTAGGGTCGTCATTTTGTACGAGCTCAAAAAGTTCACGCGCTTCGACTAAAGCATTCTTGGCATTTAGATAAGTTTGTAGCAACCGCTCCATCTTAGCCTTCTCTTGATTTTTGGAGGCAGCGCGTTCTTTATCTTGCCAAAAAAGTGGATCAGCCTGTTCGCGCTCCAAAGAAGTTAGCGCAACTTGCAGGTTTTCAGGCTTGATAATTTGAGCGACATTTTGGCACTTGCCCTCGAGTTCTTTGAGTAATTCGCTGTATTGATAGGCGTCCATGACATTCCATTAAGGGGGTTTCTTGTAACATAGCATTATTACTTTTAAAGGACACCCATGTATATAGCCCAAATTTTAGAAAAACTCAGAAAAACCTATCCCCACCAGCACGAATTTCACCAAGCAGTTACTGAGCTACTACATTCCCTAGCGCCCGTACTTAAAAATCCTATTTATCAAAAGCATGCCATTTTAGAACGCCTTGTGGAGCCAGATCGCGAAATTTTCTTTCGTGTGGCATGGATGGATGATGCAGGGAAAATCCAAGTCAACCGGGGTTGCAGGATTGAATTTAACGCGGCAATTGGACCTTACAAAGGAGGCTTGCGATTTCATCCTAGTGTCAATGAAAGTATTATCAAATTTTTAGGCTTTGAGCAAATCTTCAAAAATGCGCTTACTACGCTGAACATGGGGGGTGCTAAGGGGGGGAGTGATTTTGACCCTAAAGGCAAGAGCGATGCAGAAATCATGCGTTTTTGTCAGGCCTTTATGGATGAGCTTTATCGTCATATTGGTGCGCTTACCGATGTGCCTGCAGGCGACATTGGGGTTGGCGCGCGCGAAATTGGCTATCTCTTCGGGCGCTATAAGAAGTTAGTAAATCGTTTTGATGGTGTGCTCACCGGTAAAGGTTTAGATTGGGGTGGCAGTTTGGTTAGAAAAGAAGCAACTGGCTATGGTTGCGTGTATTTTGCCCAAGAAATGCTAGGGGCTAGAAAAGAAGATTTAGCAGGCAAGATATGTAGCGTTTCTGGAAGCGGGAATGTGGCAATTTATACGATTGAAAAGCTCCACGAAGTAGGAGCTATCCCTGTAACAGCCAGCGATTCAAAGGGCATGATTTACGATTCCGAAGGGATTGACTTGTCCCTACTTAAGGAAATCAAAGAGGTGCGCGGCGGACGCATAGAAGAGTACGCACAACATAAGCGGAATGCGCAATATACGGATGTTAAAGATTACAAAAGTGGTACCAATGGAGTATGGAGTGTGCCCTGTTTTGCTGCTTTCCCTAGTGCAACCCAAAATGAACTTAGTCTTGCAGATGCGCATACACTTTTAAATAATGGTTGTAAATGCGTGGTAGAAGGAGCCAACATGCCCTCTAGTACTAAAGCTGCCGAAGTATTTTTAAAGGCCAAAATTTGCTATGGACCCGGGAAAGCGGCTAATGCAGGTGGGGTGGCTGTAAGCGGATTGGAAATGGCACAAAATGCCAGCATGCATCCTTGGACCTTCGAAGTAGTAGATCGCAAATTACGCACAATTATGAAAGAGATTTTTGAAAATAGCGCACAGACTGCCCAAGAGTTTAACGATCCTACAAACTTAGTTTTGGGATCTAATATTGCTGGATTTAGAAAAGTCGCGAACGCTATGATCGATCAAGGATATTAAAGTTTTTAGAAGATGGTGTGCTCAGAGGGATTCAAACCCCCGACCTACAGGACCGCAACCTGTTGCTCTATTCAGCTGAGCTATGAGCACCCAAAAAATGCATTATAACAAAATTTGCGCGATTTTAGGTTAAATTTCACAAAAATTTGTTAAAATCGCACAAATTAACGAGAAAGTAGGTGATGGCATGCCCGGGATCAAAGTCAGAGAGAGCGATAGCTTTGATGAAGCTTATCGGCGTTTTAAGAAACAGACAGATCGTAATTTAGTCGTAACAGAGTGTCGTGCACGGCGTTTTTTTGAGTCTAAAACTGAAAAACGTAAAAAACAAAAAATTAACGCTAAAAAGAAAATCTTAAAACGCCTATACATGCTTAGGCGTTACGAATCGAAACTTTAGGAGGGTTTTTCATGGAATTTAGCGGGCACAATGTGCTAGTAACTGGGGCAAATCGAGGTATTGGACGCGCCATCGCGTTGTTGCTGGGAGGGTATCGCAATAAAGATGACCAGCCTTTGAAAGTATGGATTAATTACCGCTCTAATCATGAAGAAGCAGATACTCTAAAGCAGGAAATCGAGAAAGCTGGGGGGCGTGCTGCTTTGGTGAAATTTGATGTTACCTGCGAAGAAGCATTTGTGGAAGGGATTAAAACCATTGCAGATAGCGATGGAGGCTTAAGCTACTTGGTCAATAATGCCGGAATTGTGCTAGATAAATTGGCTGTGCGTATGAAAACCCAAGAATTTTTACAAGTACTAGAAACCAATTTAAAATCGGTTTTTGTGGGCTGTCGCGAGGCTCTAAAGGTAATGGGCAAACAAAAGTTTGGGAGTGTCGTTAACCTTTCTTCTGTGATTGCTGAAAGGGGAAACATGGGGCAGACTAATTATGCAGCAAGCAAGGGCGGAGTGATCTCTATGAGCAAGTCCTTTGCCTATGAGGGAGCTTTGCGTAATATCCGTTTTAATTGCATCACTCCCGGTTTTATTTTAACGGATATGAATGCTGGATTAAAAGACGAACTTAAAGCAGAATATCTTAAAAGCATTCCTTTAGCGCGATTAGGGGAATCCAAAGAAGTAGCTGGGGCTGTGGCATTTTTGCTTAGCGATTTAGCTAGCTATATTACTGGCGAAACGCTCAAGGTCAACGGCGGTTTGTATATGTAGAATAAGCAAGGAGAACACATGTCATTTGTCATTCTAATTTTATTATTGGTGATTATCTATTTTCTCTATCGGATCGTAGATGTGTTAGAGCGCAAATAACCTTTTTAAGTTTGCTGAAGTGATTTTAGGCTAGAATTTAAGCTTGATTGCAAAATTTGAGTAGGAGAGTTTATGGCATTATTTGAGGAAATCCAGGCAGTGATTGTAGAGCAGTTAAATGTGAGTGCATCACAGGTGACAGAAGAGGCGGATTTTATCAAGGATCTCAATGCGGATTCTTTAGATGTGGTAGAGCTCATCATGGCCTTGGAAGAAAAATTTGGAATTGACATCCCCGATGAAGAAGCGGAAAAAATTAAAACTGTTGGTGATGTGATTAAGTTTATTGAAGAGCATAAACTAGCGTAGTGGCGCGTTAGTCTTGGCGCGTTGACTATAAAGGAGAGTTGTTGCGTAGGGTTGTAGTAACGGGCATGGGAATGGTGAATGCCCTAGGACTAGATAA
Source organism: Helicobacter baculiformis (assembly GCF_900197685.1). GTDB lineage: Bacteria > Campylobacterota > Campylobacteria > Campylobacterales > Helicobacteraceae > Helicobacter > Helicobacter baculiformis. The sequence continues at coordinate 124,004 of NZ_FZMF01000002.1, read as the reverse complement.
AGAGACTGCTTTTAATGCCATTGTGCGCGGGGAGTGTGGAGTCAAGAAGATTTCCTGTTTTGACACAACGGGTTTTCCTGTGCAAATTGCTGCTGAAATTACAAACTTTGATCCCGCTTCTGTCATGAATCTTAAGGATGTTAAAAAGGCAGGGCGCTTTATCCAACTAGCTTTGCTTGCTAGCAAAGAAGCAATGGCAGAAAGTCAGATTTTAGTAGAGGGCAGATGCCCTGAGACATTTGCAGATAAGATGGGTATTAGCTCAGGTTCTGGGATTGGGGGTTTAGGCAATATCGAGGCCAACTCGATCTATTGCTATGATAAGGGTCCTAGAAAGGTCAATCCTTTTTTTATTACATCTGCCTTAGTAAACATGATTGGGGGGTTTGTATCCATTGAATATGGAATTAAAGGACCTAATGTTTCTAGCGTAACTGCCTGTGCAGCAGGTACTCATGCCATTATTGAAGCCTACAAAACTATCCTCTTGGAGGGTGCGGATCGCATGCTGGTTGTGGGTGCAGAATCTACGATCTGCCCTGTTGGTATTGGAGGCTTTGCTTCTATCCGTGCTTTATCTAATCGTAATGATGAGCCTTCAAAAGCATCTAGACCCTTTGACAAGGGGCGTAATGGGTTTGTGATGGGCGAGGGTGCGGGGGCGTTGGTGCTTGAAGAGTACGAAAGTGCTAAACAGCGCGGGGCGCATATTATTGCCGAGTTAGTGGGTTATGGAGAAAGTGGAGATGCTAGTCATATCACCGCACCTGCACCTAATGGCGAAGGCGCTTATCGTGCCATGAAGGGTGCTTTAGAGATGGCAAGCAAATGCGGAGCTCAGGTGGGTTATATTAATGCGCATGGTACAAGTACTAGCTACAATGACCTTTATGAGACCATCGCGTTGAAAAATGTCTTTAGTGGTAAGGAGAATGTGCCACCCGTGAGTTCTACTAAGGGACAGATTGGGCATTGTTTAGGTGCAGCTGGTGCTATTGAGGCGGTTATCTCCTTGATGGCATTGCAAAAGGGTGTGATGCCACCCACCATTAACCAAGAGGTTAAGGATCCGGGTTGCGATTTGGACTATATTCCCAATGAGGCTAGAGATGCCAAATTGCAAGCAGTCATGAGTAATTCTTTTGGTTTTGGGGGCACCAATGCGGTGGTGGTCTTCAAGGCTGTCTAGGTTAGGCAAGTGGCAGTCTATCTAGACTTTGAAACCCGCATTAAAGGGCTTCAAGATGATATTGAGATGGCAGCAATCAGGGGTGACTCTGATGCGCAAGAGATTTTGGAAAAACGCTTAACGAAAGAAATCAAGAGTGTCTATGCTAATTTAACAGACTATCAGCGCCTACAACTTGCTAGACATCCCGATCGACCCTATGCAATGGATTACATTGAGTTGATTTTGGAAAATCGCTATGAAATCTTTGGCGATCGACACTTCAGCGACGATAAGGCTATTGTTAGCTTTGTTGGTAAGATCGGCGGGATTCCTGTAGTCGTGATTGCTGAAGAAAAGGGACGGGGCACCAAAAACAAGTTACGGCGTAATTTTGGCATGCCCAACCCGGAGGGTTATCGAAAAGCCCTGAAAAGCGCGAAATTCGCCGAAAAATTTGGTTTGCCCATTCTCATGTTGGTAGACACGGCTGGGGCTTATCCAGGGATTGGGGCTGAAGAGAGAGGGCAGAGCGAGGCGATTGCTAAGAATCTGCAAGAGTTTGCAACTCTTAAAGTGCCCACGATTTCCATTATCATTGGTGAGGGGGGGAGCGGGGGCGCGCTAGCGATCGCTGTGGCAGATCGCTTAGCGATGATGGAGTACTCCATTTTTAGCGTCATCTCACCAGAGGGCTGTGCAGCGATCCTGTGGAACGATCCTAGTAAAGTAGAAGTAGCGGTTAAAGCCATGAAAATCACCCCAGCAGACTTGAAACGCGCAAAGCTAATTGATGATATTATTTTAGAGCCCCAAAGAGGAGCTCACCGCGATAAAGTTGAGGCAAGTCTTGCTATTAAGGATTACTTTCTAACACAACTTCCCCTAGTCCAAGCTGATGATTTTTTAACATCGCGCTACCGAAAATTGATGGATTGTGGAGCATTTGCCTAAAGCAAAACTTCAAATACTGAGATGTTTTAGACTCTTTGAAGTAGTATTGCCCGTAGGATAGAGATAGTTCCTATCCTATACAAATTCCACTCGTAGAGATTTATAGAGCTACTAGCTCCAACGCGCTCTCCCCGTAGGCCAGTGCACCCTTTTCATACTTCTAGCACTAGACACAAAAGCCATACATCAAATTACGCATTCCATCGCTAAAAACAGACGCACCACATTTGCCGAGATTTCTATCCATAAACAATCAAAGAAGGGGTTTATAATTCAAATTTATAGCCGATATAGGAGACACCGAAGCAAGGAAGCTTTAGGTTAATTAACAAGGAGTTAGTATGGCATTTCAGGTTAATACGAACATCAACGCGTTGAACGCTCACGCCGTCGGGTTGGTTACGCAACGCGATTTGCGCGAGTCACTTGAGCGTTTGAGTTCGGGCTTGCGAATTAACAAGGCTGCTGATGACGCGTCAGGGATGACCATCGCGGATTCATTGCGTTCGCAAGCTAAGAGTTTGGGGCAGGCAATCTCTAACACTAATGATGGTATGGGGATTATCCAAATCGCAGATAAGGCGATGGATGAACAGATCAAAATCCTAGACACCATCAAAGTGAAAGCGACACAAGCCGCTCAGGATGGACAAAATACCCAGTCTAGGAAGGCGTTGCAAGCGGATATTGTGCGCTTGATCCAAAGCTTGGATAATATTGGGAACACGACCTCCTACAATGGACAAACGCTCTTGTCTGGGGCGTTTTCTAACAAGGAATTCCAAGTGGGGGCGTATTCCAACGAGACTATCAAAGCGAGTATCGGGGCTGCTACTTCAGATAAGATCGGTCAGGTTAAAATCGTTACCGGGCAGAATATCACCGCAGCCGGTGAGGTGGCTCTAACCTTTAAGCAGGTAGATGGAGTACACGATATCTCTTTAGAGAGTGTAAAAATCTCTACAAGCGCGGGCACTGGACTTGGCGTGTTGGCAGAGGTGATCAATAAGAACTCCAACGCCACAGGGGTGCGTGCGACTGCCAATGTCATCACCACTTCTGATAGTGCGATCAAATCTGGAAGCTTAAGCAATCTGAATGTAAATGGGGTACAGATTGGGAATATCCTCGGAATTAAGAAAAACGACAGCGATGGGCGTTTAGTGGCCGCCTTAAATGCGGTAACAGCCCAAACGGGCGTAGAAGCTTACACCGACTCTGTGGGGCGCTTGAATCTTCGTAGCATCGATGGGCGTGGTATTAATATTAAGGTAAGTCCGTCTAATGTGGATGCACAGGGCTTGGCTTTGACTACCTTAAATGGTGGACAAGATGTTACTAAAGGGTCTTTGAACTTTGGGCGTCTCTCTTTGGTGAGACAGGATGCTAGGGATATTTTGGTGGTTTCTGGGGCTAATGTGAGCGCATCTGCAGGCTATGGCGCTATTGGCTTTGCCAAAGGAAAAACGGCAAATACCACGGTCAACCTTAGGGATGTTTTGGGTGAATTTAATCAGGCTGTGCGCTCGGCTTCTGGGGCTAACTACAACAAAACCTTAGCCAGCGAAAACCTCACGCTTGGTTCTGGCGTAACTACCTTGCGTGGGGCGATGGTGGTGATGGATATTGCCGAGTCTGCGCAAAAGATGCTTGACAAAGTGCGCTCTGATTTGGGTTCTGTGCAAAACCAAATGGTCAGCACTGTGAACAACATCACCATCACTCAGGTGAATGTGAAAGCGGCTGAATCACAAATTAGGGATGTGGATTTTGCTCAAGAGAGTGCCAATTTCAGCAAGAACAATATCTTGGCACAATCTGGTAGCTATGCGATGAGTCAGGCCAACACCGTGCAACAAAACATCTTGCGCCTTTTGACTTAGGTTTTTAAGCTCAGTGGCTCAGCCACAGGGCGATCTCATCAGCTAGGAGAAAGTCTCGCGCGACGAGGCGATCTCCTCTCAGGTAACAAATCCCCTCTTCTAGTAGGATCTTGACTTTTTCAGGCACAAGCAGGGTGGTGCTGACCCCCAAAGCGCAACGCAAGCCCAAAAACACCGCTTCAAAATCCAAATCTTTCATGCTCAATCGCTCAACGCGTGCGTGTGTAGGATTGGCTATATAGCTTTTCACATCTTTAAGTTTATAGAGACGTGTCCTTCCCACGCGCCCCACTGCCCCTGCTCCACATCCAAGATACTCTAAAGATTCCCAATAACTTAGATTGTGTACAGATTGATAATTTCTAGCATAATTTGAAACCTCATAGGGGATAAACCCTCTAGCGCATAAATGCGCTCTCATGTGTGTGTCCAAATTGGGTAGAGTGTGCACCGGAGTGGCGGCAAGTCGGGTATTATCCTCCAAAGTCAGACTATAAGCAGAGAGATGATCGATGGGTAAGGCGCTAGCACGGGTAACTTCTTGCTCGAGACTTTGAGGGGTGTCTAGGGGGGTATTGTAAATAAGGTCAATACTTAGATGGGCAATAGCGCTTTGAGAGGCGTATTTTAAGGCCTTGTAGACATTTTTGGGCGTGTGATCGCGTTGTAAAAAGCGCAATTTAGGTTTAAAAAAACTTTGTACACCTAAGGATAAGCGGGTCATGCCCAGTTCTTTGAGTGCGCGACACCACTCCAAAGAGACCAGATCGGGATTAGCTTCTAGGGTGATTTCTATCTTAGGACTCAGGCGCGCATGGCTTGCAATGCTATTAAAAATCTTCTCGTAATGTTTGGAGTCTAGCATGTTAGGTGTACCTCCCCCAATAAAAATCGATCGCAACCGCACCTCTCTTAGAGATGCCTTGAGGTCTAAACAAAGCGCGTCTACATACGCTTCTCTCAGAGATTCTAGTCCACTAAAAGAGTTGAAGGCGCAATACCCGCATTTGCTTTGACAAAAGGGGATGTGCACATAGAGACTTCTGCATGAAGGAATGTTAGTTTTAAGCATGGCTTAATCCTTGAAATAATACCATTATGGCACATTTTTGGTAAGGAGTTGGCTATGAAAAAGGTGGTTTTCTTGGGGGCTTTTGTCGGGTTAAGTTTGCTTGGGGCGGCTGACCCTGCGACTCTCATTAAGAAGTGTGCAGGTTGTCATGGACCTTCTATGGATAGAAAGGCCTTTGGTAAAGGGCATGTGGTTAACACTTTGGACAGCGCGCAAATTAAAGAAGATTTGATGGGCTATAAGGCGGGCTCGCTCAATCGCTATGGTTCTGGTGTGGTTATGCATAGCCAAGCTAAAAACCTTAGCGATGCCGAGATTGAAGCTTTGGCAAAATATATTCCTACTCTTAAAAAGTAGAGGTGCAATAGGGGCATGGCTTTAGGTGCGTTTTAGTCCCATGTGCTATAATTTCTCAGTTTGGTGTCCTTGTGGCACTACAAAGGATTATACATGGATGCTCAGAAAAGCTACCGCCCCAATGTGGCCGCTGTGGTGCTTTCATCTTGTTACCCTAGGGATTGTGAGTTTTTCATCGCTCAGCGTATCGATATTCAAGGGGCATGGCAATTCCCTCAGGGGGGGATCGATCAGGGCGAGACTCCTCTTAAAGCCTTGTATCGCGAACTGCTCGAAGAAATTGGCACGAATGCGGTGGAGGTGATCGCCGAATATCCTAAGTGGATCGCCTATGATTTCCCACCCACCATGACAAAAAAGCTCTATCCTTTCGATGGGCAGAAGCAGCGCTATTTTTTGGTGCGCCTTAAGAATAACACTCTGATCAATATCAAAACTCCCTCCCCAGAATTTGATCGCTACGAATTTGTCAAACCTAAAGAACTCTTTTCTAAAGTGGTGCATTTCAAACGGCAAGTTTATCGCCAAGTCATTGGTTATTTCAGACAACAAGGGTATTTGTAAGTGCTGGTTGTACAGAAATTTGGGGGTAGCAGTGTGGGGAGTTGTGCGCGGATTCAAGCCGTAGCCCAAAGGGTCGCACAGAGCAAAGCGCGCTTTGAAGATGTGGTGGTGGTGGTCTCAGCGATGGGGGACACTACGGATGATTTGCTCGATTTAGCCCATTCTTTTGGCAACAAGATCAACCGCAGGGAGATGGATCGCCTGCTTAGCAGTGGTGAACAGATTTCTAGCGCGCTCTTAGCCATTGCCCTAGAATCCCTAGGGCAGAAAGCCTATTCTTTGAGTGGCAGAGATGCCGGGATTTTAACAGATGTACACTTCACTCGCGCGCAGATTTTAGAGATCGACACCGCCCGTATCCAAGATTTATTGGCGCAGAATTTTATCGTGGTGGTGGCGGGTTTTCAGGGGGTGAGCAAGAGCGGAGAGATCACCACCTTAGGGCGAGGGGGGAGCGATTTGAGCGCGGTGGCGTTAGCTGGGGCTTTGCGCGCCCAACTTTGCGAGATTTATACCGATGTGGATGGCATTTACACCACCGATCCGCGCATTGTGTCCGATGCGCGCAAGATTGCCCAAATCAGTTATGATGAAATGTTAGAACTAGCCTCTATGGGGGCTAAAGTGCTTTTTAACCGCTCAGTAGAGCTGGCTAAAAAATACAATATCCCCCTCATCACGCGCAATTCTTTTAATGACAACCCCGGGACTCTCATCACTTCAGAGGAGCAAATTGTGGAAAAACCCATTGTGAGCGGTATCGCCCTAGACAAGGATCAGGCGCGCGTGAATATCATTGACGCGTGCGATTACCCGGGCATTGCAGGGGAAATTTTTGGCTTGCTCGCAGAAGCTAAGCTCAATATTGATATGATCGTGCAAACCATCGGCAAGAATGGCAAGACCAATATCAATTTCACTTTGCCCGAAGAGGATTTAGAAATTTGCCAGCGAGTGCTTAAGAATGTACGCGACATCGGTTCTGTGGAATGCGATCGCCAAGTGGCTAAGGTGTCTGTGGTGGGTGTGGGCATGCGCTCCCATTCTGGCATTGCTAGTGCCGCCTTTAAAGCCCTAGCCAAAGAAAATATCAATATCTTAATGATCAGCACTAGCGAGATCAAAATCTCTGTGGTGGTTGAGGTCTCTTTAGCCGAACTCGCTTTGCAAACTTTGCACAAGGCGTTTAAATTAGCGTTGTGATGGAGTTAACCCACCGGGCACGCCAACTCCTTCAAGAGCAACACGCCAAGTTGGGGAGCGCGTGGCTAGAGTCTTATGACTGGAGTGGCTTTATCAAAAGCATTCGCCACATTTTGGGGGGTGGGAGTGTGTTGTTATGCGTGGATATGGAGCGCACTTGGTTTAAGCAGTATGTGCTGACTCATCTGAACGCACAAAGGTTACGCCCGCTTGTGCCCATTGTAGATGGCTTGCTAGGGTATGCGCCCCTCTTGCATGACACCCAAGAATTGCCCTTAATTAGCCATTTGCTGGATTTAACCTATCAAAATTATATGTTTTGGTATGTCGGCAAAGAGGGCGTGTTGAGCGAACTTGTCTTGAGCAAGGATCATTTTCTATGGTTGCTAGATGGTCAAGGGGCACTGCTAAGCCCGCGCGATCCCATGCGCGATCTCAAACTCTTACAGCTCTATCAAGTCTTTGAAGGCGTACTCTTTGAGAGTTTATTGGGGAAATTAGCTTTAGAATGAGCAATCTTTTAATCCTAGCAAACGCCCCCAAGCAGGAAGCCCTGACTTATCAAGAAGAGATAGCAAGCCAGCAACCCCTCGCATGGGTCGAATCCTTTGTAGAGGACGAGCTCAAAATTGAGCATGCCCACGAGATCAAATGCCGCTGTGTGCTCAGCCACACCCAACAAAAAATCTACATCATCGCCGCACACCACTTCAACACCTTTGCCCAAAACGCCCTGCTCAAGATTTTAGAAGAACCCCCCTTGAACACGCGCTTTGTACTCATCGCCAAGCACAAACACGCGCTTTTAAGCACCTTGCTCTCGCGCCTAAGCTATGAGGATCGGCGCGTCAAAGTCGCCCATGAACGCTTTGGCTTGAACCTGCGCACCTGCACTTTAGCCGATATTTACGCTTATGTGCAAGATTTGGACAAAGCCCCCTTAAACCCTGAAGAGACTAAAACGCAAATCCAAGCTTTCTTATACGCTCTGCAAGAGAGCGCGATCCCTCTGCCTATGGACATGCTTGAGAGTATCGATCAAGCCATGCACGCCAACCATTTGTATTACCGCGCTAGCTATAATCTCCTGCCCTTGCTTTTGAGGGTGTTAGAACTAAGAGAGGCATGATGTTTTTAGAACGCATTACCCCGGCGCGTTTTGAGCAAGAACTAGAACGCATTACCCCCCATCCCATCGGGCAAGCCATCATGGCTAAAAAAGCCCAACTTTTAGCCTTTAAAATTGAAGCTCTACCCTTGAGCGCGGCACTGACTCTAAAGCAAGAGGCGTTGCGCGTGGGAGCAGAATTAGCCACGCCCAAAGATTGCATTCTGGCTAAAAAAACCCATTACACCTGCTTGTTAGTGGGCACTCTAGATCAGCTTGAACGCCTGCGTGCCAAGTGCACCACCCAAGCCTTCGGGCTCAAACGCCTAGCCCATATGCTAGAGCCCCACCTCCAAGCCAAGTATCCTAAAAACCCCGCGCTCATGGGTGTGATCAATCTCACCCCAGATAGTTTTTATCCCCATAGCCGTTATAGCCCCCAAAAGGCTTTGGATCGCATTTACGCCTGCTTGGAGCAACAAATCCCCTATATCGATATTGGGGCGGCGAGTTCGCGCCCCTTTAGCGCACGCATCGATCCTCAAGAAGAGATCGCGCGCCTCAAAGAAGTCTGTTTTGAAATCAAAGCCCAAAACCTCAACCAACACGCCATCTTTAGCATTGACACCTATAACGCCAAGAGCGCGGATTTCGCACTAGGGCATGGTTTTACATTGCTCAACGATGTCAATGGGTTTAGAGACGATGCCATGTGTGCTGTGGCAAAAGCCTATCAAGTCCCCGTGATCTTGATGCATGCACAGGGTGTGCCTATGGACATGGATCACTTCGCCCCCTATACCTGTCTTTTTGCAGAGATGGACGCGTTTTTTGAGACGCAGTTGGAGCGTTTGCACGCGCATGGGATCACAGAAATTATTTTAGATGTGGGGATCGGCTTTAACAAGACCACCGCACATAATCTAGCGCTTATCCAACACTTGGCGCATTTCTTACACTTTGGTTACCCCTTGTTGGTGGGGGCGAGTCGTAAAAAATGTGTCGGAGAAGTCTGTAATAGAGAAGTTGAAGAGCGCTTGGCTGGCACACTAGCCCTCCACCTAATTGCCCTGCAAAATGGGGCTAGTCTCTTGCGTGTGCACGACATCGCCCCCCATATAGACATGCTCAAAATCACCCATGCTCTGCAGAAATCTTAAGTTACCATACTAAGCATTCTTGGGACATAGAGGGGGATTGAAGGCGGTTTTGCATGGGACTTAGGCAAAATCTGTTAGCATGCCAATATCTTTTTTTGAAGGATTATGATGGAGAACCCCAAGGATAGGGCGCTTAATTTATTTGACATCCGCTGGATGTGGTCGATGTTTGGCACGGCGATTGGGGCGGGGATTTTGTTTTTGCCCATTAAAGCGGGCATGCATGGCTTTTGGCCTGTGGTGGTGATGGCGTTTTTGAGCTTCCCGATGACTTGGCTTAGCCACCGCGCCCTAGCGCGCTTTGTCAACGCCATCGGCAATCACGACATCACCCATGCGGCAACTTATTTGGGCAAAAACGCGGGTTTTATCATCACCTTTGTGTATTTTTTCACCTTTTACCCTATCTGTCTTGCCTATGGAGTGGGGATCACCAACACCGCCGAATCCTTTTTTGCACACCAGCTTGGGCTAAATTATTTCGAGCACAATCGCTTTTTTCTAGCCGAGCACCTTGTGAGTGGCATGATCTTTGTGATGATCTTTAACACCACCATCGTAACGCGCGTGGCTAACCTTTTAGTCTACCCTATGGCGCTGATTCTCTTGCTTTTTTCTTTTTACCTAATTCCCTATTGGAAGAGCGCCATGCTCAAAGAAATCCCTACCTTTGGGGGATTCTTTGCCGCACTTTGGTTTACCCTGCCGGTTTTGGTTTTTTCCTTCAACCACAGCGCGATCATCTCTACCTTTGCCCAAGCTGTTGAGCGCCGCTATGGCGCGCTCAAGCACTTTAAAACCAATCAAATCGAATTGCTCAACACCTCCTTATTGCTTTTCTTTGTGATGTTCTTTGTCTTTTCTTGCATTCTCTGCCTAGAGCCTGCAGATTTTATCAAGGCTAGGGAACAAAACATTCCCATTTTAAGTTATTTTGCCAATACCCTAGGCAACCCCATTATTGGCTACACCGGCCCCATTGTGGCGTTTTTGGCGATCAGCACCTCCTTTTTTGGGCATTATTACGGGGCTAAAGAGGGGCTTAAAGGGTTGGTGGTCCAAACCTTTCTCAAGGACAAGCTCAGTCCAAGCCGTCATCGACAAATTGACATCTGTGTCACTTTGTTCTTGTGGATCAGTATCATTTTGGTTTCTTATTACAACCCTAGCATCTTGGGTTTCATTGAAAGTTTGGGTGGTCCTGCACTAGCGACCATCACTTTTATTCTGCCCATTGTGGCGATGTATCTGTTGCCTTCTATGAAGGATTTTAGAAATCCTTGGGTAGATGGCTTTTTGTTGATTGTGGGGGTTTTGACCGTGCTTAATGCCATCATTGGACTCGTGTTTAAGTGATTGCGCTAACCTGCAAGAAAGGATGATCGATGGACAACACCCAACAAGAAATCTATGCGCAGTCTATGACTTCTATCTTCAAAATCGGCATAGGACCTAGCTCCTCACACACCATCGGACCTATGGACGCTTGTGTGCGCTTTTGTGCGCTGTTGCAAGAAAAGGGGTTGCTAGAACGCGTGGCGCGCGCGCGGGTTACTTTGCATGGCTCTTTAGCTCTCACGGGTAAGGGGCATTTGAGCGATTTGGCATGTTTGGTGGGTTTGAGTGGGATCAGCGCTAGAAAAGTCAGCGTTGAGCAACGCCACCAAATTGTACAAAGGGTGCTCAAAGAGCAACGCCTTTATCTTGCCCAACACCATGATATTGTCTTTGATTTTGCGCATGATATTCTCTTTGAAAACAAGGCTTTGAGTCTCCATGAAAATGGCATGGTGGTGCGCGCCTTTGACGCGCAAGAGCAAGAGTTGATTCAAGAAGTTTACTACTCCACAGGGGGGGGGTTTATCTACACCCAAGAGGAGTTACAACATAGAAAATCTAGCCCCACGCATGCCAAACACACCCCCTTTGACTTCAATAATGCCAAAGAGCTAGAAAGTCTATGTGCCAAGCACCATTGCCATATCGCCGCTATTGTGCAAAAACATGAAAGCGCGCTTTTTGGGGAGGATTATGCCAAGAACCACTGCTTAGAAGTGTATGAAGCCATGCTAGCCTGCTTTGAGAGCGGGGTGCATGCTAAGGATAAACGCTTGCCCGGGTGTATTGGTATGGAGCGTTTAGCCCCTAGTATCCAAGAGCGCATCGCTAGCCAATCCAACCCGCAAGACCCCCTAGCGGTGATGGATTACATGACCATGTACGCGCGCGCCATTAGCGAAGAAAATGCCTGCGGTAACAAGGTTGTTACCGCGCCCACCAATGGCGCGTGTGGGGTTGTGCCCGCCGTGTTGCTTTACTGCCATCGCCATATCAAGCCTTTAAGTCAAGAGGAGATTGTACATTTCTTGCTGACATGCTGTGCGATTGGCTATCTCTACAAAAAGAACGGCTCGATCAGTGGGGCAGAAGCGGGGTGTCAGGCAGAGGTGGGCGCGGCTTCTTCTATGGCGGCGGCTGGTTTTGCCTTTGTGATGGGCGCAGGAGTGCATCAAGTGTTGAGCGCGGCAGAGATCGCTATGGAGCACCATTTAGGGCTCACTTGCGATCCGGTGGGGGGGCTAGTTCAAATCCCCTGCATTGAGCGCAATGTAGTGGGGGCAATCAAAGCCGTTACGGCGGCGCGCCTAGCCCTAGAGCATGGCTATCAAGCCAAAGTTGGCTTAGATGAGGTGATCTTGACGATGTTGCAGGTGGGCAAATCCATCGATTCTAAATACCGCGAAACCTCTTTGGGGGGCTTGGCGGTCAATGTACACATTCCTAGATGTTAAATTACCAAAGTTGCCATGTCTGAACTTCAAGAGGTAATGTCCTCTTGCTAGGAAATTGTTTAGCATTTAAAGAACCGCCTTAACTTACTTTTGTTACCATTGCCAATCATGTCTAAGGAGCGTACACATGTTATTTGGGGTTATTGGGGTGGGAGGCTTTATCGCCCCCAAACATCTACAGGCTATCCGAGAACTAGGGCATGTTCTTGATTGTGCTATGGATATTCACGATAGTGTACGGGTTTTAGATCAATATGGGCTTGATTGTGAGTTTTTCAGCGATCTTGAAGATTTACATCAGTATTTGCAAGATTGCAAGGAGCGGGAAAAGTTTTTAGATTACATGGTGATTTGTAGTCCCAATTATTTACATTTTGAACATATCGAATTTGCACTTTCACATGGCATCCATGTAATTTGTGAGAAACCTTTGGTGCTTGATCCTAGCGAGCTTGAGGAGATCAGTGCATTAGAAAAAAAATATCAAAGACGGGTTTTCAATATTTTGCAATTACGCCTGCACCCTAACATCATCGCTCTTAAAGAAAATGTGTCTGCAGAATTGCTTAAAGACCCCTCTAAGGTTTATGAAATTTCTTTAACATATCTGATCTTGCGCGGAAAGTGGTATCTAAACTCTTGGAAGGGCGATGAGAATAAAAGTGGAGGGTTAGCCGCCAACATTGGCGTTCATTTCTTTGATATCCTGTTGGATATTTTTGGGGATGTGGTGGATAATGTCGTGCATGTGCACCAAAATGATTGCATGGGAGGGTTTTTAACCCTAAAGCATGCTAGGATTTCTTGGTTTCTGTCTATCAATCCTGAGCACTTGGGCGTGCACCGCGATAGCGCATACCGATCTTTAATCTCAGAGGGTAATGAGATTGATTTCAGTGATGGCTTTGACGATTTGCACACTCAAAGTTACAAACAAATCTTAGAAGGCGATGGTATAGGGGTGGAAGACGCACGCGCAGCTATCGAATTGGTAAATGCCATTAGGTGCATGTCTCCTAGCAATCCAGAGGAAAGTTGTCATCCTCTGTGTCATAAGGTCTTGCATGACGATGTGTCGGAATAAAAGAGGTTGAAAAACAACTCTAGCGAAGATTTTCTCTAGAGTGTCTCAGTCCTAAGCCTTTTTTTTATCCCAAAATATAATGAACCCGCCGTCAATGCAAGTGGGGTTTTGGATCGGTTGGATCATCTGTATCGCCCTAGCTTACGCCCAAGAAGCCACCCCAACTCAAATTGATTTCCCCGGACATGTCAATTCTGAATGTGTCTTAAAATTTATCTCTTTGGTGGAGCATAGCTCTTTTAATTTTAAGCAGTGGGATAGCGATCACAAGGGCGTAAAGTGGCTCAAAGCACATATCTCCTACTACATAGACACATGGGATCAAAACCATATTATGGCTAAATTGTATTTTAACTGGCAACAAGACCCCAAGCACCCTGAGTTTTTAGGCACAGGCACAATAGGCTGGGCAAATTATGATCTCAAAACGCATAAATTACAAGATTTAAACAGGGTTAATCTCACCTTCCCCTTACAATACGCCCACCAACTAGCAACATGTTTGCAATTTTGCGATGCTAGCCAAACTAAAGCCTTGCAGGCGCGCTTTAAAGATCAGGAGGTACAAGCCCACCCCCTAAAAACCATTGTAGGCAAGGGCAGGGCATATTTTTACTCCGCCCCTAACAAGCATTGCAAGATCAACGATCTCTTTTTAATCCCCAAAGACAGGGTATATCTTTTACAACAACAAGACGCATTTAGTTTTATCGCTTTTAGGCGCAAAAACGGCGAGATTATTAAATCATGGATTGAGAGTTTCAGAATATCAAATTTACCTTGAAAAAATGCGTGTGATTTATGGCTCTTTGGATTTTTGGGATTGTTTGTATGGTAAGGACAAAATTAGTTAGAAAACTCCCCCCTTAGGGTGTGCTATGATTAGCAAAAAGAGAGATGATGTCAATTTTTCAATTACACGCCCCCTATGCGATGAGTTTAGAGCAAGAAAAAGTCGTGCAAATTTTGAGCGAGGGGGTGGCACAAGGGGCGCGTTATCAAACTTTGATCGGGGTTACGGGTTCGGGCAAGACCTTTAGCATGGCTAATTTGATCGCGCGCTTGCAAATGCCCACTTTGATCATGAGCCATAATAAAACCCTCTGTGCCCAGCTTTATAGCGAGTTCAAAGGCTTCTTCCCTAAAAACCATGTAGAATACTTTATCTCCCACTTTGATTATTACCAGCCCGAGTCCTACATCCCTAGACGCGATCTATTCATAGAAAAAGACAGCTCCATCAATGAGGATTTAGAACGCCTGCGCTTGAGCGCGGTCACTTCGCTATTAAGCTATGATGATGTGATTGTGGTCGCTAGCGTCTCGGCTAATTATGGGCTGGGCAACCCGGGGGAGTATTTGAGCATGCTAGAAAAAATCCAAGTGGGGCAGGTGCGCCCTTATAAGCAATTCTTGCTCAAACTGGTAGAAATGGGTTATAGTCGCCAAGACATCTTAGAGCGGGGCAAGTTTAGGGCGGTGGGGGAGTGCGTGGATATTTTCCCCGCTTACAATGATGAAAACTTTATCCGTGTAGAATTTTTTGGCGATGAGATCGAGCGCATCACCAGCATGGACGCGTTAGAAAACACCCCCTTAAAGCAACTAGACTCTTACCCCCTCTATGCGGCAAACGCCTTTATTGTGAGCCCGGAGCGTTTGCAACAAGCCATTAAAGACATTGAACAAGAATTGCAAGCGCGCCTAAGCTTTTTCAAACAAGCCCAAAAGCCCCTAGAGTATGAGCGCCTCAAAACCCGTACTGAATTTGATTTAGAAATGATTAGTGCCACAGGCATTTGTAAGGGCATTGAGAATTACGCGCGCCACTTCACGGGCAAACAAGGGGGGGAGACCCCCTATACTTTGATGGATTACTTCGCCCAAAAGCAACGCCCCTTTTTGGTGATCGTAGATGAGTCGCATGTGAGTCTGCCCCAATTTAGGGGGATGTATGCGGGGGACTTGAGCCGTAAGCAGGTCTTGGTAGATTATGGCTTTAGATTGCCTTGCGCGCTGGATAATCGCCCCCTTCAATACGAGGAGTTTATCGCCAAACCCCCCCATTTTCTCTTTGTCTCAGCCACCCCCAACCCCCTAGAATTAGAACTCTCACAAGGGTATATCGCTGAACAGATCATCCGCCCCACCGGGTTACTAGACCCCGAATACGAAGTGCGCCCTATTGCTAACCAAGTGCGGGATTTATACGAAACTATTAAAGAGGTGGTGGCAAGAAAAGAGCGCGTGTTAGTAACCACCTTGACTAAGCGCATGGCTGAGGAGTTGTGCAAGCACTATTTAGAATGGGGCTTGAGGGTGCAGTATCTGCATAGCGATATTGATGCCATTGAGCGCAACCATTTGATTAGAGAGCTTAGATTAGGGGTTTTTGATGTGCTCATTGGGATCAACTTGTTAAGAGAGGGGTTAGACTTGCCTGAAGTGTCCTTAGTGGCGATCTTGGATGCGGACAAAGAAGGCTTTTTGCGCAGTGAAACCAGCTTAATTCAGACAATGGGGCGCGCCGCACGGCATGTACATGGCAAGGTGATCTTTTATGCAGACAAGATCACAGCAAGCATGCAAAGGGCGATGCAAATTAGCGATGAGAGACGGGCTAAACAAAAAGCCTTTAATGCAGAACATGGCATTGAGCCTAAAAGTGTGCAAAGGCATGTGGAAGAGGAGTTGATTGATAGCCTGCCTGCAAAGCCCAAACGCTCCAAAGCCCTAGAAAAAATGCCCAAGAGCGAAAAAGATCGCTTGATCAAAACTTTAAGGGCGCAAATGCAACAACGCGCTAAGGTGTTGGACTTTGAAGAGGCGGCAAGATTGCGCGATGAGATCGCACGGATTAGAGGGTTGTAGATTGATGAAAAAATTTTTCTTAGGGCTGGCGTTGGTGCTCATGCCCCTCTTCACGGCGTGTATGTGCATTGGGATAATCGTAATATCGCTTGATTATAGTTGCGGGGCTTTGGCAAATATAGTCTTGATGGGCATAGTGGTGTTGTATGGGCTGTCTTTTTTGCCCATTAGAGAGATTTATAAATACACGGGTTGGCGTGATGCCTGTGTGGTGAGTGGGATTGTTAATGCAGGGAGCGTAATACTCGTCCCCATGATATTACTCTATATAAAAATGATAATGATAGAACTCCATATATAAAATTACATTAAAAGGTAAGCCATGAAAACTAAACAAGTGCTCTTAGGGCTGGTGTTGGTATTAATGCCGCTCTTCACGACATGTATGTTTTTTGGGATAATCGCAATGTCGTTTGATTATAGTTGCGGGGTTTTGGGAAATATAGCCTCAATGGGTGTATGGGTGTTGTATGGGCTGTCTTTTTTGCCCATTAGGGAGATTTATAAATACACGGGTTGGCGTGATGCCTGTGTGGTGAGTGGGATTTTTAATGCAGGGAGCGTAATATTATTTCCTACAATATTATTACACATAATATTTTGATAGCACTCCATATACAATATAAAAAGGTGAGTGGTGAAAACTAAAGAAGCGTCTCTCTCAGGGCTAGTGTTGGTGTCAATGCCCTTTTTCACTCTGTGTATGTGTTTTGGGGTGATAGAAACATTGCATGAGTGTGGTTGCCATGCGCATATTTTGGGGAGTGCGAGCGTAGCGGTGCTGGGCGCGCTGTCTTTTTTACCCATTAGAGAGATTTATAAACACACGGGTCGGGCTTTTGGCTGTGTGCTGAGTGGGGGTTTTAATGGATTAGTGATGGTATTCTGCTATATGATAGCATCCCACACATATTAAAAAGGTTGGTGATGAAAAATAGACAAGGGTTTCTAGAGCTTTTGGGGCTAGTGTTGGGGTTGATGCCTGTTTTGGCGTTTGGGGCGTGTTTGTTTGTGGGGAGGCAACTTGTGAATGCCTGCCATTCTCACTTAGCAGCTTTAAGCCAAGTGCCCTTAGGCGCGCTGTTTCTTTTGTTAGTTTTTGGGATTTACAAGCGCACGGGCTGGGCTTTTGGCTGTAAAATGAGCGGGATTTTCACCTTATTAGTGGTGCTGAGTGGGTTTTTTGTGGGGCTTGGGGTTTGGGATCGCCCTTGCTATGCAGAGCGGTGCGTGTGTGAGGGGATGTGTTATGAGAGCCCTTGTCCTACAGACCCTGTGAAGGATAAAGATAGTTGTATCGGACAGCAGTGCCCTGAGTGTTTGGGTCGCGCTACTAGGTTTCCCGACTAAGATGTTTTAGGGGTTATGAAAAAGACTAAGGCGTTTTGCTTGGGGGCGGTGTTGGTGCTCATGCCCCTTTTAACTTTTTGGGTGTGTTCAAAAGCGATGATATACTTTGGTCCTTGCCATGTGCGTTTAGCCTGTCTGAGTGATGTGCTCTTAGGGGCTCTCTCTTTTGTGCCCCTTGTCAAAATCTATCAATACACCGCCTCTAGTAAGACTTGGGCTTTGAATTGCAAGATCAGTATGTACACTAATATGATGGTTGTGGTGTACTTGCTGATTATAGGGGGACTACTTTTAGACATGCAATCGTTTCGTTGTTAGGAGCATAAAATGAAAAAGACGACATTGTTTTGCTTGGAGTTGGTGCTCATGCCCTTTGTTACTTTTGCAGCGTGCCTTTTCTTTTGCGTGCTGGTTCTTTGCATTGTTAGTGATCTTAACCTCGCCCTTATCGCTTCATTGATCTTAGGGGGCTTGTCCTTTTATCCCATTTTTAAGATTTACAAGCGCCATGCGCCTAGCGAAGTTTGGGCGTGGCGTTGTGTCATTAGCGGGGTTTTTTATGCTCTAGCTGTGGTGCTGTGGTATGCCTTATTTATTTAAGGCTTGCGTTCTATGCCCTAGTAAGGATTAATGTTGAAAATTTTTTTCTTGTTCTTGGGGTTAGTGTTGATATCCCTTATTATTTTGTTTGTGTATGATAGGTTGAGTTTGGAGCGTGATAGTTCAAACTCAGCAGGGATTTTAATGGACGACAAGCTGTTTGGTAAACAAGCTTTACATGCCGCCAATATTTTTTCGTTTGCCTGGATCGTGTTTTACATCGTTTTTATTCACGATGGTTTGCGCGCACGATGGATTGATGTATTTCCTTTCGTAATGTGCCTTGAGATGGGTGCTATCATTTTAGCGTTATGTCCTAATAAACACATCTCTTTAGGACTCATTGTTTTAGGATTTGTGCTGTGTTACTATGGCTCTCCCCCTCCCCCAAGATACATGGGAGCAATCACATTTAGTGTAGGAGCTCTCATCTTTTGGGCATATATTGGCGATAAAAAATGGTGGCTCTTTTTCATTCCGCCTTCAATCGCTATCATCATGTTAACCACGCTAATCTACTGTGGCGTTATACTTTTTTGCGTGTTTTGCACTTATCCCATTAAAAACGCACATTGGCTTGAGCGCTGTTCCATAGCTATAGCTATTTTATTGTGTCTCTTTCCCATAATGATGATTGTAAATTAACCATTAGTTGCGCGCCAACAAGGCAACGATGTCGGGTTGCGCGCCTAGTGGCATGGATTGCTTCATAGCACGATGAGGGAGGCGCGCAAAAAATCTTATTCAAAACTCAGCAAGGATTTTAATGGACACGCTGTTTACTAAACAAGCCATGAAACAAGCTTTGCATGCCGCCAATATTTTTTTGTTTGCCTTGATCGTGTTTTGCATCGTTCTTGCTCACGATTCACGCGCATGGGGATGGGAACTTGATGTAACTTTCTTTGTAGCATGCCTTGAAATGGGTGCTGTTATTTTAGCGTTATACCCTAACAAACGCATCTCTTTAGGACTCATTGCTTTAGGACTTGTGCTATGTTGTGCTCCATTTATCCCTCCCCCAAAACACGGAACAATCGTACTTAGCGTAGGAGCTCTCATCTTTTGGGCGTATGTTGGTAATAAAAAATGGTGGCTTTTTCCCATCCCGCCTTTAATCGCTATTATTCTTATCTTGTTTGAGTCGCATGATGCGTGGAAGGCGTTCGTGTTCTTGTTTAAAATGTTAAAAGTCACGCTGAGTTGCTATAGCATTGTATTTCTTTGCACGCTTTGCACTTATCCCATTAGAAACGCGCATTGGTTTTTGCGCTGTTTAGTAGCTATAGTTGTTTTTTGGCTTCTCGATCTTCAAGTTATATTGCTCCTAGTGTCTCTCCTTTTTGGTAAATAGGTTATACGCTAACAAGGCAACGACTCCAAGTTGCGCGCCTAGTGGCATGGATTGCTTCATAGCACGATGAGGGAGGCGCGCAAAAAAATCTTATTCTGAACTCGTCTAAGGATTCTCATGGATAAACTATTTATTAAACAAGCTTTACATTTTGCTAATACAATTTGGTTCTTTGTTATTGTCAATACAATGATGGCCCCTAACCACTCTCATGGAGTAGGAGGTGGAATGGCAATCATGCTATTTGGCTTGCTTGCCTACATAGGCGCTATCATTCTGGTGTTATGCCCTAACAAACGCATTTCTCTAGAAATTATCGCTCTGGGGTTTGTGCTGTGTTACTGCGTATTCGTGCCTCCTGCAAGGTATATGGGATATGTTATAGGGAGTGTAGCAGCTCTTGTTTTTTGGGCGTGTTTTGGGGATAAAAAATGGTGGCTTCTCCCTATACCGCTTTTAATCGGCATTGTTTTTTCTTTATCCGGGCGTAAATTGTCGGTATCAGGGACACTGGTATATTATGTCCTCCTGCTTTTTCCCATGCTCTGCACATACCCCATTAGAAACGCCCATTGGTATTTGAGGTTCTTGGGCGTTCTGGTTGTTACATTTGTTTTTTGGTGTATATTATTTGTTTTTGAACCCTTAAAGTATTTGAAGCCATATATTGGGACTTAAGTTTATGTTCTCTATCTTTGCTCCATGCCTGCTTTCTGCACTCATACCCATTTTGATCTTTGTTCATAAACCCAAGTTTAGGTCGCTAGCCCTCATCTTGGCTTTTGCTCCGATGTTCTTGCTCAATGCCTTGGATTTTTACGATGTTCTTAAGGATAATTACAACATATGGGGCTTACTGCAACACGAGTTGCGGGTCTCTAAAAGTGTCTTCTTGCTATATAAGGGTGTTTGTTTGATAATCTATACACTTCTACTATGGTTTGGGCTTAGAAAGTCTAAGGCGTGTGTGTTTATCCTTGCCTGTTTTGTTTTATGCAATCTATTGATACCCTTTAATCTTATGGAGCAGTTTTTATTGGGGAGGTGATTATGCCTATGGCTAAATTCTTTAAAACTAAAAGACTTATCGCTTTTTTGTGGATGTTTGTTAGCAAGGCTAATAATCTTTTTGTTTTATGTGTTATCTCTAAACTTTTGGGGGTTGCTCTTTTGTGTTTTTGGACCTATATTGGTAAGTGTTCCTAGTTTTGAATACCCTAAGGCGAGTTTGTTGAGATGAAGTTAAAAAGCTTTGGTGTGCATGGGGGGTGTGCATGGATGTTAAAACATTTTTCTTAGGGCTAGTGTTGGTGCTCATGCCTATTTTGGTGTTTGTGGTGTGTGCATTGGTAGGGGCAGGGCTCATTATGATTTGCCATTCTTACCTAGCGCTTTTGAGTGAAGTGCTCTTAGGCATGCTGTCCTTTTTGCCCATTGTCAAAATTTACAAACACACAGGTTGGGCTTTTGGCTGTAAGATGAGCGCGACTTTTACTTTGCTGGTCGTGTTGAGTGGGTTTTTTATAGGGCTGGGGTATTTGGATTACCCTTGTTAAAACGCGTGGGGTTAATAAGATGAAAGCATTTTTCTTAGGGCTAGTGTTGGTGCTCATGCCCTTTATCACTTTATTTGTGTGCGGTGTGGTGGGCGCATGGCTGGCTAAGGCTTGCCATTCTCATTTAGCAGTGTTTAGTGAAATCATTCTAGGCTCTTTGTCCTTTCTGCCTATTTTTCAGATTTACAAATACACCAACTGGGCTTTTAGCTGTACGCTGAGTGGGTTTTTTAATGGTTTGGTGGTGGTGGGTGGGTTTTACATGGGGCTGGTGGCTTTAAAGCCGTTTTGTTAAGATGGGTGTTCTTGATTTGACAGGATTTAAAGGGGCGTTATGAAGAAGTGGATCAAGCTCATAGAGCGGTTTTATTTAGGGGTTTTGCTTTTCATCACACCCTTTTTAACGCCTTTTTTATGCGCTAGAGTGGGGAGCATATTATTGCATTCGGGGCATGAGATTTTAGCGCTTTTGAGCGTACTCCTTTGTGGTTTGTTCTCCTTTTGGACAATTTATGGGGTTTATGATGACACAAAACCTAGCAAGGTGTGGAAGGGGGCTTGTTTGGCGAGCGCCGGGCTTAATGGGGTGATTTTAATAGGAGGCATGGGCTTTGTCGCATGGGTTTTCTTTGGTCCGCATGATTAAAGGGGCGTTATGAAGAAGTGGATCAAGCGCGTATATCGGTTTTATTTAGGGCTTTTGCTTGGCATCACACCCTTTTTGACGCTTTTTTTATGCGCTAGAGTGGGGGGCAGATTATCTTATTTGGGGCATGAAATTTTAGCGCTTTTGAGCGCACCCCTTTGTAGTTTGCCCTCCTTTTGGATAATTTATGTGGTTTATGATGAAACAAAACCTAGCAAGGTGTGGAAGGGGGCTTGTTTGGCGATCGCCGGGCTTAATGGGGTGATTTTAATAGGAGGCATGGGCTTTGCGGCATATGTTTTCTTTGGTCCGCACCATTAAAATAAGAAGGAAAAAGATGAAGAGAATACTTGGGCTTTTATGCTTGCTAGGGGGTGTTGTTTTAGCACAGGGGAGATTGGAGATTGTGTGCGCCAAGTCTTATCAAGAAAAACAATGCGGCGATGATTTTAGTTGCGGGGCTTCTAAATGTTGGATCAAAAATACAAATCTTTTAGGCGCGCTCAAAAACGATCTTAACTATTGGTTAGAAAAGACAAGTCGCGACCCTAATGGGGGCGATGCGCGTTGCATACAATTTTTTAAGCGGGTACTAGCCTCCAAGTCCCTTTTGCAAAATCAAAAATTTGGACCCCAAGAAGAGAATTTTTATGGCTTAGAGATCAAACGCCTTGATGCCAAAACCATCTCTGTACATACAGATCTCTGTATGGGTGGGGATGCGGATTTTGCATACACCTACCACCAGAAAGGCAAAGATGTGGAGAGGATAGAAATGTCAGACAAGGGGGAGTGAAAGAGTTACAGACTTTGTTCTTTGGACTTTTATCATGCTAGAGGAATCCTTGCTCTTGCAATACTAACTTTCTTATGTTAGACTGAAAGTTTTTAATTGTCCTAAAAGGGAAGCGATGTTTAAAAACATGACTTTGCGGAATAAAATGGTGCTTGCTATCGGGTCGGTGTTGGCAACATTGATCATTGTGATGAGCTATGTAGTCTCTTATAAAGTGGAAAGACTCTTAGAAGAAGAAGCCCTTAACCGCCTACAAGCACAGGTACGCAACGCAGGGCAAGGAGTACAAGCCAGCATCGCGCGCGCGCTAGTGCGCTTGCATATCTTAAGAGTCGTGCTCTTAAAAGATAACATGTCTCCGGATGTTGTCTTTGAAAAAAACCTTTTGAGCGAATACTTATACTACACAAGAGCTGTTTTTGCACTATCTATTGCTCTAGAAAATGATCATAAAAATGCCTATGTGTTTGATAAAAGCGTGCGAGATAAGATGTCTGCCAATAGCTTAACGGGTGCGGGCAAGATTGAGATCACCCATGCCCCCGATCTCTACACACATCCCCTTTATCTAGCTAGCAAAAATAGCTCTAGCTTCACTTTAGGTAAGCCTTATGTGCGCAAAATGCAGGATGGAAGTAGCATCTATGGTGTTGATGTGGGCTACCCTCTTAAAGATGATAAGGGGATTTTCAAAGGGGCTATTATCGTGTTTATTAATATCGATCGCTTTGATTCTGTGCTTAAGGCTTATGGTGTGGGCGACACCAAGTTTAACCTTGCTTCTCAAGATGGCACGGTTTTAGTTGCTCATGGGGCTCCAAATTGGCGTGGACGCCCGTGGGCAGAACAGAATGCCAACTTTGCTAGACAGGGACTACCCTTGATTCGCAATGGAGAAAAAAAGGTGATCCAAGTGTATTCACAAATCAGCCATGAGCTATCTTATGGAGCGATCTATCCTTTCAAGGTTTTAGAGGGCATTGACAACAATTCGTATCGTTGGGCTGTAGTGGGCTTGAGAAGTGAAAAGCGTGTGTTTAGAGATATTGACTCCATTAAATTCACCGTGCGTATTACGGGTATCGTTGGGCTAATCGTGGTGATTGGCATCATCTACTGGTTACTCTATACCTTAATGAGTCGGCGCATTGGCAATGTCTCTCGCAATTTGGAGAACTTCTTTAAAATTCTACGCCATGAAGTTTCTCCAGAACATATTAAACTCATCCCTGCCAATAGTGGGGACGATTTGGGCAAAATGCAGAGTGCGATCAATGAAAATATCCAAAGGGTGCAACGCACGATTGTGCAAGATGAAAAAGCAGTGCAAGATAGTATTGAAGTGGCTTCTAGGGTAGAGGTGGGGGATTTTAGCCAGGTTATCAGTGTAGAACCTAGCAACCCCTCTTTGATTGCGCTTAAGAAAAATATCAACAACATCATTTTTTATATGCAAAAGAACATCGGCATGCATTTACGCACAATTAACGATGCCTTTGAGCGTTATTCTCAATACGATTTTAGAGAGGGTATCCCTCAAGCGAGTGGGCATATTGAAATTGTGCTCGATGCGCTTGCTAGTGAAACACGGCGCATGCTCAGCACCTCAGCAGATTTTGCCAAAGAGTTAGATGGCAAGGTGGATATCCTGAATGATTGCGTGGATCGTCTTAATGAGATTGCCAACAGCCAAAATAATAGCTTGGATAAGACGATTGGGAGCATCGGGGGAATCACCAGCGGGATCACAGAAGTCGCCCATAAAAGCGAGGGCATGATCCAGCAAGGGCAGGATATCAAAAATATCGTTGAGATCATCCGCGACATCGCCGATCAAACCAACCTGCTCGCGCTCAATGCAGCGATCGAGGCTGCACGCGCGGGCGAACATGGGCGGGGCTTTGCAGTGGTGGCTGATGAAGTCAGAAAACTGGCCGAGCGCACGCAAAAATCTCTAAGCGAGATTGAGACTAATATTAATGTGCTTGTACAGAGCATTTCAGATACATCCGTGAGTATTCAAAATCAAGCCAAAGAAGTGGAATCCATTAACCAATCCTTAGAGGAATTTAAAAAGGATATCGAGAGCAATATCGCGATCGCCCGCGACTCTCTAAACGCCTCTCAAGATGTTAACCGCATCTCCGAAGAGATTTTAAAAGATGTGGAGCGCAAGAAGTTTTAAGGTCATTTGCCATCACCTTTGGTAGGCAGAACTCCTGCCAAGTCAGCTTTTGAATAGCTCCTTGTGGTTCTATCTAGCTAGATCCTAGTTTGCCAGTTTTAATCTTTTGTGCTATGCTAGCGTTATGCAACCCATACTGGATCGGCGTGTACTCACGCACTTTGATTTTTTGTTGTTCTTTTTCTTGTTCCCGCTGATGGGATTGTCTGCCTTTCTCATCCATGAAGCCAACGCCACTTTAAGTTTTAAGCAAGGGCTATATTTCATAGTTGCCTTCGTGGTTTTTTGGGGCATGCTCCTTGTTCCCTTTAGGAGATTGGATCGTAGTTTCTATATCATTTACTGGTTTTGCATTTTCTTATTGGTTCTAGTCAATGTGGCGGGCACAAGTAAATTAGGCGCACAACGTTGGCTGAGCATTCCCATTTTGTCTATTTCTTTCCAACCTAGCGAGCCCGTTAAAATCGCTATTTTGCTCTTACTAGCGCATCTAATCCGCATCAATCCTGTACCCAATGGGGGTTATGGTTGGAAAATTTTTGGCAAGCTGAGTTTCTATATCGTGCTCCCTGCTATTCTTATTTTAAAACAGCCCGATTTGGGCACAGCCCTAGTGATCCTCATCATGGGTTTTGGCGTGCTTTTCTTGGTGGGCGTACACCCCAAAATTTGGATCACTTTGGGCTTGGTCTTTGCCATCGCCTCTCCCCTTATTTATAGTTCTTTACATGATTACCAAAAAAAGCGTATCCATGACTTTATTGCCGAGAAACCCAATTACCATGTCCGTCAATCCATCATCGCCATCGGTTCGGGGGGTTTTTTGGGTAAATCCAAAGAGGAATCAACTCAGGCTAAGTTGAAGTTTTTACCCATCGCGACGAGTGATTTTATTTTTGCCTATTTTGTGGAGCGCTTTGGATTTTTGGGAGCGTTGTTGCTCTTGAGTTTTTATATGGTTTTTGTCATGCACTTTTTAGCCTATTTTAAAAATAATCCCACAGATCATTTTTTACAGGCTATTGTCGTTGGGATCGCGATTTTGATTTTTGTTTATACGAGTGTGAACATTGCCATGACTTTAGGGCTGGCCCCTGTAGTGGGTTTGCCCTTACCTCTATTTAGCTATGGGGGAAGTAGTTTTATCACATTTATCGCTCTCTTTGGTATCTTTGAAAATCTACTTGCATTTAAATTTAGTTTTGGTTATAATCGCCCGTCTAGAAAAAAGGGATTCTTAGCTCAGCTGGTTAGAGCACTCGGCTCATAACCGATTGGTCGTAGGTTCAAGTCCTACAGAATCCACCAGCTTTAAGGATCTAGATGCAAATCGCCGCAAGTCTCCTCAGCGCGGATTTTATGAATCTCAAAACGAGCTTGGATCGTGTAGCAGGTGTGGATTTTTTCCATATCGATGTGATGGACGGGCACTTTGTACCTAATCTAACCTTTGGACCTTGTGTTCTGAAAAATTTACATCAATATTTTAAGACCCCCCTAGATGTCCATTTGATGGTAGAAAATCCCCTTTTCTTCATCGATCTTTACAAAGACTTACAACCCGCTTTTATCACCTTGCATTTAGAAAACACTCCCCATTTGCACAGAAGCGTGCACCACATAAAAAGCTTAGGAATCAAGGCAGGTATTAGTTTAAACCCCTCCACGCCTCTATGTGGCTTGGATTATATTGTGCAAGATTTGGATTTAGTTTTGCTCATGAGTGTCAATCCGGGTTTTGGAGGGCAGAGTTTCTTACCTTTTGTGTTGGATAAAGTAAAGGCGTTTAGAGCGCGCTTTCCCCACTATCAAGGTGTCCTTGAAGTGGATGGGGGAGTTAATGCGCATAATGCCCCTTTGTTGCGTGCTTGTGGAGTCAATATGCTTGTGGTGGGCAATTATCTCTTCAGCCATGACAATCCCACCCACGCATTACAGACACTACGCACCTAAGCCTTATTCTTTCTTAGCGTCCTTACGCTATAATGCGCCCATGCTAGATTGGCTCGTATGGATGCAAAGTCAGAATATTACGGGATTTTGGTTACTTTTCGTGCGTTTGGCTGGTGTGATGGCATTTTTCCCTTTTTTTGACAATAATCTAGTGCCCGTATCCCTTAGGGGCGCATTAAGCTTTTTCTTAACCCTTGTCTTTTACCCCACAATCCCCCACGCCCCCTTAAACCTCGATTCTCAAGATTTTTTGATCGCCTTGCTTTCTGAACTCTTGCTAGGATTATGTGCCTCATTTTTCTTACATTTGGTATTTAGCACACTAGCCTTTGCTACCGATACGATCAGCTTTTCGATGGGCTTGACGATGGCAAGCGCTTACGATCCTATCTCGGGCGCGCAAAAAGCAATCGTGGGGCAAGTGGTTTTATTGTTGGCAATCTTGATCATGCTCCAAACTTCTATGCACCATTTCATCATTCTTTGGGTGCAACATAGTTTAGAAAGAGTGCCCTTAGGCAGTTTTAGCCTAGCCCCTGATGTTGTTAAGGCAAGCGTAAAGGCATTTGCTTATCTCTTCAGTATTGGTTTTAGTATGGCTTTCCCCATTCTTGCGCTCATTATGCTAAGTGATATTGTCTTTGGCATGATTATGAAAACCCACCCGCAGTTCAACTTACTAGCGATTGGTTTCCCCTTAAAGATTGCCATCGCATTTATTGGGCTGATCATGGTCTTAGGGGCGATGATGCATCGCTTTAAAGATCATTTGCTAGATGCTTTCCAATTGCTTTCTAAATTATTTTAAAGGATCACAATGAAAATCCCCTTGATGGAGTATGATCAGGCGCTCGCGCTGAGCTTAGAACTTATCAAACACACGCCTGCTGTAGAGGAAATCGCTCTAGAGGATGCGATGGGGCGGATTTTATCCCAAAGTGTGGTGGCGCGTGAGCCTCTGCCCAAAGCAACTAACTCTGCAATGGACGGCTTCGCTTTGCGCTTGGAAGATGTGGGCAGACCTTTAGAAATTGTGCAAACTATCTATGCTGGGCAGAATGTGAAAGGAATACAGATTCCTACGGGTGCATGTGCCAAAATTATGACGGGAGCGTTAGTGCCTAAGGGAGCAGAAATTGTTGTGCCCTTTGAAGAGATGGATTTTTTTAACCATAAGCAAGCTCAAGCCCCCGCCAAAACATTTAAGCAAGGGGCTAATATCCGCTTTATGGGCGAAGATATTCATCAGGATGAGCTTATTGCCCATATGGGCACAAGAATCCATGCAGGCACAATTGCCCTACTCGCTTCACAAGGGATTGCACGCGTTCAAGTTTTTAAACAGCTTAAGATCGCCATTTTTAGTAGCGGAGATGAGGTGGTTGCTTTGGGCACACAAGCACAGGAACATCAAATTTATGATAGCAATGCCCCCATGCTTGCCTCTCTTTTAAAAAGCTATGGACATCATATAGTACATATAGGTAGGCTTGGGGATAATTTGGAAAGTCAATGCCAAGCTATGCAGACATGGGGGGATTATGATGTGGTGGTGAGCAGTGCTGGGGTGAGTGTGGGGGATAGGGATTATTTCAAAGATGCCCTATTGCAACAGGGCGCAATTATCCATTACCACGGGGTTAATCTCAAGCCGGGTAAACCCATCATGCTGGCTAGTTTTACTTCTTCTGTGCGCCCTACTTTTGTCTTTGGCATGCCCGGCAATCCGGTGAGCTGTATGCTCACTTGCCTAACCTTAGTGTTACCCATGTTAGAAAAACTTGCCGGTGCTTGTGGACAAGATGAGATATTGCGTGTACCTTTAAGCGAACCTTTATTTTTTAAGGGACAACGCCTGCATCTTGTTTTAGGGCATGTCAAACAAGGGGTATTTACGCCCTATCGCCACAATCGTTATGGCTCAGGCGCTATTGACGCACTAGGGGCGTGCAACGCCTTAGCGCTTATCAAACCGGGCGTGTTAGAGGTCAAAGAGAGCGTAGAAGTGTTGTTTTATCAACGCTTTCTGTAGAATTTCTTATAAGATTTGAAACCCATAGGTGAGAGTGAACATCAAATGGCTGCGATCGGAATCCACATTGTGGGGCAGGGGGAACGCACCCCATGAGCTACAATAGCCGATACAATAGCCCTTTTTGGTGATGTTGTTATAATATTCCAGTTTAAGATCGAATTCTAGGTTGTATTTGCTCCAAAAATAGTTCAAAAACAGCGCCACACTTTGCTCATTGGCACGCGGGGAAGCGGTAAGCCGCCCTAGAATTTTCCAAGTGAACCCCCGATAGTGCGATCCAAAATATAAAAACCCATTGATCGCGTCTTTGCCAACGATGTTGTTAATCTCAGCATCGTAAATACTATTGGTCCAAATATTGTAACCTAGAGGGTCGCCATAAATCCCAATATCACCATTAGCGTTACCGATATTTTTATAGATGCTTCCCCCAAAGCTCCATTTATTATAGTAAAAACGGGAGCGGAAAAAAAGGGTCTGCGCGTCCTTTCCAATAGTTTCTTGTTGGAAAAGAATAATATCAGGACCACGCCCTGAAGGGGGAAAAAAGGGGAAGAGTCCCACAAAAGTACCCACCCATCTAAAGCCCTTATCTCTAAAATTAGGGTTGGTGTCGTAAGTAATGTTGATTCCGGGAGCATTCATACGCCCAAAGATAGAATAAAAGTAGGGATTAACTTTCCACCCTTTTTTTTGATAGCGCAACTCGGCAATCATGAGAGGTTTGCCGCTAGTGTAGTAACGCCCATAGGGCCAAAACCAGTCGCTCGAGGCAGAAGCACGCGCATCGGAGTAGAGTACGCGTAACTTGGTGTCTTTATATTTAACATAAGCCTCTACACCCTGACTAAAAGAGGTAAACCAATCATAGTCAGAGAGCTCATAACGCCCGCCCTTGATCCCAAAAATTCCTTTGTAGTCATAGCTTAAATAGGCATTGTGCACCATCGCATAACGGGGCTTTTGCACATGTAAACCGCTATGTCCTGCATACCAGCCAATGTATTCCCAAAATATTCCCCCGTCGTGTTTATAGTAATCTCCGGGTCCTCCGGGTTGCCCCGGGGGAATGTTATTTCCCTGATAAGCTGTCGAGTCATAGGGTAGACCCGCCATCATTGCTCCCACTTCTGCGCGCAGACCCTTATAAATGTTCACACTCATATTCATTTCCGCGAGCAAAGAAGTATAACTTCCTGTGGGGTAGATCAAGTGTGCTGGGTCGTATTTTTGGTTATTAAAACCAATCTTGGTATAGGTGCTCAGCTTGCCCGTTAGACTGAGATCGAACGCGACAACATGCCTAACAAGTACTAGCATGAGTCCTAATAAAATGAGTGTCTTGCGTCTGATGGATTGCCCTTAATCTATTTTTACGATCAAATGAGGCGATTATAGCTAAATTCCGCCCCGCTTGGGTGCGGGAATTAGCATTTTTTTAGAAGCTGTAGCTGATGTGAGTCATCAAGTGGCTACGATCTTGGGTAACGGCGTGTTTGATCCCACCTACATTCGCGTAGTTTTGGGCAAAAGAGCTAGAAGAGAAAAGCCCGGTGTTCATGTTGAAAGGTTGCCCGTATTTGCTTAGGAAGCCTACGCCGGGGTTGTAGCCCGGATTGATGGTAGATAAGAACCACTCAAGCTTAAGCCCCACATTGACATGCTTGCCAAATTGATAATTCAGATACAACGCTAAAGCCTGTTCTTTGGCGCGTGGGGAGTTGGTATAACGCTCTGCAAGCTCCCAGTTGAACTTCCCATAAACACCACCGCCTTTCCAATATGCGGTTACAGCGTCGGCGGCGGTGATGTTGTTGATACTTGCAAACCCTAAGCCATAGATACTGCCGGTCCATTGTTCGACCCCATCGATCGCCACTGGGTTACCATAGGTCCCGATGTTAGGGTTGGGGTTACCGATGTTCCAGTAAATCCCAAAAGAAGTGTTATAGTTGTTAATATCAAAGCGTTGTTTGAAAAGCAAGGTTGCCCCTCCGGGGCCTTGCAAGCCATTTCTTGCCCAGTAACTCCCATAGAGATTCCAAGTATCCCAAGTGTTATAACGGGCTAGCCCGTAACGCCCAACATGTCCGATACCCGGAACATAGTCGTTCTTCCACTGGTAGACATACATGCCATAGAAGGTAGTCTGAGCCCTAAACCCACGCCCGTCAAAATCGGGGTTAGTGTCATAGTAGAGCTTGATCTCAGGAGCGGTGAACACCTGAGGGGAAAACCACACATGGGGGTGGATAGAAAAATGCTTGTTAACTTGGTAAATTAACCCTACCTTGTGCTCCCCCCAAGGCTTCTCGCGGTAGATAGGGAACATCCATTGCCCATCAGCGATACCACGACCCCAGGAGCTGAAAATCTGAAGTTCCACTTTAGGGTGCAGCTTGAACAGCCCGTAAAAGCCCTGTGTGAGCTGATAGAACCAATCAATGTCCTTAACTTGGGTTGTGTCGTAACGCCCTAAGATCATCCACACCTTATCGCTTTTATACTGGATATTCGCCTTGTAGATCTCATAACGCCGTGATTGTCCGGGTGAATAGGCATAGGCAGGGTAGTAGTTAGGAAACAGCCCGTTCCACTCCCCCATAAACATATAGCCAATCCCCCTAGGGTCAGCCACCCCTCCTGGAGAGTAGGCGTTAGCATAAGGTCCACCTGTAATAATGGACGAACAGAACTGCCCTCCTAAAGTGCTACACTTATCTTTGTCAGCTTGCCACTGATCCCATAAAGACTTCCCATCAGGCAGAATATAGGCTTTCGCATCCGCTTCCACACTTTTAGAATAGGTATCATAACGCGTGCCATCATAGGGCATACCCCCTAGCGCTCCGCCCACACTCACACTCCAACCCTTGCCTAAATGCATGGTGCTCTCTAGCTTACCAGTTAGTTCCACAAAGGTTCCCGTAGGGTAAAGCCCTTTAACGGGGTTAATGGGGGAGTTATTAAAACCCACCTTAGAGAAGTTGATGAGATCGCCATGGACCTCGTAAGTTATCGCGTCCAAACCGCACAGCCCCAAGGAAGACGAGGCGAGCAAGGCGGGGAAGAACCTACTAAAGGCTGATCGAGTCAGCCCCCCTGCCTCGTCTGTCTGCTTCTTTGTTGCCTTCTTCATATTGTGCTCCCTTCTTTGACTTAAAATTGAGCTGGCTCTCCAAAAACACGCGCTCTCGTGCGCGCATTTTAGTATTTTTTTTCTTAAAAAAACCCTAGTTTCTCTCTTTTTTGTTGTCGTCAAGAATGTTATTTTAAGTTTTTTATTCATACTTTCATCGTTAGAATTTTAAGGTGATATTGGTCATCAAGTGGCTTCTATCTTGGTAATTTGCTCTAAAATCTGGGTTTGTGAACTGAGGCAGTCCAAAGTAGCCCACCTGATAGCCCTGATGGATTTGCACTCCATAATACTCGATCTTAAAGTGAAGAAGTATTGAGGGTGTGAACGCGTAATCCAAGCTTAGAGCCGCAGAATATTCATTAGCCCGCCCTCGATGTCCTTGCGGGTCTTTATTGGCATTGCTCACCCGCCCAAAAATATGCCATGCAAATTTTTTATACACACTCCCCACAGAGCCATAAATAGTTGTGGTGTTGGCATTAGCCAGCGCATCGGATAAACCATCATACCCGGTATTATCCCAAAAGTCATAAGCAACAATCCCATAAATGTCATTGACATAGGAAGTGTTGTTCCCCATGGGCATGGTGTGGCTACCGATCAAGCCATCGGAATTGCCAAAGGTGTTGTAGAGCCCCAAAATATAAGTAAACTTATTCCAGCGGAAAATCTGACGGATATTGAGAGTTACGCCATACTTGCCAAGTCGTGAGCCGTGTTGGGCTTCGTCCCAAATGCTATAAAGCCCTGTTTTAGGATTATACCAACCAGAATTATAAATAGGCACGGTTACCATTAGCAAGGTTTGGGAGCGAAAGCCCACTTGTTGAAAATTCTTATTAGTGTCGTAAACGAGTTTGAATCCCGGAGCGTTGTAGGTTTTAGGGGCGAAGTAATAATAAAACTCCGCGCTCAACTTATCGTAATCGTAAGTGGCGCTGATCCCATGCCAACCGTAGTTGATGTATTGCCCATTTTTTTGTAAATAGGGGACAACAGCGTAGAATTGATAAATCCAAGAGTTAAACGCCAAGCCCCGCCCAAAGGAGCTCCACCACCATAGCTTGAGATTTCTGATAGGGCGGTAATAAAACTCAAAACCTTGGTTAGATCCGCTCATCAGATCGATGTTGGCTGCATAGCGCCCTAGTTTTATCCCAAAAATATCTTTATACTGGTAGTCTATGTAAGCGGTGTCTAAAATATAGGGGCGCGCATGCCATGCTCCTGATTGAGCATGCCCTGCATAATCGGGTCCAAAATACTTATTGAAGAAGTAGCCATGCCATCCCCCGATGAAGTTATAGACATCAGAACCAAAGACCTTACCGTTAGCCTGATCCACTAAATACTTCGTAGAGTCATAAGGTACCCCTGCCATCTCGCCCCCGAGATGGAAATTAAGTTTGTGATCGGTGGTATGCTTAGGCAGCAAGCCCACCCTAATTTGGGCAGTACCCGCCACATCGACAAAACTTTCTGTAGGAAAAATGCCAAATTTAGTATTGATATGAGAATGGTTAAACCCAATCTTAGAAAACGTATCTACTTGCCCGCTAAAGCTGTAATCAAAAGCATAGAGCCAAGACACCCCCACAAAACCCAACATGCCAATTAGGCGACTAGAACAAACACGCACACCCTTAAATCGGTGCTCTGACATAAAAACTCCTTATTCATGATTCCTACCATAGAGTGCTTTTTTTGAATGAAAAACCAAGTCATATACTAGACATTATATCTTTTAAATATTACAAAACGATACATTTATTAGAACTGCGCCTTGAGAGAAGTCATTAGGAAGCTTCTATCTTGGGTGTTGGGCGCAAAATCAGGGTTAGTAGGATCGTAGGGTCCATTATAGCCCACTTTATAACCCCGGTGTGTGCTCACCTCATGGTAGACGATACGCACATCGCTAGTAACATATTCATTCCACCGAATTCCTAAGTTAAAGGAAGCGGTTTGTTCATCGGCTCTAGGTGAGTAGGTGAGCTTCCCCAGTAGACCCCAATAAAATCTTTTATACACCCCACCTCCGAAGATAAAACCCGTGATCGCATCGGGTGAAATCATATTATCTAGCAATCCTCCATAAACGCTATTATCCCGGTAATCGATCCCAATAGGTCCTCCATACCATGTAATCTTAGCGCTAGCGTTACCAATGTTTTGAAAATACCCACCTCCAAAGTTGAATTGGTTATAATCAAAACGCTGGTTAAAATACAGACTTGCCCCCCAAGATCCCAAAGGGCTACCCCTGTAATAGGTGTCATAAAGATGGTGGCTATAAGTGGGGAAGATCACAACAACCTCCGTCAGAGATTTAAACCCCACTCCTTCAAATTTAGGGTTACTATTGTAGTGGAATTTAAACCCCGGTGTGATGTAGGTATTAGGGGAAAAATATAACAAAGGAGAAAAACCAAAATGCGCGGTGGTGTAATCAAGTCCAATAGCATGAATGCCCAGATTAATGGGCTTGCCGTCTTTAGTGGTGGTGGTAATGGGGGCATACCAATCGCGGATAAATTCCCCTACCGCCAGCGCACGCCCAAAAGAGCTAAACCATCTGAGGCGAAAATTCTTCAAAAAGTGGTAAGAAACTTCAAAGCCTTCTGTATACCCGCTCATAAAAGTTGTTTTTGCTAAATACCTACCTACGATGATCGTAAGCGTTTTTGCATAATCATAACGCAAATAGGCGTTGTAAAGAACATAGGGGCGGGTGTGCTGATCGGATTGCACATTGGATACCTTCCATGGCGCATTGCCCAAGTAGCCCCACCACCTGCCCATGTAATAAAAAACCTTAGAGCCGTAAATTTTACCCGTGCTTTGATCGACAAGGTAGCGCGTGCTATCATAAGCTAGTGATCCCAAAGCCCCCCCAACACCACTACTAATTTTATGCTTATTTTTGTTAAACAAAGTCGCATCTGCTTGGGCTTTTATAGTCATCGCCACAAAACTTTCTGTAGGATAAACGCCCTTGTTGGAATTGATAGGAGAATTATTAAAGCCTACTTTAGAAACCGACTCGGCTACACCGCTCAGCTTATAATCAAAGCCTCGCAGAAGTGCCCAACCTAGCGCACACACAGAAAGCAGAGCGCACGCAACTTTGCGCATGCAAACCTACTACAGTTTTACCTTAATTTCCGTAAAGATATGGCTTCTGTCCTGATCTGTCGCAGCTTGGAGGGGCAGATAGGGACCATTCCAGCCCACCTTATACCCATGATGCATATTGATATTGTAATACTCCACTTTAATATCTGCATAAAAATGTTTGGAAAATTCATAGCCTAAGTTGAAAGAGAAAACTTGTTCGTTTGCTCTAGGTCCATAAGTTAGCCGCCCTAAACAACCCCATAAAAATCGCCCATGCACACCCCCCCCGAAGAGAAACCCCGTAAAGGCATCGGCATCCATCATGTAAGAGAGTGAATTAAGCGTGTTTGCATAAACGCTATTGGTCCAAAAGTCAAAGCCTAAGCGGTTCCCGTGATAGCCAATCATCCAGTTAGCGTTGCCAAAACTCTTATAAATCCCGCCCCCAAAGTTATAGTTATTGTAGTCAAAGCGTTGCTTAATCATCAAGCTATGCGCATTCTTTTTAGAAAGCATACCAAATTGGTAAGTATCCCAAAAGCGCTTAGCGTAAAAGGGGTTTAAGACCGTGATATCCGTTTGTGAACGCCAGCCCAACCCCTTAAAGTCGGGCTTGCTGTCATAAAGTAAAGTGAAGTTGGGATCGTACTCGTTGTCGGGAGAAAAATAGAAGAAAGGTACAATGCTAAAGCCCTTATACTCCCATGTAACATAGAAAGCATGCACCCCGGGGTTGATTTTCTTGCCATTGGCTAGAGTATAGGTTTTAGGTGAGTAAAAATTATAAAGCCATTCGTTGTAGGCAAAGCCCCGTCCAAAAGAGCTAAACCACCAAAACTTGAAGTTCTTCACCTTAAAGGTCATGTCAAACCCTTGCGTGTAACCACTCATGTAGTCTGCAGGGGATTCATAACGCCCACCCCTGAAGCGGAAAATATCCTTATAGGAATAATCGATGTAAGCGTTATAGATCACATAATCCCTACTATGATCAGCATAACCTTGAACACAATTAGAAGCGTCCTTCCCATTCAGCCAAGTGATGTTCTTAGAAACGGGGAAATTGACATTGCCGGTATAATCAGATAGAGCCTGTAACTGCTGTGCGCTCAAGCCTGCATAATCCGCTTGCGAGCCCCCTCCAAGTCCATACCAGCACTGCGCCCATGGTTTTTGCGCCACCAGCCCCCCCCAATAGCCAAAGTAGTTCCAAGCCATGTCGCCGTATTTCTGTCCTGTGGACTGATCGATAAGATTGCGCGTACCATCATAGATGAGTCCCCCGCCCATACCCCCTAAGCTCCCTGAAAGATGGTGTCCGGCGGCATTAGCGCTTTTAGAAAGCAATTCGGGGAAATCTAGTTGCAAATACGCCACGACAGTCATAAAAGTTTCTGTGGGGTAAAGCCCTTTTTTGGTGTTGATGGGTTTGTTGTTGAAACCCACTTTCGCAAATGATTCTGCCCCTGCCTTAAACTTGGCAAAGGATTCTAAATTACGCCAATCCAGCGCGTCGACCTCGCTCCACAACCCTAGCAAGGCTGCTAAGCTTCGTGATAATAAAGCGATCTTTTTCAATGCCCGCCCCTTGTGTGTGATGAGGGGTAAATGTCCGGCATGCGCCTTAAGTTGCATTTACCTTTGATTGGCATGCTTCCCCTATTCTAGACTAGAGGTTTTCGGTGCTTAAAAGCCCGCTTTTTGCGGGACCCGCGGCCCCTTTTTAAGAGTTGATGCCCTAACTCCGCGCGATCATAGCATGCGAGAAGTTATTTTTTTCTTAGTGTGCTCGATTTGCTAAGAAGTTACACCCTAAATCTGTTTCAAAAAGTAGCCACTAAGCTTGTTGTTAAGCTACTGCGATCTTGATAGCCTCCTTGACAAGTCATGATGTAACCCTCGCTTGGTTTTTCTGGATTTGTGTTTTGCCCAGCTATACAAGCCTGTGTACTTATATCGGGCTGATAACCTTTGCGTGTATGGATTCCATAATAGCTAAGATCCACGGTTGCACTCAAGATTTTATTAAAGGTATACTGGAATAACACACCCACACGCGCTGCATAAGCCACAGGCGCGCTTGTCCATTGCCATTGCATTTGCCACACGAATTTATCTTTGAAATGTGATCCACCGTAACCAATGTTGCCTGTTACGGCATCTCCAGTTATAGCAGGTCCCTTGATCCCAACCCAAGCACTATCGCTACCAAATTCTACCCCAGCTGGGTTACCCATATTCCCAATTTTATAGTTAGGATTTTTGAAATTCTTTAAGAAGGTTCCTACTAAGTAAAATTCGTTAAAATCAAAGCGTTGTTTGATCGCTAAGCTTTGGCCATTTTGGGTTACTGGGCGGCCATATTGATAAATATGCCCTCCGCTACTATTAATCACCATCCATGGATAATAAATGGGGAAAAATGCAAGAATGCTCGTTTGAGAACGGAAACCCCGGTTAGTAAAGTTGGGGTTGCTATCCCAAGCGACTTTAAAGCCCGGAGCATTATAAATCTTAGGTGAAAAATAGAAGAAGCCTTCCAGCGAGAGTTTATGCCGCTGGTAGTTAACCTGCAGGGCATGGGTGCCTAAAAATGTCTGAGCGCCATGCGAATCCCAGCCCCCTTGAGCATTTTTCGTATAATTGCCATAGTAGGTTGTGCGTGGGGCATACCAATCCTTAATATAAGAACCAGTGGCGAAAGCCCGACCAAAGGAACTAAACCACGTGAGGCGGAAATCTTTGAAACCTCCATACACTTCAAAGCCTTGTGTATGTCCAGTTTGATACGCCATACTAGATTTATAACGCCATCCCTTAAATCCAAAATACTGCTTGTATTGGTAATCGATATAAATATCGCTCCAAGTATAGTTGCGCGTGATAGTCTTATCACCATTTGACACTATAAAGTTCTCATCATCTGACAAGAATTTATACCCCCCCATAAAACCATTATAATCTCCAAAGATATCGCTGATGATCGAGCCCCCTTGTTTAGACTTCGTGCCATCATAGAGCACACCCCCCACGATGCCCCCGATTTTAGCCTTTAGACTGTGATCCTTTGTATTTTTGGGCAGCAAGTCCATGTCTAAGCCTAAATACCCGGTGATGGTGGCGTAACGCTCTGTGGGGTAAATTCCCTTTTCTCTGTTAATTTTGCTGTTGTTAAAACCGATGAAAGCGGATTGGTCGGCAAAGCCCCCAAGTTTGAATTCATAAGATTGAAGCGCGCCAGTCACAAAGGCCAAGGAGCTAGCTACAACCATCAGAGAAGTTTTTGAAGTACCCTGCTTAGAAACACACAAACCCTGCTGCACGAAGCCTCCTAAAATTTAGAGTAGAGAATTTTAAACACACCTTTTTACAGATAGTTTACTATATAGTAACAAAAAAGTTGTAATAGTGTTATTAAGAAGTGCACGCAGTTTCTATTTTCAAAACTAAAATAGATTGCATGCTACATGAAGTAACTAAAACAAGGGCGTGGGGTTATTTTGACTCTTTTGTGCGCGCGAGGAATTCTAGGGATTCTTGCAAGCTTGCGGAGTCTGTGATGCTTAAGGTGGGCTTGGAGCTGAGGCGTTTATTAAGATTTTTAAGCACGCTTGTGCCAAATTCTAAGTAAT
This sequence comes from Helicobacter baculiformis, assembly GCF_900197685.1. Lineage (GTDB taxonomy): Bacteria > Campylobacterota > Campylobacteria > Campylobacterales > Helicobacteraceae > Helicobacter > Helicobacter baculiformis. The sequence goes on along the minus strand of NZ_FZMF01000002.1, from coordinate 85,422 downwards.
AGGACGCGCTAGATTCACATAGTTGCAAGCAGGCATCATATAGTACCGGTTGGATTAGCTGTACGCTTAGGCACTTTAGCGCTTCCTCTTTAGAGTTATAGAGCAGAGCGTTCGCGTTGGAAACTACGCTAAAATGGTAGCTATCTTCTAAACTCGTCGCTAGAAGTGCGCTAAAATCTTCCAGCATGGGTACTAGAATTTCACAATGGCTTACCACGCTCATGGGCAGTAGCACTAATTTTTTAGCCCCTAAATCTTTAGCTTGCAACGCGCTCAAATCTTGCTTAACTCCTGCAAGCACCACTTGAGAGCCATTAAAATTAGCCGCATACAACACGCGCCCTTGCGATCTAGAATGGGCGCAAAAATCTAAAATAGTTTCTTTAGACGCGCCCAAGACCGCTAGCATGCCCAATTCTTTAGGGCTTTGCGCGCACACGCGTTCCATCAAACGCCCCCGTTCAAACACGAGTTTTAACCCCTTTTCTAAACTGAGCGCTCCACTAGCTGCATTTGCGCTAATCTCCCCCAAAGAATGCCCTAGTCCTACACTGATTGGAGATGATCCGCTCTCTGCGATAAACACTCTAAAAGCCACCATAGAAACTAAAAAAAGCGCGCTTTGGGTATAAGGGCTCTGATTGAGCTGATCGTTATCTTCCCACAACAGCGTTTGCATGTTTATTTTTAAGACTTCACTAGCCTCTTCGAACATTTCTCTAGCTAAACTAAAATGGGTGCAAAAATCCTTACCCATGCCCACATGCTGAGCACCTTGTCCACCAAATAATGCAATCGCCATGTCGATCCTTTTTATGAAGATTGTAGCCTAAAAATACCAAGTATGCGAGACAAAAACACTATAATCACGCACAAATTTAGAGCCTATTTCATTGTCGAAAGGGAATTTAAACCCCACTTCTACCGAGACATCATGGTAAAGAATAATGGTTTGGAATCGTATCCCTACTTGCCCAAAAAATCTAAAGAAAGTGTCTTTAAAACGCAAGCTGGTGAAAGATCGGTAATTTTCAATGAGAAAATTCCGCGAGTAACGCGAAGTGGTCCATGTATTGCCCGCTATCATCATGCCATAGAAAAGCCCCCACACATTCAGGGGGTTTTTATGGTACTCTATCACCAAGTCCGCACCAGCACCATAGGTGAACATGTTGGTTTCCACATTGCTGCTTTTATCCAAAATCACAAAACCATAATCCAAAAAGCCGTAATAGCGTGTGTAAAACCAGCGATCTAGAGGGTTGTATTCATAGCCAAAAATAATACTCGCGCCCTGAATAAGGCGGTAATTTTTGATTAAATCCCCTTGGGAGTTTTTGGTGTAAAAATGCATCTGCCCCACTTGGTACTGACTTAGCAAAAAAGTACGACTCTTGGCAGCATACAAAGAGGAAGTCACTAACCCTAAAACCCCCAAAATCCACAGCAGACGTATGAAAATACCTATCCCTAATAATTATGATTGAGTGGCGAACTCAAATTATCTTCGTGGTTGTTCCAATTTTGTAGAACATTATTATTTTGGGGTGTAAACATCGGTCCAGTGGGCTGAGTGGCATCTTGGATAGCATTTTCCGTATTGATAATATTATCCAGTCTTTGAGTGGTTTTAGCATCGTCAAGCTTGTGTTCTAGGCTCTCTAAGGTGGGGTCTTGTGTGCCTATATTTTGGACTGGTGCAGACTTGCTAGATCGCGCTGTATCCTTGCAACCCCCAAGCAACAAACACCCTATCAACAGAGCGCAAAGACTAAACAAGCGCATCATACTATTTCCTTTTTGGGCTATAATAGCATGGTTTATCGAAAAAAAATGAATCAATCCTAGCGAAAGCTCCTTCACAAGCACACCGCGCTGATGTTCTAAGTCCGCAACTCGCAAGCTAAAGCTAGGAAATCTGAGGGGTGTAGCCAAGCGCGATGATAATCGCACTTGCGGAGACACTAAGTCCTAAGGGTGCTCCGATCTAAGCAATGCTCCAATTTCATTGGTCGCATCGCTGGTTTTACTTGCTAGCTTGCCCACCTCATCAGCCACCACCGCAAAACCTCTTCCATGTTCGCCCGCGCGTGCAGCTTCGATCGCCGCGTTGAGCGCGAGCAAGTTAGTCTGTTTAGCGATCCCATCAATCTTAGTGATGATCTCGGCAATATTACTCAAGCTTTCCTTAGCCTTGTTGTTAAACTCCTCTTCTTTAGCGATGAACTCCGCCTGTTTTTTCTGTGCATCAATATTAGAGAGCACCCCCACAATACGCTCAGAGCTACGGCCCTCCTCATCTTTCCGAATAGCTGTGGCCTGAAATTTGTAGGCATAGTAATGTTGCTCGCCTTGGGGCTTGATACTGATTTCTAACTCTATGGGCTTGATAGCCTTATTTTGAACAAGTTCCTGAGCGAGTTTCTCCAAAGCCTCTAGGAAAAGCGGTTTGCTTTCCGCAGAAAGACATGCTAGCAAGACACGTAAAGAAGGCTGGTCGGTGTGCAGAACGCTTTTAGCTAAGTGAGGAGAAAACCAACAAGGATTGTTAGGAGAGAGTAGATCTCTATCCTGCAAGCGGATATCAAAGAGTTGATCGGAAATGAGAGAAAGGGATAGCGTAAAGCGCTCAACAATATTATCTAGCTCCTGCTTATGGCGAATCTCATTGTCAATATCTTGGAAAGACCCGGCGATAAAAATCGGATTGCCATGTACATCACGCTTAATGTCTCCATTAGCCTCAAAGTATCTATAAATGCCTGCTTTGTTCTTAATGCGGTATTTGCATGAATAGACGGTCTGCCCCGTCCTATCTGCCAAGGACGCGCTAAAGAGCGCAAAGACGCGTTGCGCATCATCAGGGTGTAAGCGGTCTGCCCATGAAGACAAGACATTAGGGAAATCCTCTTCACTCTCAAAGTCTAGGAGTTTACGAAATTTCTTGGACCACATAAAAGGCGTGTTGCCATCTACTTGTCCACTGGCCGGATAGTGCATATACCACAAACCGTTCAGACTCGCATCCGCCATGTTTTGGGCGACATAACGCTCTTGATCTAGGGTTTTAGAACTTTCTCTGAGTGCCTGCAATTCTCTAGAGAGATGGGCATGTTCTTCCAAATTGGTGCGGAGAGCTTGGATAAGGGAAACAAAAACATGTACCAACGCGCGCGCCTCGTCGCAGGGAAACTCACGCAAATCCTGCAACTTGGCGCAAGTAGCATCTAGGGTTTTGAGTTCCCTCCATTCTGCTTGAACAACAACGGAGTTAAGACGCTCCAAGAAACGCGTGTAGGGACCGGAGAACATGGTATGCTCCTGAGAGATTGATATCATGATCGCATAGATCATGATAGATCATGATAGATCATGATAGATCATGATAGATCATGATAGATCATGATAGATCATGATAGATCATGATAGATCATGATAGATCATGATAGATCATGATAGATCATGATAGATCATCAGTGTTTATTATAGCAGAAAAAGTTAATGGTATTAACCAAAATTCCTCTTAGAATTAAAATCTAAAAGACTAAAGTTTAATGCATCATCTTCGCACACTTCAATACAACGTCCACAACGCGTGCACTCCCCGGAATTGACCGCTGCGCTCTGCAAACCCACCATCCACAATACCTGCGCCTCTGGGCACACTTCTAAGCAGAGATCGCACTTGGTGCAACGCATGGCATGGTGTTGTACCTTTAAGAGCGCATAACGCCCACTGAGGGCGTAAAAGCCCCCTAGGGGGCATAAATGCGAACAGATGAGCTTATCGCCTATAAAGGTGTCGATGCCAAAAAGCAAGAGCGCAACCCCCACCCACGCGCTAGTGCCAAAAATGATCCCCCGTTGCACAATGCCGATGTAGGACACGCTCTCAAATGCGGGCAAAGACAGCACAAAAGAGAGAATCAAGCTCAGGGCTAAGAGTATATAACGGGTGTGTTTGGGAACAGACACAGACACCCGTGTAAGACCTAGCTTACGCCGCACCCAAGCAGCGCTATCGACAATGGGGTTTATGGGGCACACCCACGCACAAAAAGCGCGCCCTAAGAACAAGCCATAGAGCACTAAAATAAAAAGCGCCCCTAGCAAGGCTTCTAAATTTATCTGCAAACTCGCCAAATACACTTGTAACACCGCAAAAGGGTCGCTCAAAGGCACACGATCAAAGAGCATAGACGCGCTCAGATTGCCTTTTAAAATGGCGTGCGCCCCACTCCATGCAAAAAGGGCTAAAATCCCTGCTTGTACCACGCGCCTAGCAAGCAAGTAGCGCATTACAGATCGCCTTGATTGAGATAGTCCATAGGGTTACCCTTATGGGGAGTTTTAGGGGGTGGGGTGTTGGGGGGAGCAGAGCTCCCCATTTTGAGGTAGTGGGTATCAGTCTGCCCGCTCACAAACGCGCTGGGCAAAACCCGAATGGCGGGCTCTTTAGTGATACAAGCGCGCTCGCACAGCCCACAACCCACACACACGCTCGGTTCTACGACAGGCAACATGTAGGCGTGTTTGTTAGTGCGGCTATCGTGCTTGAATTCCAATTTGATCGCCTTGTCGATCAGGGGACATACGCGATAGCACACATCGCAACGCACCCCCCAAAACGCCACACAAGAATGCGAATCCACCACCGCAATCCCCATCTTAAGCGAAGTGATCCCTTGATCGGGTTTGAGATGTTGGTGATCAAGCGCGTCTGTGGGGCAGGCTTGGATACAGGGAATATCCGCACAGAGATAACAGGGAACTTGGCGCGCGTTAAAGAAGGGGGTCCCGGTTTTGGGAGTGTCTAACAAGCTAGCTAGTTTGAGGGTGTCATAGGGGCAAGCGCGCACGCACAGCCCACAGCGCACGCACGCGCTCAAGAAACGCGCCTCATCTTCTGCGCCCGGGGGTCTGAGCGCGTAGGTGCGCTTGGCTTTGAGCAAAGTCCCCAAGAATAACCCACCCCCCGCGCACAAACACGCCCCCCCAATCGCCTTTTGTAGGAAGGCGCGCCGTTGCATGGTTAGGCTTTAGTGATCTTCACGGCGCATTTCTTGTAGTCGGTTTGTTTGGAGAGTGGACAGGTCGCATCTAAGCATACCTTATTGATGTACACATTCTCATCAAACCATGGTACATAGACCAAACCAACCGGAGGCGTGTTGCGCCCGCGCATATCGACTCTAGCCTTTACCTTGCCCCGTCGCGACTCGATCCACACCGCATCGCCCTGATTGACTCCAAGTTTCTTGCCATCATCCTCGTGCATGTAACATAGAGCCTCCGGCACAGCCCTAAAGAGTTCGGGCACGCGCATGGTCATCGTGCCGCTGTGCCAGTGCTCCAAAACCCGCCCTGTTGCTAACCAGAAGGGGTACTCCTTATCGGGGCGCTCGGGAGCCTTCATAAAGGGTCTAAAGAAAATCTTGGCTTTATTTTCTAAGCTTTTAGGGGTGGTGCCGGTGGGGGCCTTGAGATCCCCACTGACGAGCTTTTTCATCGCCTTGCCATAGAAGGCAAAATCGCTATCTGGGGCTGCCTTTTTAGCGTAATAATCATATTGCGTGTTGAAGCGCCAACGGGTTTCCTTGCCATTGACCACAGGCCACCTTAAGCCTCTAGCGTGGTGGTACGCATCAAAATACGCCAAGTCATGCCCATGCCCGATTCCAAATTTGCGGTATTCTTCCCAAAGGTACTTTTGGATAAAGAAGCCATAGCCCTTAAAGGGCTTGCCATCACTGCCCGCCACATGGCGCTTATCTCCATGCACTTCTGAATTGGGCGCACCTTTGGCAATGGGATCGTTACTTTTGTAGCGTCTGGCGTATTTGTTGGCAAAGAGCACATCATAGAGCGTGTCGCTCTCCTTATAGCCCATTTTGCGCGCTTGAGCTAGGATGTTTGGCAAGGTGAGTTTGTCATCGACCTTTTGTGCTTTCCAAACCTCTTTAAGCTTGAAGCGTTTGGCAAATTCTAAAATCTGCCATGTATCGCTCATCGCGTGCCCCACAGGGGTAACCTGCTGTTTCCAATGCTGTGATCTTCTCTCAGCATTTCCATAAGCCCCCCATTTCTCATAGATCATCGCGCTGGGCAGAATTAAATCCGCCACTTTCGCGCTAATCCCCGGATAACAATCGCTCACCACGATGAAGTTATCCATCTCCCTAGCGGCTTTGATCCAGTGGTTGGCATTGGCGGTGTTCTGCCATGGGTTGTTGACCTGTACCCAAATGAATTTGACTTTGCCATCTTCTAGAGCGCGCATCATCGCTAGAAAATCATAGCCGGGTTTGGGATTGATGGTGCCATGGGGTACATGCCAAAGCTTTTCGGCGGTTTTGACATGCTCGGGGTTGGTAACCACCATATCTGCAGGTAGGCGGTGGGCAAAGGTACCCACCTCTCTAGCTGTGCCACAAGCACTAGGCTGCCCGGTGAGAGAAAACGCCCCACAGCCCGGTTTAGCCTGTTTGCCTAGCAAGAAATGCACCATGTAGGCTTGCTCATTTGCCCAGGATCCTCGCGTGTGTTGGTTAAACCCCATAGTCCAAAAGCTCACCACCTTGCGATCTTTCTCAATGTAAAGTTTGAGTAATTGTTGCAGTTTATGCTTGAAACTTTCCATCGATTCGTTGGCATCGCCCTTGGCCACCTGTGCGACATAGTCCAAAGTGTAGGGCTCTAGAGCTTCTTTGAATTGTGCAAAGGTGATTTCCCAATGCTTGCCCGGTTCATTTTGGTGTGTCATATGCAACACATCGCCGGCCTTGACTCCTAGATGTTTGAGCGCGGTCGCCTCTTGCGCATCTAGAGTGATGGCGTTTTGCTTTTCTAGAGTATCTTTTTCACTGGGCTTAAAGCCGGGATGACTGGGATCAGAGCGCATGCCATAGCCAATATCTGCATATCCGGTGGCAAACACGATGTGTTTGTTGATGAACTCTTGATCGATCGCCTCAGGGTGGCTATAAACGATCTCCCTAGCAATATAGTTCCAAATGGCTAGATCGGTGTTAGGAGTGAAGATGATCTCCATATCCGCCACACTAGAGGTACGGTTAGAGAATGTGGTGAGATTGACGACCTTGACTTTATCAGGGTTGCTCAATTTGTGATCGCTCACTCTAGACCACAAAATGGGGTGCATTTCAGCCATGTTCGCCCCCCAAGTGATGATAGTATCCGTGGCTTCGATGTCATCATAACACCCGCTAGGCTCATCAATACCAAAGGTTTGTATAAAGCCTACCACCGCGCTAGCCATGCAGTGGCGCGCGTTGGGATCGATGTTGTTGCTTCTAAAGCCTGCTTTCACCAACTTGCTTGCCGCATAGCCCTCTTGGATTGTGTATTGCCCACTCCCAAAAACCCCAACTCCACTTACGCCCAACTCTTGGTAATACTTCTTAAATTGCTTCTCCATCTCATCAAAGGCGCGCTTCCAAGAGATTTGTTTAAATTTGCCCTTTTTGTCAAATTCCCCTTGCTCATTCACTCTCAAAAGTGGTTGTACTAAGCGATCAGCGCCATACATGATCTTGGCATTGAAGTAGCCTTTGATGCAGTTCAATCCGCGATTGACAGGAGCAAGTGGATCGCCTTTAGTAGCAACGATCTTATCGTCTTTTGTGGCAACCATGATCCCACAACCCGTGCCACAGAAACGGCACACTGCCTTATCCCATTTCCAGTCCGCCTGGGCTTGTTGGGCTTTAGCGGCTAGGCTTGGGGGGGTAAGCAGTCCCGCACTACCCAAAGCCGAAGTGATGGCGACAGATTTCAAAAACTCGCGTCTAGAAGCATCCTGTGCATGATTTTCATGGGGTTGGTTTATCATGAAACCTCCTTACTAGTGATTAGCACGCTATTATATTCTAAAATCCGTTTAGATAAGTATGCTATTGCGCGTTCTATAGTTACTTTTTATCATTTTTTGGTTATGATTGCGTGCATTACGGGCTTACAATACAAGCGGAGAATCTATAATGGGGAGTCCCTACAAACATTTGATCAGTAATGCGGGTGTGTTGTCCCCTGCAACACGCAAATGGATCGACTATGCATGGATTTTAGGAAGCGTGTTGTTGGTGTTGCTGTGCGTGGAAACTTTTTCCATCAAAACCCACCAAGAGTGGGTACAGCATTTGGATAAAGCAGTGATCTCGTGGGTGCGCACCCACCCTATCCCTGTTGCAGAAAGTGGCTATGTGCAAGCAATTAAATTCATCACTTTTTTTGCAAAGTCTAAATTTACTCTGACTTTAGCTGCACTTGTGGGGCTGTTTTATATCTTTGTCTACAAAAATAAGATGTTAGGGCTGAGTTTTTTCTTGAGCGTTGTTGTAGGTGAGAGCGCGCTCAAAGGGTTTAAGATGTGGATCGCACGCCCTAGACCTAGCACTAATGGAGAGGTAGCCCTCGCACATGGTTTTAGCTACCCTAGCGGGCATGCCCTAGCAGCAAGCTTGTTCTATGGTTTATTGATCGCACTCGTGTGCATAAGCTCTATAAAAACCAGCGCTAAGTGGTCTTTAAGCCTCGTTTTGTTGTTGTGGATTTGGCTGATGATGTATACGCGTGTGTATCTGGGGGTACATTACCCTACCGATGTGCTGGGGGGTTTTCTCATGGGTATCGCATGGGCATGTTTTTCCGTAGGGTTGTATGCTAAATGGTCGCAAAAACACTAATGGCATAGGATAGCGCGTGGATTTTAAGAGTTTATTCCAGCAGATCATCGACCTGTTTGCTAGGCTCAATAAAGCACAAAAGATCACAATTGTGAGTGCTTTTGTATTGGTAGTTGCGTTTTTAATATTTTTACTCGTCTACCCTACACGCGGTAAGGACACGCTTTCAGATTATGGTGTGCTCTTTGAAGGAATGGATAATAGCGACAACGCGTTAGTGCTGCAATATTTACAACAAAAACAAATTCCCTATAAAATTCCCAAAGACGACACGATCTTAATCCCTAAGGACAAGATTTACGAAGAGCGGATTGCGTTAGCTTCGCAGGGAATTCCCAAAACTAGCAAAGTGGGCTATGAAATCTTCGACACTAAGGATTTTGGAGCAACCGATTTTGATCAGAATATCAAATACATTCGCGCCATTGAGGGAGAACTCAGTCGTACCATTGAGAGTCTCACCCCCATAGAGAAAGCCAATGTGCACATTGCGATTCCTAAAGATAGTGTTTTTGTGAGTCGCGAAATCCCACCCACCGCCTCAGTGATGCTCAGTATCAAGCCTAACATGCGCTTATTGCCCAAGCAGATTTTAGGGATCAAAAACTTGATTGCCGCTTCTGTGCCCAAGCTCACCGTGGAGAATGTAAAACTGGTGAATGAAAATGGTGAACCTTTGGGAGAAGATGATGAACTAGACAGCACACGCGAGTTAGCCCAAGCTCAACTACATTACAAGCAGAACTTTGAAAATCTCTTAGAAAATAAGATTTCTAAAATTCTAAGCCCGATTGTAGGAGGGCGTGATAAAGTGGTGGCTAAGGTGAGCGCAGAGTTCGATTTTAGTCAAAAAAAGAGCACCAAGGAAACCTTTGATCCTAACAATGTCGTGCGCAGTGAGCAAACGATGGAAGAAAAAAAGGAAGGTTTCCCTAAAAAGGAAGTGGGGGGCGTGCCCGGGGTGGTGAGCAATATTGGTCCTGTGCAGGGTGTGGCTAATGACCAGCTCAAAGAAAAATATGAGAAGTCCACCAACACCACTAATTACGAGGTGGGTAAAACTATCAGTGAGATCAAGGGGGAATTTGGGGTGCTCACACGCCTAAATGCTGCTGTAGTGGTCGATGGGCGTTACAAAAAGGTGGATAAAAACGGGGTTGAAACCATCGAGTATATCCCCTTGAGTGCTGAAGAAATGGATAAAATTAATGCGCTCGTTAAACAAGCGATTGGCTATAACCAAAGTCGGGGTGATGCAGTAGCAGTAAGCAATTTTGAGTTTAATGCTAAGGCGACTAAGTATGTGCCCATGAGCGCCTATGAAAAATTTGTCCATACAACAGAGAAATATTTAGGACCTTTCTCATCCCTCTTGAAGTATCTCATCATCGGATTGGTACTCTATGTCTTTTACAAGAAGGTTATTACTCCCTTCAGTCAGCGCATGCTTGAAATCCATCCTGATGAGGAGGAGCAAGTGCAATCTCTCTTTGCTGTTGACGAAGACGATGATGAGGAAATTGATCGCTTTGGGGAAATGCGTAAGAAGGTGGAAGATCAATTGGGCTTGAGCGCGAGTTTTGATGAGGAAGATGTAAAATATGACATCATGCTAGAGCGTGTTAAAGGGGCGTTGAAGGAAAGACCCGAAGAGGTGGCTTCTTTGTTTAAATTGCTTATCAAAGACGAGGTAGCCATTACGAGCACGAAAGGAAACTAGATGGCAAAGCTAACCCCTAGACAAAAAACCCAACTAGACGAATTTACCATGTCTGAAAAGCTCGCAATTTTGCTCATTCAAGTGGGTGAAGAAGCTACAGCAGGCATCTTGCGACACTTAGATGTGGATTCTATTACTGAAATTAGTAAGCAAATTGTGCAGCTCAATGGCACAGATAAAGCCGTAGGTGCAGCGGTGCTAGAAGAGTTTTTTGCAATCTTGCAATCTAACCAATACATCAATAGCGGAGGGTTGGAATACGCGCGTGAGCTTTTGATCAAAGCCCTAGGACCCGAGCAGGCTAAGATCATTTTAGAAAAGCTTAGTCGATCTTTGCAAACTCAAAAGAACTTCGCTTATTTGGGGCGTATCAAGCCCCAACAACTCGCTGACTTTATTATCAATGAACACCCTCAAACCATCGCGCTTATCTTGGCTCACATGGAATCGCCCAATGCTGCAGAAACTCTTAGTTTTTTTCCTGACGACATGAAAGCTGAGGTGAGTATCCGCATGGCGAGCTTAGGAGATATTTCTCCTCAAGTTGTCAAGCGTGTTTCCACCGTGCTAGAAAATAAACTAGAAGCGCTCACTAGTTATAAAGTGGAAGTAGGAGGTACGCGTGCGGTGGCTGAAATCTTTAACCGCTTGGGACAGAAAGCAGCAAAAACTACCTTGGCGCGCATTGAAAACATCGATGCCAAGTTGGCTAATGACATCAAAGAAATGATGTTCACCTTTGAAGATATCTCTGGCTTGGATAACTTTGCTATCCGTGAAATTCTCAAAGTAGCAGACAAAAAAGACCTTACCTTAGCCCTCAAGACTTCTACAGAAGAGCTTAAAGCGAAATTTTTAAGCAACATGAGTAGCCGTGCAAGTGAGCAATTCATCGAAGAGATGGCTTACTTGGGCGCTGTTAAAATTAAAGATGTGGAATCCGCCCAAAGAAAGATCATTGAGATTGTGCAATCGTTAGCAGAAAAAGGCGTGATTCAAATGAGCGGAGAGGAAGATATCGTTGAATAACTTTAACGAAGAGAATTTAATCGCTAAGGACGATCTCTCTAAGCATACCATCGCGCGTTATGAATTTAAATCCATTGCCGATTTTCCCTCTGAAATTGAACCTGATAAAACTCCACCTCGCACGCCCCCACCCCCCCCAGCAGAACCTCCAGAACCCATTACCCGCTCTATCCAAATGGAAAACGAGCTGATCGAGTGCTTGCTAAAAAAAACTGATGAGCTCTCTAGCCATTTGGCTAAGTTGCAAATGCAATTTGAAAAAAGCCAAGAGGAAAACCAAACTCTCTTGCAACAGACCCGCGAAGATAGCTATAAATTAGGCTTTAAAGAGGGCGAACAAAAAGCTAAGGACGATTTGGGAGCTAGCGTTGATGAGGAAAAAAAGCATCTTTTACAATCCTTAAGCGCGATTGATCAACAAATGCAACAATCTCAAAACCATCTAGAAACCTTAGAAAAAGAGCTTAGTGCAATCGCTGTTGAGATCGCCAAGGAAGTCATTGTTAAAGAGGTCGAGGAAAAGAGCCAAGAGGTTGCACTAGCCCTAGCCAAGCAACTTTTGCAAAATATCATGGATGCGACTGACATTTGTGTTAAAGTCAACACCCTAGACTACCCTTTCTTATCTCAACATCTCAAAGACATGCCTAAAATCAAGTTAGAGCCTAATGATGCCATTGCCAAAGGTGGGGTATTGATTAGCAGTTCTCAGGGCAATATTGATGGGAACTTAATGGCGCGCTATAAGAATCTCAAGGAAAGCGTACTAGATAATTTGAAGGTGTGAGATGGAAGCGCTAATCAGTATGAGGGAGTTAGAAGTTTACGGGCAGGCGGGCGCACACCTAGAGAAGGTCTGTGCTTTGTTGAGGCAGCGGATTTTAGAGGTGGTGAGCGCTAAGGGTGGACATTTAAGTTCATCTTTGGGTGCAACTGAGCTCATTGTGGGCTTGCACAGCGTCTTTGATAAAGACAAACACCCTTTTATTTTTGATACCAGTCATCAAGCCTATGCACACAAGCTTTTAACGGGGCGCTTTGAAAGCTTTGACACCTTGCGCCAAATTAATGGCTTGAGCGGGTTTTGTCGCCCTAGCGAATCGCCCTATGATTATTTTATTGCTGGACACAGCTCTACGGCAATTTCTGTAGGTGTTGGGGCAGCTAAGGCGTATGCACTCAAGGGAATTGCCTCTGTGCCTGTGGTGATGGTGGGCGATGGGAGTCTGAGTGCGGGGTTAGCTTATGAAGCGCTCAATGAACTAGGGGATCGCAAATATCCCCTAGTGATTCTCTTAAACGACAATGAAATGAGCATTGCTAAACCTATTGGGGCGATTAGCAACGCCCTATCTCAGCTGATGGCAGGCCCCCTTTATCAGTCCCTTCGCGATAAAATTAAGATAATTTTAAAGTCTATGCCTGAAGGAGTGAATTACCTAGCTAATCGCCTAGAGGAATCCTTTAAGCTTATCACTCCGGGAATTTTGTTCGAAGAGCTAGGCATTAGTTATATGGGGCCTATTGATGGGCATGATTTAGAGGCAATCGTACAAGCGCTCAAACTGGCTAAAGAAACCAAAGGACCTTTGTTAATCCACGCCCAAACTACAAAGGGTAAGGGGTACAAAATCGCCGAGGGACCTTATGAAAAATGGCATGGTGTAGGACCCTTTGATTTGGCCACAGGCTTACCCAAAAGCGTTAAAGATAGCTCAAAACCTTTAAGCCCTACAGAAGTTTATTCCAAAGTGCTATCAGAGCATGCCGCTCAGGATACCAAAATTGTAGGCGTTACTGCAGCGATGCCAGGGGGAACAGGACTGGGTAAACTCATGGATACTTACCCTGATCGCTTTTGGGATGTGGGCATCGCCGAACAACATGCCGTAACCTCTATGGCCGCCTTGGCTAAAGAAGGCTTTAAGCCCTTTGTGAGCGTCTACTCTACCTTCTTGCAACGCGCTTTTGATCAGATTGTGCACGATGTGGGCATCATGTCTTTGCCCGTTAAATTTGCTATCGATCGCGCCGGGATTGTGGGCGAAGATGGCGAAACCCATCAAGGCTTGTTGGACATCGCCTATTTGCGCTCCATCCCTAGCATGACTTTGTTAGCCCCCCGCGATAACGCCACCCTAGAACACGCCATTGCCTTTGCTCAAGGATATGACGCTGGTCCCTGCGCTTTTAGATACCCGCGCGGGGGGTGGTTGCTCCCAGAGGGAGTGTTTGAGGCAAGACCCTATGCGCATGGCAGAAGTGTACTCTTACAAAAGGGTGGAGATATTTTATTTATAGGCTATGGCAATGGGGTGGGGCGGGCGTATCAAACCATGAAGATTCTCGCCCAAGAGGGACTAGAAATTGCCCTACTTGATCTATGCTTTCTAAAGCCTCTCGATGCCCATTTAAAAGAAGTCCTGCCTCGTTATCCTAAAATTTATGTCTTTAGCGATTCGTACCGCTTGAATGGAGTGGGGAGCGCGTTATTAGAATACTTGGCAGAGATAAACCACTTCCCTACCCTCTTTAAAAGTTTTGAGTTGCCCGACCTCTTTATCTTACACGGCAACAGTGCGCTTATTGAGCAAAGTCTAGGTATCGATCCTGCCAGTCTAGCCCAAAAGGTGCGAGAGGACCTCTAAAGACACTAAGAAAACTCCATACTCAATGCCTTAATGAAATAAAGGCGCTTCTATTGACCTATCAATCCCAATCTGAGGGAGACCTACCTTCTTTAATTCTTTGAATCTTGACTTCGTAGCGGCGAATAGAGGTTAAGGTATTATTGTAAGTGCGCCTAAATTTTTCAAAAGACTCGCGGATTTGGTGCATGGCGATTTTATGGCGTTTAGAAAATTCGCGCAGACGCAGGTAAATATCGCTAAGTGGCTTGTAGGCTTGCATGCGATCGACAAAAAATTTATGGCGCGTGCGAATATCCTTGCAACCATAGAGATTACGCTTGCTCTCTCTAAGATAGGTAGAATAAACGCTTTCTTGTCGCCAATACTCTTGCTTGAGCCTATTGAATTCTTGGTGGAAATCCTGATGGGAATCTAAACCCTTATTGACCTTCATATTTGCCCTCTGTTTATAAAATTTCATCTTATTTTTAATAAAAAGTGATTTAAAAAACTCTTAATAAGAAGTCTCAAAGAGTATTACATATGTAATTAAAAAAATAATTCCTATAAGGTTAGCGTAAATCGCCCTCTAAAACAACCTCCTGTTGGACATAAGACACCGCTTTAAGACGCGTTTTGCCAAGCTGTTGGGTGGAAACGACTTCAAAAATTTTTTCAAAGCTGTAACGGCGGTGATTATAGGCAATGATGGTCACCACGTCGCCTTTTTGCAAGAAATTCTCTTGAGCAAAGGGCATGTAGGGGGTTGCCCCGATAGTGATGATACACTGCTGTACAAGGTGCTGCTCTTTCAAGAGGTGGTGCAAATCTTCTAAACTCCCCTCATTTTTTTGGGTGTTGAGCATTTCTACAATCCAGCTTAAGAGTTTGTCATAAAAGTACTCGTATTTAACCAACTTGGAGTTTTCTCCATAAACATGGGTCGTGCCCTCCCTCGTGAGAAAAGAGGCGATGGAATAATCATTGCACACCCCCCCATAGACAAAGCGATCGATGAGCAATTTCTCGCCCATGCCCTTAGACCCCTTAGAAAAGTTTTTCTTTTCTGAAAGTTTTTCTGCTTGTAAATTGCGGATAGAAGTGTCATTAAATGCCATAAAGTGGCTGGGCACAATATCTTCTACAAAACCTTCCTTATTGTAGAGAATTTCGCATTCTAAGGCAATCTCTGGTTCAGCCTGCACATGTAAATCAGGCACATCAGGTACAATGATATACTGGTTATCAATACAATAACGTCCCAAATACCCGCTATCATGGGGAAGATAAAAAGGAAAAAGCCCCTTAGGCGCGTCTTTTTCGATGTGTTTCATATTGATGAAAGTATGGATTTCACCTGCTTGTTCTAAGTGTTTTGCAAAATTACCCACGACCCCTAATCCAATAAATTTTTCCATCACTAGCTCCTCATCGTGCCATTATACACACTCTCAGCTCATGAAGAGATATTTTTGAGCCTCTTCTCTGTGCATGGGATTTAAGTGTAACACCACATCGCCCACCTGTACACGATAAAGCGTATCAAGTTGACTTTTGCCATAACCGAGCACAATTTGCGCAGCCAAACTTTTTTCTTGTGCGCTAGCATGCTTTTCAACAAGCCCTAAAGGACCTTTGCAATCTAGTAATTCGATGCGATCCATTAATGGATGGTTAATATCTAGCTTGGTATTCTCTAACTCATTGCGCGCCACCACACAACGCGCCCCCCCCACCACCATGTAACGCCCTACTTTTACGATCACATTGTCTTGTACCACCATTGTTTGTTGAGTACTTTGGCGATGGGCTTGTAAATCTTTCAGCTTTTGACTCACACTTAAATCTGTGAGCAGACACCCCCCACTAGGATTTTCATAATGCTCTAGCCCAAGTTCTTTGATCTTAGCTAGTTGGCGCACTCGGCTACGCCCCTGCACATCCCACAACCGCGTGCGATCCACCCAACCCTGCTTTTCCATAAAGCTAGGCTCTAGCAGTTGGGCACTCATAGGTCTTAGCAAGAGTTGATCTAAAAATTGAGGCTTATTGGGGTTATTGCCCTGACGATCCAGCAAGCTATCAAAGCAACTTTCTTGCCCAAAACTACGCACGAGTTGTTGCACCTGTCCTAAAGCTTCTTTGCGTTGGCTTTTAGGGCGTTGCCCTAACACCTCCCCGCTGATCACAAAATCTGCCTGTAACTCTAAGAGTTTGTAGAAGGCCTGCCTAAACATATTAGCATGGCAATCAATGCAAGGGTTAAAGTATTTACCATAGCCGTATTTAGGCGCAAAGAGTACTTGATCAAAAAATTGTTCTTGAATGTCGCACAATAATAATTGTGCACCCACTTGTGCACTCGCTTTTTGCAAGTAATCGCGTTTATCCTTATTGCCCCCAAATCCAATATTAAAATGCAAGGCGATCACCTCAATGCCCTGTGAGGCCACAAGGTGCATGGATAATAAGCTATCTAACCCTCCGCTAAATAAGGCTAAGGCTTTCATAAAAATCTCCTTTTTTTTGTTCTAGTTGTATAGCTTTAATGCGCAAATCCATCAGCATTTCTAAGCGCTGTTCGGGACTCAGGTTTTGATATAAAGTTTCAACTTGGCGTTGTTGCTCCTGATAGCGCATTTTAAGAAATTCTACCAATTCCCCCCTAAATCCATTTTCACGTACGGGTAAACTTGTGTCTAAACGAATCTTGACCAATCGCGGATCATCAAATTTACCTGCAAGTAAAGCACTTAGCTCGCTAGCCAAATTCTCAAAGAGGGTTATTTCTAAAAAAGGACGCGCGCGGGCTAGCAAAGACACATCGTTTAAGAGATATTTGAGCAACAGAGCTTCTTGGATGTAGCGTGGCATAGAATGCTGTGGAGTAATGTGGCGAAAACAATGCGACTCTTTATGAGCTTGCAGGCGTACAAAGGCAGGGGAGATATCTAAAAGATGTGCAACCATCCCTTGATAATCTTTCTGTAGCAGAGGGGGCAAGGTATGCAAAAATTCAAGCACTTCTTGCAAGATCTGCTGTTTGGATAGAGGGTCGTGCAGATTGGCCCTTGCACACATGGTACGAATCACATAAGCAACAAAACGCGTTGGGTTTGCTAGAAGCGTGCGCATCGCTTCATCCTTGCCTTGAGCAATCAACTCTGCAGGATCTGATCCCTCTTTAAAAAGCACAACTCCCCCGCGCCTATTAGCCGTAGCAAGCATCCGTGCACCTTTAAATGCGGCTGCTCTGCCCGCCTTATCCCCATCATAGCTTACCACCACATCAGGATCAAAGCGCTCTAGCAAGGGTAAATGTTGTTCGGTTAAAGCCGTGCCTAGAGTGGCAACAGCATTATTAAAACCCACTTGATGGAGCAAGATCACATCTAAATACCCCTCTGTCAAGATGAGTTGTTGACTCTTAGCGATGTGTTGGCGCCCTTGAAAATAGCCATAGAGCAATTTAGATTTATTAAAGAGGCGACTTTGTGGGGAGTTAACGTATTTAGCCATTTGGGAGTTTTCTTGCAACACCCGCCCCCCAAAGCCCACAATCTTACCATTGGGGTTGTGGATGGGGAAGATGAGGCGATTAGAAAAACGCGCATAGATTTTACCCCTCTCATCTTGCCCCAAGACTCCCAAGTCTAAAAGGGCTTGTTTGTCTAACCTGCGGCGTTGGATAAACTCTAACACCCTAGGACCCAAGCAAAAGCCCAAGCGAAACTCCTGTATGCTTTTAGCCTGCACGCCCCGGCTGGCTAAATAATCTTGGGCTTCTTTGTGGTGCTCTAACAAATTTTGATAGCAACGCGTGATCTCTTCTAAGAGGTCTAACTCTTGGGCGGGTTGGGGTTGGGCGGTGGTGTATTCTAGGGCAACAGAAAACATGTTGGCGAGTTTTTGGGTCGCTTCTACAAAGTCTAGTTTTTCATACTCCATCACAAAGGTGATCGCATTGCCCGCCTTGCCACAACCAAAGCACTTAAAGCTATTGCGCACAGGGTTGAGGGTAAAACTAGGGGTCTTTTCATCATGAAAGGGGCAGATCGCCACATAGAGATTCCCCGCTTTTTTGAGTTCTAGGTAGGTTTGCACCACCGCCACAATGTCGGCGACTTGTTTGAGTTGATCTAGAGATTCTTGGGTGATCATGGGCGCATAGTAGCCAAGATAGGCTTATTTGTCAAAAAAGATTATTTATACTCTACTTTATAGATAATATTAGTCTATTTATATAAAGTTTGTTAAGTAAAATATTTTAATTTTAAAATAAGCCTTGACTTATCCTAGAATTTTTGTTATTATTTGGCACTTAAATTTTTAAGTGCTAATTTTTGTGCTAAAGGAGATACAATGTTTAAACCATTAGGTGAAAGAGTGCTAGTTGAAAGACTAGAAGAAGAAAAGAAAACCGCTTCTGGGATTATCATCCCTGATAACGCCAAAGAAAAACCCCAAATGGGCGTGGTCAAAGCCGTCAGCCACAAAATCAGTGAAGGGTGCAAATGCCTTAAAGAGGGCGATGTGGTGGCGTTTGGCAAGTACAAAGGCACAGAAATCGTACTAGGCGGGAAAGAATTTATGGTTTTAGAGCTTGAGGATGTGCTAGGCGTGGTGGATTCTTGCTGCCATGGGCATGAGCACGGGCATAAAAAAGGCGATCACAAACACGAGGGCGACTGCTGTCATAGCCACTAAGCTAGACTTTGGGGCGTTTTAGCGCGCCCCTCCCATTCATACAACAAAAAAAGGACAAACAATGGCAACTAAAGAGATCAAATTTTCAGACAACGCACGCAATAAACTTTTTGAAGGTGTGAAACAACTCAATGACGCGGTTAAGGTTACCATGGGACCTCGCGGGCGCAATGTGCTCATTCAAAAAAGCTATGGCGCGCCTAGCATTACCAAAGACGGCGTGAGCGTGGCTAAAGAAATTGAGCTCGCCTGCCCTGTAGCCAACATGGGCGCGCAACTGGTTAAAGAAGTGGCGAGCAAAACTGCCGATGCGGCTGGGGATGGCACCACCACCGCCACCGTTTTAGCTTACAGCATTTTTAAAGAAGGTTTGCGCAACATTACCGCTGGGGCTAACCCTATTGAAGTCAAACGCGGGATGGATAAAGCCAGCGAAGCCATCATTGCTGAGCTGAAAAAATCTAGCAAAAAAGTGGGTGGCAAAGAAGAAATCACCCAAGTTGCGACCATTTCGGCTAACTCCGATGAAAAAATCGGCAAATTAATCGCCGATGCGATGGAAAAAGTGGGCAAAGACGGCGTGATCACCGTTGAAGAAGCTAAGGGAATTGAAGATGAACTAGATGTGGTGGAGGGCATGCAATTTGATCGTGGCTATCTTTCTCCCTACTTTGTTACCAACGCCGAAAAAATGACCACCCAGCTAGAAAACGCTTACATTTTGCTCACAGATAAGAAAATCTCTAGCATGAAAGACATTTTGCCCTTGTTGGAGCGCACCATGAAAGAGGGCAAACCCCTTTTGATCATCGCTGAAGACATTGAGGGCGAAGCGCTCACAACTCTAGTGGTCAATAAACTTAGGGGTGTACTCAATGTGGCAGCGGTCAAAGCCCCCGGCTTTGGCGATCGCCGTAAAGAAATGCTCAAAGACATCGCAATCCTTACAGGCGGGCAAGTGATCTCTGAAGAGCTAGGCAAAACCCTAGAAAACGCCGATGTGAGCGATCTAGGCGTGGCGGCGCGCATTGTGATTGACAAAGACAACACCACCATCGTGGATGGCAAGGGTCAAGCGCATGCCGTTAAAGATCGCATCGCCCAAATCAAAACCCAAATTGAATCCACCACCAGCGATTACGATAAAGAAAAACTTCAAGAACGCTTGGCAAAACTCAGCGGTGGCGTGGCGGTGATTAAAGTGGGTGCGGCTTCTGAAGTGGAAATGAAAGAAAAGAAAGATCGCGTAGATGACGCGCTTTCTGCCACCAAAGCCGCCGTAGAAGAGGGCATTGTGATTGGTGGGGGCGCGGCTCTCATCCGTGCCGCCCAAAAAGTGCATTTAGAATTGCACGAAGATGAAAAAGTGGGCTATGAAATCATCAAACGCGCCATTAAAGCTCCTCTAGCCCAAATTGCGGCCAATGCGGGTTACGATCGCGGTGTGGTGGTCAATGAGGTAGAAAAGCACAAAGAAGCCCATTTTGGTTTCAACGCGAGCAATGGCGAATATGTGGATATGTTTAAAGCGGGCATCATTGACCCCCTCAAAGTAGCGCGCATTGCTTTGCAAAATGCGGTGTCTGTCTCTAGCTTGCTCTTAACCACAGAAGCCACTGTGCACGAAGTTAAAGAAGACAAGCCTGCTCCTGCTATGCCTGATATGGGTGGCATGGGCGGTATGGGTGGCATGGGCGGTATGATGTAGCCTTGCCTTTGCTTTTTGGAGGGGGCAAGGAGGGGGAATTTCTGCTATGTATTCAGTCAAAAAATCTCTTTTCTTAGAAAATCTGCGTTCCCAAAAGTTGCGCTACAAACGCTACACTAAAAGCCCTTTGCGCTATGGCGGGGGTAAATCTTTGGCGGTGGGCTTTATCTTAGAACACATGCCCGCTCGCCTCACAAGGGTTATTAGCCCTTTTATGGGCGGAGGGAGTGTGGAAATCGCCTGTGCTAGAGAACTGGGCTTAGAGGTGTTGGCTTTTGACATTTTTGATATTTTGGTGAATTTTTGGCAGGTGCTCTTAAAAGATAAAGCGCGTCTTTATGAAGCCCTGCTTGCACTAAAACCCACGCAAGACACTTATAACACCATTAAAGCCGAGCTCAAAGCGCATTATCAAAAAGAGCGCGTATTAGACCCGCTCATTCTAGCGCGGGATTATTATTTTAACTTCAACTTGAGTTATGGCCCCGGGTTTTTGGGCTGGATGAGCAAGATTTATACCGATGAAAAACGCTACCATAACGCCCTAGCTAAGTTAAAAAACTTTGATGCCCCCACTTTAAGCGTGCAATGTGCAGACTTTAAAGAAGTGCTTTTAGCCTACCCTAATGACTTTGCCTATTTAGACCCACCTTACTTTTTAGAGGGAGATTCTAAGATGTTTAAAGGGATTTATCCCATGCGCAATTTTCCCATACACCATAATGGTTTTGCCCATGAAGAATTAGCCCAAATCTTAAAAACACGCCCCGGACCCTTTATTTTGAGTTATAATGATTGCGCCTTTGTACGGGAGGCGTATCAAGATTTTAACATTGTTGAATTGGCATGGCAATACACGATGGGGCAGGGAGAAACCAGAATGGGCAAAAACCGCTTAGAGCGGGGCGATGTGGGGTATGTGAAAAAGTCTCATGAACTTTTAATTATTAAGGAGTGAAAATGCGCATTTTAGAAGTCAAAACAGCCTTTAAAATCGCAGATGTGGAGTTTGTGCCCGGTAGTACAAAACTTAACTTCAATTATCTTAAAGAATTGAGAGATGAAGACCACAATCCCCTACCCCAAAACATTTTGAGTAAAAATATCACCCGGGTGTATTTAATTGTTGTGGATGGGATGATTAAAAAGATCGGGGGCTCTCAAGCACAAGGGGGGATTAAAAACACCCTAGAAATTTATAGAGATGGGGGTGTGAAAGGGAGACCGAGCATCCGCAGTTTTGGGATTTGGTATTTTCTCTACCACACCATTTTATCGGGCAAAAAGATAGAATTTTACATGATTTATCAAGATAATTTTAAGGCGCATGTTAAAGGTTTATTGGGGCTACACGAAGTGCCTGAGCCTTCTCTTAGCTATAAATTTTTAGAAAATGCGTGTCTATTAGATTACCAAAAAGTGATGGGGTGTTACCCTGAGTGGAATGTCCAAGAGCAGGGCAAGGATTGGCCCAGTGAGGCTAAAGACACCCACGCCCGCCTTTTACAAAACGCCCAATTAAGGGAGAAGAAAATTAAAAGAGGGGCGATCAAAGATCCCAAGATAGATAAATGAGGCATACGATCTCTAGTGTGCACGGTATTCCCCCCACAACCGAGCGATGCTCATTCTCTTTGTCCAAGTGCATTTGCTATAAAATGTCCTCACAAGCTCTTTAGTTTTTGCTTACATGCTATCTTCTTGCATACATAAAGAGAGGCGCAAATCTTTCTTGTGTTCAAACAGGCATTTCTAGTGTGTCTTGTACAATCCTAGCCACAGCCTCCATGTCTCTTTCAAACAAGGCATAGACATCTAGCACTACCCCCTTAGCGCGCACCACCCCGGCCACCCCCCTTGCATAGATGGCGTGGTAAAAAGTCTGCGGCTTGGTCTGTATTTGTACCCCAAAGCTTCTCCAACACGCCCCCTCCCCTCCCCGCGAACGCCTAAAGTAATTTTCAAGGACTTCAAAGGCATGTGTTTCTTCTGGGGTTAGCTTGGTGTCCTCTAATCCTGTTACTTTTAGATACGCTTGAAGTTCCTTTATAAAGGCTTCCATTGCCTCAAAAGCAATTTCCCCATTGGGGGTGTGGGGCAAAGAAAAGCGCAGCTTTTCCATATCGCTAATTGTGCAATTAGTGCCCCAACTTAAATGGGCGACCGACTTTTGTAAAGCGATAGCGACAAAAAGCCCGTTATGCCTGTTAAGAGAGAATTTAGGCACAAGAATCTTAAGGTTATTCCCCGTAAAATAGGGTCTTTCTTGGTAAAACACGCTAAAAGTGTCCATCGCAAAACTTAAAGTATTGCCCGGGTTTAGAAAGACTTCATCTTGTTTGATAAAGCCCCTAATGCCGTTGTTGCGCGCACTCCGCACCACATAAGGGTAAAAATACTCTTTGGGCTTCTCTTCAATATCTAAAGTGTTGGCATGAAAAATCTTACAGCTAGAGCGCACCTCAAAAATCCCCCTTAACTGCACCCCACGCCACTCTAAAGCTTGCAAAGCTTGGTAGCTTTTTAGGCGTGGGTTAGGGGCTTTCCCTCCGTGCCTTTGAGCACTAAGGACACTTCATAGGCTAGAAACTCCGCTACGCTCCCTTTAAAATTCCCCATTTGGGGCATGGTGTCGATTTTTTGGTGCTGGGCATAGGTCCAGTCCTTGCCCTTTAAATTGATGGTGTCCTCTATGTAGTGATCTTTATAAAAGTTGGTTGCGCGCTTTTTACCTAGCGCAAGGGCAACAAGCTCAGCGTAACGCTCCTTAGCGTGGTCGGTGTCGCGTAAATTTGTGCTAGCTCTTGCCTTTTTGCGCGCCGCGCGGGTGTAGCCATCGTTGCTAAAGTCGATGAATTTCACTAATTTATCTTCAGAGTGAGGTGTGCCCACTTCAAAGACATAGATCGCCGTCTGCACGCTGGATTTACCCACAAATAAATCAGTGGGCATTTTAATACTGGCTAATAGAGTGCTGTGTTCTAAAATCTCCTTGGTGTAAGGCAGTCCATTCCCACTCCCCGCATTTTCTTGGATGATCACCACCGCGCGCCCCTTCTCCATCCTCTCTAAGGCCCTCTCTACAAAAATAAAGCCCTTGCCCTCAACACTATAAGGGGGGTTGAGTAAAAACACATTGGCAGGGAAGCGTTCGTTCTCTTTGCCTTCCCCTTGTTCGTAAAATCCCTCAAATTCCTTAAGGCTGTCTTTGTGCAAAAAATTCGCACTCCCATCGCCAAATAAAAGCATGTTCAGCACGCCCAGCAAGTAAATATCCGCCCTCTTTTCAATGCCTAAAAGTTGGTAGGCTTTAATGTGGGCGATCTTTTTCTCTCTCTCTTTGGGGTTGGTGATTTTTTCCTTGCAATCATTAATCATTTTATTCATGCTAGAGATCAAGAACGCCCCCGAGCCCGTGGCATAATCCCAAACATAAGAGTCCTTATTGACTTGGGCGAGTTCCACCATCAAATCCACCACCTCACGGGGGGTTAAAACGACATCGTTATAATCATCATTTTGCACTTTTAACCACCGGGTCAGACAATTAAAAAGTCTGCCCGCAATGTCTGCACTGCCGAGCTTTTTCACTAAGGGGAAAATGTGTTCTAAAAGCCACCCATAGGTTCTTTTAAGTGGACTTTCTACACTGCTATAAGCCCCTCTGTATTTTTTGCACGACCACAGACCAGAGTGGAGAAAGGCACGCTCTAACTGATTCATCACGAGGTTTATCTTGTTTTTGGGTAACTTCTTATTTTTTAAAAAGACTTTGATTCTATCTAAAAAAATTGCCCCGTCATTAAATTCATCGTCTTGTCCGCCTTTTAAATCCTCTACTCTTAGGGGTTCTATCGTGTCAGCAACCCCAGTTGCTGCCATGATCATACCCACAAACAAACCTACACGATCATTAGGGTTAAGCCCCTCGACTCTTTCAAATAAGAATTGATCAAGGTCTTTTAGTTGCTTTTCTGTCTCGCTCTCTAAATCCTCAATGGCTTTATTGCGCTCTGCCTCGCTTAAGGTGAGCTCATTTAAGGTTTTTTCTAACTTTTCTAAATCCGCCAAAATCCCCAAATCACTAAATTCTCCGATCTTTTGGGGCACGGCTAGGTGCTTGGTGTTGAGATAGTAAAGGGCGTATTCTTTGTAAAGCTTGCCTTTATCCTCATAGCCATTGATCCCTATGGCGATCGCCTCGTTGTAGCTGTAGCTATAATCTAAAATCGCATTGGCGTAGTGCAACGCTCCATTGAGGGCGTAATTTTTAATGGCATTGGTGGTCAGCTCTGGGCTGTAGTCTTTATCAAACTTGGCTAAACGCCCCTTAAGCCCCTTGACCTCGATCATCACGGGCAATTTGCGCGCGCTGGGCGTGTTTAAAAGCAATTTGAGATCGGGGTAATTCTTGCCACTCCCCCCGCTTTTTGAGGGGGCTTGTTCTAACGCCCTTTGGGTTTCCTCGTTGATGGGGGCTGTCTTGGCGTAGTAGGCGATCTTGAGATTTTCTAGTTCTCTTTTAGTTTGGTCTTCTATAGTTTCTTCTTGGCTGGACATATTTTCCTTTCATCAAAATAGGGAATTATAAGAGATTTTGACTTGGTTTAACCTCCTGCTGTGCTAGAATACCCCTTATTTTCCAAATATTAAAGGAATGCCATGCACCAAATTAAAGTCTTTTTATGCGATTGTGATGGCACGCTCACTGATGGGGGGATGTATTATTTAGAAGATGGCAGGCAATTTAAAAAGTTCAGCGTGGCTGATGGGATTGGCTTTGAATTGCTCAAGAATGTGGGGATCAAAACGGGCATTCTCACCGGGGAAATCACCCCCATTGTAGAGCACCGGGCTAAAAAGCTCAAGGTAGATTATCTCTATCAGGGCTGTAGTCCACAGGGCAAATTGGAAGCCGCACGCGCAATTTGTGCGCAAGAAAGGATCGGTTTAGACCAAGTGGCTTATGTGGGCGATGACATCAACGATTTACCTCTTTTGGAGCAAGTAGGCTTAAAAGCATGCGTACAAAACGCCCAAGAGAGTTTGAAAAATCTACCCGGGATTCTTATTTTAAACAAACAGGGGGGGCAGGGTGCACTAAGAGAACTGATTAATTTAATCTTAGCATGTCATCAGTTCTAAAGGGAGTATCTGTTACCCGATACATAAGCGTGTCGCATTGTAAAATTTGATTCGAACCATCTAATTTAAGGGGCTTGCATGGTAAAAGTGGTGTTACGGAATGGAAATGTGATTAACAAGGTATACAAGGTGGGGATTTAGTTGGACTGTCTTATTTTTGCCCCTTTGTACTTTTACCGCTCCGCCGTAAAGCCCCTAGCTTTAGTTATGGGGATATAATGGCTAGCATTAGCAGTTCTTATACTGATATCTATCTCACAATCAAGGGATCATACCAGGGTTGGAGCATAATCTTTAGAATAGGGAACACAAGACTCCAAGGCGAGCTGTCCTGTTTAAAGCATGAACTCTGCTAAAGTTAGAATCCCTCAATGTTAGCTATGAGAAGCATGTCAAGAATCAAGCAACACAATAGGTAGGTTTTGGGACATATTCCCCTCTTGTTTGGCTGTATTATGGCTTTCTTCTACAATAAAATTTATTTTACACGGATGGAGTGATCCTTAGTCTCATAACATGGTTTGTATTACACATAAGCGCGTCCGATAGCATAAAATATGGTGTATATGCAATTCTAGGCAGGGTGCTAGGCAAAATACAAAGGACCTTTAAGCTAAAAATTTTGCAGTTCCTGTTATAATCGGCGGTTTAGAAGATTGATTTTAAGGACAGGAATGGCGCAGACCCTTTCGATTATTAAGCCGGATGGTGTGAAGAAGCGCATCATTGGCAAGATTATTACACGCTTTGAAGAGGCGGGTTTGGAGGTTGTTAAGATTAGGCGCTTGCACCTAAGCCCTACTCAAGCACAGGATTTTTACGCTGTGCACAAAGAGCGCCCTTTCTTCAAGGATCTAATGACTTTTATGACTAGTGGCGAGGTGGTTGCGATGGTTTTAGAGGGGGAAAACGCGGTAGAGAAAAATCGCGAGTTGATGGGAGCAACTGATCCTAAAGTTGCTAAACCGGGCACTATCAGGGCAGATTTTGCAGATAATATTGACGCAAATGTCGTGCATGGGAGTGATAGCGAAGAGAATGCCCAAAGAGAAATCGCGTTCTTCTTTGCTTGACTAGCCGTGAAATTAGAGATGCGCAAGATTGGAGCAGCTGCTAAACATTTTTGTGTCAAAGAGGAGGGGTTGTGTTGGGAAGGAGAGGTAAGGCGCGCGCAAGCCAAGCTCTACTTGGTAGAGGGGAAGCTATACGGGCACTTGGAGGTGCAATGTGCCTCAAGTGGAACGCTGTTCGAAAAGCCCATTTCCCAAGAGATGGTGTTGTGTATCTGTGATGGGCTTTATACGAGTACGGACAGAGAGTGTTATGTTGGGGGGAAAATACTAGATAGTATGGATGTGGTGGAAAGTTTTGATGGATGTATTGATTTAAGTGCACTCTTGCATGCTGAGATCCAATCTATTCGACAAGACTACCATTATGCCAATCAAAACCAAATTCAATAAAGGATAATTATGGCAGTTCCTGATAGACGCGTGAGTAAAACTAGAGGTAGAAAAAGGCGTACACATTATAGCGTGAAGCTGGCAATGCCCGTTAGAACTAAGGAAGGTAGCTGGAAGTTACCCCATTTCACCGACAAATTTACGGGTGCTTACAAGTAGTGCCGGACTAGGGCAATGAAGATTGTCATTGATATGATGGGGGCGGATCTTGGGGTTCTGCCCGTCATCGAAGGAGTTTCTAAGGCGCTTAGTTCTACGGCTTTTGAAGCCGTTTTAGTAGGCGATAAGAGCAAGGCGAAAGCGTTTATTTCTAAGGATCTAGCCTCTAAGGTGGAGTTAATCCACTGCCCAGATTATATCCGTATGGAAGAGCATGCTACAGACGCACTCAAGCGCAAGGAGTCTTCGATTTTTGTGGCGATGGACATCTTGAAGAATGGGGCGGATGCACTGGTTTCAGCCGGGCATAGTGGAGCGACTATGGGGCTTGCTACACTCAAAATCGGACGTATTAGGGGGGTTAGTCGCCCAGCGCTTTGCACTCTTATGCCCTCTATCAAGGAGCGTGCGAGTCTATGTTTAGATGTGGGAGCTAATACAGATTGCAAGGCAGAATATCTTTTGGATTTTGCCATCATGGGTTACCAATATGCCAAAAGTGTTTTGGGCTATGAAAACCCAACCGTGGGACTTTTATCTAACGGCGAGGAAGATAGCAAGGGAAATTTAATCACTAAAGAGGCTTTTAAGCTGATCAGTGAATATCCTCTTTTTAGTCACCATCCTGAAAACGCTCCCATTTTCAAAGGCAATATAGAGGGGAGTGATATTTTTGACAATATTGTTGATGTGATCGTGTGCGATGGATTCGTGGGGAATGTGGTGTTGAAAACCACAGAGGGTACAGCTAGTGCGATCGGTTCTGTCTTTAAAAGCGAAATCAAGCATAGTTTGGGGGCTAAGGTAGGGGCAATGTTGCTTAAGGGCGCTTTTTGCACTCTTCGACAAAAGACAGATTATGCAGAATATGGCGGTGCACCCCTCTTGGGAGTAAATAAGGTGGTCATCATCAGTCATGGTAAGAGCAATGCGCGGGCAATGGAATGCGCTATTTACCAAGCTATTAGAGCTAAAGAAAGTGGGGTCTGCGAAACAATGGCACTTGCCTTTGAGCATAAACAAGCTCCCAAAGAAGTACCTAGCTAGAGCTTAAAGGAGAGACATGCCTTATGCGGCGTTAAAATCTGTGGCATCGTATGTGCCAAAAACCTGTATTGAGAACAGCGCGTTTGAACCCCTTTTAGATACAAGTGATGAATGGATTCAAAAACGCACGGGGATTCAGACGCGCTATTTTGCCACAGATGAGGAACAAAGTAGCGATTTAGGGGTTAAAGCAGCTCAAATTGCTATCGAGCGCGCAGGGATTACTAAGGAAGATATTGATTTGGTGTTGGTAGGCACGCTGAGTCCAGATTATATGTGTATGCCTTCAACTGCATGCGTTTTGAGCGCTAAGCTAGGTTTACAAAATGTACCAAGCATGGATATTTTAGCCGCATGTAGTGGATTTATCTACCTGCTTGCTACGGCAAAAGCCTTTATAGAAAGTGGCATGTATGCACATGTTTTAATCGTGGGGGCAGAGCGTTGTTCCAGTATACTAGATTTTGAAGATCGCAGTACTTGTGTCTTATTTGGTGATGGAGCGGGTGCGTGTGTGGTTGCGCGCACAGAAAATATCAAAGAGAGCATCCTAGATGTTAAGATCGCTTCTAATGGTCAACATGCTAATTACCTTTACACACCAAGGACACTTAAAAATAGCTCCTTTGTCCATGCTCATAACACTTCAACACAAGCTCTTCAAATGAAGGGTAATGAAGTGTTTAAGCTCGCAATTAAAACCCTACTTAAGGATGTGGAGGACATTTTGCAAAGTAATGCGCTAGAACCCAAAGATATCACTTACTTTATCCCACATCAAGCCAATTTGCGTATCATTCAGGCTGTGCAAAATCAATTGTCTTTCACTCCTGAGCAGGTGGTGTTGACTGTACAAAAATATGGCAATACCTCAGCGGCAAGTATTCCGATGGCAATGAGTGATATTTACGAACAAGGCAAGCTTAAAAAAGGCGATCTGATGCTTTTAGACGCTTTTGGAGGAGGTTTGACATGGGGTTCAGCTTTAGTTTACTATGGAGGCGGTCAAGCTTAATTTTAGGCAAAAGCGTTAGAATTTAACTTTAATAAAGAAAGGATTGCAATGACAGTTGTCAGACTTACACGCGTAGGACGCAAAAAAAAGCCTTTTTATAGGGTAGTGGTTACGGATTCTAGGAAAAAGCGTGATGGAGGCTGGATCGAGTCCATTGGTTACTATAACCCTTTAAGTGATCCTAAGGTGGTACACATCGATCATACCCGTTTGGCTTATTGGAAAAGCGTGGGGGCAAAAATGAGCGAACGAGTCTCTAAGTTGGCTAAAGGGGCACAAGCCTAAATATGCAAGAAGAGGCATGTGTAGAGACATTTCTCCTAGAGTATTGCAGGAAGATTGTAACTTATCCCCAGGTTGTGGAGGTGCGCTCTACCCTGCTTGAGGATAATCTCAAGGAGATTGCCATCTATACCAATCCTGTAGACATGGGGCGTGTGATCGGCAAAGAAGGTAAGATGATCAGCGCGCTTAAAGCCTTTATCTCGGGCATGAAAGCTAAAAATGGCTTGAGCTATAAGCTTGTGGTACTTGCCGCTGAAAATCCCTATGTGCTCTAAGTTAGAGGATTTAGTGGTTGTAGGGCACTTGGGCAGGGCTGTGGGCTTGAAGGGTGGACTGAAGCTCGCTTTGGAGGGCGATTTTATAGAGTGTTTGCAGTCAGGCGTGCGCGCCTATGCTTACCATACTGCCTTAAAACCCACTTCTCCAATATCTCTAAGTATTGCACGCTTTGAAGCTCAAAAAAAATTGATCTTTTTTGAGGAAATCCAAAGCCTAGAGCAGGCTAAGACTTTAGCGTGTTCTGTCCTAGCAATGAGTCAAGAGGATAGTCTGAAATATTGCCCTTTGCGAGAGGGTGAATTTTTATACTTTCAATTGCTAGGCTTGCAGGTTGTAGAAAAGGAAGAAGTATTAGGCGTGGTGGTGCGTATTGAAAGACTTGCTAACACAGACTATCTTTTTGTGCAAAATACACAAAAAACCTTCCTGATTCCCTACATTGATGCTTACATTGTACGCGTAGATTTGCATTCTCAACGTATTCATACCCACAATGCCAAAGGACTTTTAGAAGAGAGTTGATGCACTTTAGCTTTCTTACCCTCTTTCCCAAACTTATTGCTTTTTACTTTGAGGATTCTATTCTCAAACGGGCTTTGAACCAAGGTATTTTCACTTTAGAGATTACAAATATGCGCACCTTTTCGCCTCACAAATTCCAACGCGCAGATTTCGCCCTTGTAGGCGGGGGTGCGGGACAGATTCTAGATCCTTATATGGTGGAAAATGCGCTCAAAAATGTGCAAAGTGCGAGTGCGCATGTGATCTTTTTAACCCCCAGTGGTAAACGCTTTTGCCAACAAGATGCTAAGCGCTTAGCGACTCATCAACATCTCGTTTTAATTTGTGGGCGTTACGATGGATTTGATGAACGCCTGATTGAAGCTTATGCTGATGAAGTCTTGAGTATCGGAGATTTTGTACTTACAGGGGGTGAGTTAGCTAGTTTATGTCTGTGTGATAGTGTTGTACGCCAGCTTGAGGGCACGCTGGGCAATGTGCATTCGTTAGAGCAAGAAAGTTTCGAGGACTATTTGTTAGAAGCGCCCAATTTTGCCCGAACACCCTTTTTAGATACCCCTAGTTGCGCGCACGCGCCTACTATTTCAGAGTATTCAAAGGGAAATCATGGTAGAATAAAGATTCTTATGCGCGATTTATCCATGGATAGGACGCGGTTTCACGCCCCTAGTCTCTATGCCTTGAATCGCTCGCTACAGACTTTTAACCCATTAACCGCAAGAAAGGGCGATGATGAAAAACCGCTATATCCAACATTTTGAGGACACCCAAATTAAAAACCAACCTCCCGTTTTCAAGGCAGGTGATACGATTAAGCTAGGTATTCGTATTCAGGAAGGCGATAAAGTGCGTACGCAGTATTTTGAGGGCGTGTGTATCAGCCTGCGCGGGTCTGGCGTGGATAAAACCTTCTGTGTACGCAAGATTGGTGCGAATGGGGTTGGTGTTGAAAGGATTTTTCCCCTCTATGCAGAGAGTTTGGTGAGTATCGAAGTGTTGCGTATTGGACGGGTGCGCCGTGCTAAACTCTACTATCTGCGCCAACGCAAAGGTAAGGCGGCTAGAATTAAAGAAGTACGTAAGAGAGAGCTTGCTTAAGCATTGACGATAAAACTCTAGGTTTTTTGGGGGCTAGTTTCAAAGATGCGCGCATTGGGCAGCAATTATGAAGCCTTGCCTCGCTTTGTCCTTTAATTCCAAAAGTCTCAATTTGTCAAAAAGAATGAGAGTTTTTCATTAGTATTCCTTGTTTATCCATATTCTGCTAGTCGGCACTAAAAAGGCAGTGATCCCGCTTTGAATCTGAGCTGTACTTTTTGCATGCCTCTTGCAGTGCCTTGAGATTGAGAAACTTGCACCTACCTTTTGCAAAGCATGCACGCCTTAACCTATACAAGAGCATATCATTACCAAAATCTCCGTATCCGCTGTCTGCATATGTTCCTATGAAATCATCTAGTTCCTCCTTGCCCCAAAAATACAGAATCGACGGAATCTAACGCAAGGTTAATACCATCTCCAACGGGGCATCCTTCGGGGTATCCTTGTGGATCGGAGTCGTGGCAGAAAAAAACCTTTATACCATAAGTTTTTAGGTAAAAACGCCCACCCAACATTTCAAAAGCGTATTGGTCTTTGTAGTGGTGATCGTCTACAAAGCCTTCGCTCCCCTCTGAGACAACCAAAAGATTATTTTTAACCTCAATGGATACAATTGCATCTGTGTAAAATTCCTTAGATAATTGCCCATTGTGTAAAATGCCCATGCATGCGTACAAACCATCAGGAGCGGGTCTAGCGGAACTCAACGCAGCGCAACCCCGATAAAAGATCTACAGTATGGGAATCTGTCTTATTGGGTTTATCGTGGAGATTTTCGCCCCCTGTGTGTGAATTTATGTTGTCATAGATGGTTGCTACCCATTGCGCGTCATTAAAAAGAGTGCATAGATTTGGATCTTGAGTTGTATACCCATTTTTTTCCAATACTCCTTCCACCGGTCATCCACCCATTTTTGCACCACGGCTTGCGCCTCTTTGAGTTCTAAGGCGTGCAGGTTTTGGAGGCATAGACTAAAGATAAAGACTAGCACCCCTGTAAAAATCTCTTGTGTGTCCATGGGTCTTAGTGTAATTTGGGTTTTTAAGCGCGGAGTAAATTATTGAGGGGTTTTAGGATGTTTGATCGCAAAATAGGCGTTGATGTCTTCATCAGATAGGTCGGAGAAAAACTTAATAGGCTTGCCGCGCGCATAAAGCCAATAACCCCATTTATTCTCCATTTTGACTCTTTGCTGGGGTGTAACCAAATAATTATAATCCTTATCCACGACAATATAGGGGATATGATTAGCCTCTGCATAGTTCCTAGTTACATAGTTGTCATAGCTGACATCGTCAGCCATGACATAAAAAGCCTCTTCGCCCATTTCTTTTTTGGTTTGGGCGATCTCTGCATCGCTAAAATTAGCCGTGATGATACATTTCTGACACTGGATCACAAAATCCTTAGCTTCAAGACACATCAGAACTAACAACAAGACAAACGCGTATCTAACAAACACAGCTACCTCCAAGTTTGAAAAGTTTCAAGATAGAAACAATTTTTTAGCATCTATAAACTTTGGGTTTTTTAATGCTTCAAGTCCATGGATTTCTCTCTTAAAACTTAGGGTTTGCTTCAGAAACATAGTGCCTACTTAAAATCTAGTTTCATAGATGACCCTAGCATGTGGTTAATAAACTTCTGTCTCTGCGCGTGGATGGCAAGCTAAAGCCCGGCAAACTAAATACTTGATGGCTGTATTGGGCGGCCACCCATAAGCGTCAAGTTGTCCTTGTCTATAGGCCTGTAAAGTATTTTCCTCTAAACTCCATCTTTTTTCAGATTTACCCACTTTTCTTGTCAGCTCTATTTTTCCTTCACGGCTTTTAAAATCCCAAGTGTAACCAAAGATTTGCACCTTGCCTTTGTAGCTGCACGCCTCATAATCTGCGAAAGACAAACCATATTGGTCGGCAGAGGGGTCACCGGGGTATTCCATAGAGTTTAGCAAATATTTTTCCATCTCCCGTGTGGTTCTTGGATGAGAAAAACAAGTTATCCCCTTTTCCTTTCCCCGATCATCTATACAGCGATTACGCTTGGGATCGTATTTTAAACCAACTTCTCGACACACTTCTAAACTATTTTCTGCTCTTTGTAAGGAGAGCACACGCACCTTTCCGGTGGCTTTTTTAAGGTGTTTGAGGGGCTTGAAGAAATAGGATTTTAAAAAGAATCGCGCCCAACTTGCATGTTTGTAAGCAGGATCATATTTATAGAAATACTCATAATCCAAGGGGCCATGCTCTCGATCCCAATAGTGCTTTTGGGCTAACAAGGGCAAACATAAAAGCCAAACTAACAGACAGGTTTTAAGGTTCATGGATAAAGCACCTTTGCTAAAATTTCTCAAATCCCACATTCAGCTTCTTTAGAAGGATCGCCAAAAGTGCGCCATTCTTTGCCATGTATAAGGGTGATATACCCATCATCATATCCCGTATTATAGTCCCAAATCTTGCCATCTAGTTTGACTTGTCCTTTGAGACGACGGGGGTAAGTGCAAAAGAGTGCTGGCGGACCCATGGAGACATGCGTGTACTTCTTGGCAGTTTGTAAAAGGTGGATGAGTTTTCTTGTATGGAAATTAGCGACTTTCTTTAGATTGCAAACTTCTGGCGCGGTTCCCACACCATTTGGATCAGAAACATAGACATGCCTGCTTAAAATCTGAACGCTGTGGAAATTTTTAGCCCCTAGAAAAGGGGCGATTAAAATAGAGAAACGCCCTCTTTTGTTTTTCATCTTTAATAGCGATGCGCCCATGCGCGTAGAGATCGGGCTTGTGTCTGCTAATCAACTCCTTTTCAAGATGCGTGGTTTTATCTGCATTGTATTGGTTTTTGCTTCCCCGGCTCTTGTTCTTCTTGCACTCCCTCTTGGACTGTTTAGCGTTGCTCTTGAGGTGCTTCCTCCTCCTCAATCTCCAACACCCCCTTAGCCTTGCGGTTCTCCCTTAAGTATTAAAGGAAAGTTCTTATCTGTTATCACCAAAGAAATGTTTTCAGCCATAACAATTTTTTGGTTGTCAATTTCTAATAAATCTGTGGCGATGGTAGGGGGAATATTGGCTAACTTGGTGCAAGGAGTAGGGAAACCTGCAATGTTGTTAGTGCAACCCACAATGCTAACTTGGACTAAATCTTTCAAGCCAATACAGCCTGCATCATTGACACTAAAGAGTTCTTTAGTGCTAGAGATCAATTTTACTTGACCTTGAGGGGGCACTCACAAGTGTCTGTCTCTAAGAGGGGGTGGGGGCACAAACTTCCCTTTGTTTTGTGGATTTTCCTTGTTTTATTTGCGGTTAGTATTTTATTTTGTTATGGTAAACATGGGGGAGCGGGGCTTAATAGTTGGTTAAGAGCGGATCCTTTTCAGCTACCTTAATTTTCAAGTTAAACTTGGCAGGATATAGCGCAAAAATCTGAATTTTTGTCAAACTATCTACAATGACACTTCTTAATATGCATCTTAGTTCTAGTAGTTGTGACAATAATTTCGACAATCTAAAAAGTAGCTCTGATATAATTTTCCTGCGAGAATGAAGAGAACCAACACCTATAACTTGCGCGCCAACTGCCCTAAGGCAATGAGCTTAGGAGTCTCGCGCTCTTCTGTGCTTGAGCCTGAACAAGCCACATTCTTATAATACTAACGATAACGAAACTACTTCTGTCTCCATACGATAAATTCTCATGATGTCCCTGCGCTAGCCTTGAAATGGTTTCTATTCTCTCTTGTGTACCTAAAATCTCTCTACCGAGTAACCCCAAATTCCATATGTATATCACATAAATCCTTTGAGTTTGTTGTGACCAATCGCGTTTGATTGATTGAGTCTTGAGAGGGCAATTCGTATACCATAACATGGCTCCTAATGAACCTGCTGAGCAATTAGGCTTATAGATAAATAGTCCTCTCTTTGCTTACCTGCCAAGGGCGCGCAATACTTCTCTACTCCTCTTGGTTTCTGGCAAAATAGGCTGACTTGCATGATCAGGCATACCAATATCCACCGCCCCATCACCCAAAGCTACAACATTAAAAACCCAATCGTTTAAGTCCTTTTGCAAAAGACATTTTTGTATCCCGTGTGATGATTGTGTACCTATCGTTAGCAACAAGCATAAAGGGAAGCTTGAAGCGTACAAAAACATTCCGCCAGATCTCTCTAATGCCGGAAGTGATGGCAACCAAATTGGCATCCGTATTCTTTAACAAATTGAAGAGGTCCGCACACAATGTTACAGGATCTACTGCAATCTTGCATGTCTCCTTGAAGGTGCGTTCATCAATCTCTAGGCGTTTTTGTGTTAAGCGAAAAAATTGATATAAGTCGTAGTGCCTATGATTATTATGGAACACACCATCAATCTTGTCGTCTTGAACTTTTTGATTTTATAAAATCCCGGATACTATCTTGACTGCTGAGCGTACCATCACAATCGTTTAAAATGACCCTGTTCTCTAAACTAGAAGCATATTCTTGCATAAAGCGCTCCCCCGCATTCTCTTTGCAATCCTTTAAACTCTACACGATCTACTCTAACCAGGATTTTAAGATATATCCTCGCCTCTTTGTCTTAGCCATTCCTATATAACTTCTACGGCAGTTGCTAAAAAAGCATCAAATCGTAAGACCTTGTTTTGAATTCTTCTTTTTATAGTTATTTCAAAGCTTCCATCTTTTTTCAAAAAACTATAATGTCTGCCCACGATAGCATGCGTGTCCAAGTGGTACAAATTGTCTAAAAATTTTCTTCTTAAAAAATTCTCTTTGAAATCTGTCTTGGTCTTGATGCGTTTTGTTGCACATCTAATTCGACTTGCTTGAAGTAGCTGTGTAGCTTGGCATATTTGTTATCTATTTCTATAGCTTGTGGTGTGGTCTGCTGGGGCTTTGGAGTGTTCTCATTAGACACTTCTAAGCCTTGCTCAGGCTGGTTTAATCGCTCTGAATTACTCTCTTGCTTTTCTTCTGCTAAGTCTTTAGTTTCGGGTTCTTGCGCTTGCTCTGTTCTGTTTGCGTGTTCTGCTAAGACTTCTTGGATTTCATCTTGAAAATGGTGATACTTTGTAGGAGCTCCTGCTCTTCTAAGCTCTCTTGAAGTTGGCGAGATCGCTCTACTTCTCTATGTTCTTGGAGTTGTGGCTCTTGGGTTTGCTCCAATTCTACTCCCTGCTTTGCTGGTGCTTGTTGGATTTTGCACAAAAGCATGCATAAAAGCCTCTCTTCCATCATCTCTCCAAGTGCGCCACGCTTTTAAAAAACCATTGGGGAAGTTATCCATTTTTTATCTTCGTTTTTTATGGTGTATAGTTGGGTTTTCGTGTGCCAGTGCTTGCACTTCTCTTAAAAATATGGCTTCCTCTGATAGGCTTGAATAAAAAAATTCAAATACGCTTGGTAATCCCCTCTCTCATAATAGATAATTAGAGCTCTGCGGTATGCTTATAAAGCGTGGGATCATCATCCACGAGCACTAGGAGCATCTTATTGTCGTTTTTAAGGGATAAAAATTGCATACACTTTGCCGTGCGCTTGTTGCAATCTTCAAAATATTGCAAATAGCATAGGTTATTGTGCAAGTAAATAGCCCGTTCAAAGGGGTGGTTGAACTAGCGTATTGTTTGAATAAGCGCTTCATCTCTGTATGAAGTCTATCTCTACAAGCAAGAGACAGATAAGATGTGTCCGTAATGTCAGTGATATTATAGTTGCGCATCACGCCACAATGATGAGGAGAAACTAACTCTTAGGATAAGATAGCGTGTAGGTTTTGAAAAGTCTCTAAGCTGATGGGTAAATCTTCTTTAAGAATTACATCAAAAGCGTTTCTCAAATTTAAAATCATCTTGGCATCGCTGTATTTCTTACCTTCAGTCGTCAGCCCCTCTTCTAGTAAGGTAAGCGTGTCTAGTTTATTATAGGTGTTGCCCTCAATCTGAGCGGAAGAATAGATGAAATCAAAAACGCAACTTTTCCATACAGCCCTGCAGCGTAGCAAAATCGCTAAAGCTAAAGCCTAGAACCTCTAGCTGTTGCTTTTGTTAAGAGTTTAAAATGTGTAAACTATCTAAAATTGGGGATTATAATGCATAGTCATTCTCCTTTAGCTAACGACCCCTCCCCTTAGAGAGTGTCGCAAAGTAGGTTGCATTTAGGCTTCCTTTTGTGATTGTTGCTGTGTCTTGGGTCATGTATAAAAAGCCATTTAACTTATTTAAAAAGATTAAATCTGTTATTTTTTGTAAATTTTCTTATCGTATCTATCAGAACGCTAATGAGATTTTTGCAGAGACGAACACCAGCGCGCTACTCTAAAGGATTTGCACTGCATCGTGGAAATATTTTTCTTAAAACGCCAATAGTGCCGTTAATATCGGCATTTGGGCTTTACCTGTGCTGGATTTAAAGAGACTTCTTTTAACGCGCTTGCCTAAATAGTTTTCATGGTGTTGTATCGGCTCGTTTGCTGAGTAGTTGCATTAGCTAGCAAAGCTCTCTTCTATGGTGTGGAGAGTTATCCCCGCTAAAGTGCACTTGTAGGCTAGTTTCTCAATACAAGACTCATAAGAGATACTGGTAAAATTTTGGGTAGTTTTTTGTCTAGTCATTATCCATTCGGTCACAACGCTCTCTGAAAGCTTGGTGGTATATTTGAGCATCAGTGCACGGACTTGTTGCATTTCTTGGCTCAAATCAGCCCTAAATAACCACAATGGCACAAGCACAAGTAAAACCACCTCGATAAATTGGGGCCTGGTAACAACTCATTTAAATGATTCCAGCCTTGGGCTTCTAACATGCCTATGCCATCATCTACTAAATTGGTGGCGTTAGCACTAATAGCACTCTCTCCGGTGTCTTTGATATCATAATTACCATAGTCCTCTTTAAAATCGCTCAAGAAGGCTTGGTCGTTTTTTGCAACTCACGTATACGCCCGGGCTTGTGAGCTATACAACCACACGCTTTGCTAACGGCTTTGTTTGTCTTGCAATAGCGCGATTTGAAAATGGGCATGGGTCAAAGTAGTCTTTTTTGAAATTTGATAGGCATCTAGACCCTGTGCTCTTGTGGGAGGGTTATCCCCTGTAGGAGTGTCTAAACTTTTTAAAAAAACGCGCGCTTTAATGAGTTCTTTTTTAGGGTTGTAAATAAGAGGGGTAGGGTTGTCATTGTCAAAATCCTGCTTTCTTATTGTGTTTTTCTGCAATGTCAAATAGAAAGGTCTGCCAACCTCTGCCCGCGCTACCCACTTTTAAAATCTTTGGGCTCTTCTACTAGCTGACCATCGGGTATCTTACAAGCGCTTTCAAGAGAGGTGGCATGGAATCGCTCTTTAAGCCGTTAGTAAGATTTGAAAAGGGCTACACAGGGAGGATAGTTTTGATAAAAAATACTATAGCCTTCAGGGGCATACAGATTATCGCTTGTCTCTTTTGTATCACAACCTTTAATTCCTCGTTTTCAAGGCAAAGACATGCACGTGGTGTAGCGTTTTAAGATGGTGGGGAATTTTTCAAGGATTTCCTTGGTGTGCTGGTAGAGATTTGTATAATCAAGATCAGAACTCTTAAAATCTAAGACAAAGTAGAGATCGGGAGATTTGGGGTTGGTGGAGGGGAAATTATCTAAACGGGGTTTAGGCAACATTTTAAGAAAAGAACCAAAGAGAAGAGGGGCCTTTTTGGCTCTCAGTTCTTGGGCGTGTGTGTGGATTTGATTAAAAAAAGTGGCATCATATAAGCCACACACTGGGATATCAAAGGCAACGCTCTGCCAGTGCGTGTCCTTCAAGGGTTCAAAGAAAGTAAGGTTTCTTCAAAAAGGTAGCGTATCCAACGATGAAGAGTTTATACATCTCTAGAGGCATGGCTTGGTTGTGTGCCCATATCTTATAGTCCATTTGGTCAGTACCATAAGAGTAGCGGTAGTTGTAGTCGTCATCGACTCCACTAATCAACTCAAGAGTCCGTTCATCCACACACCAACTCTTCCATTTGCCCTTGTGATCCACAACAAAGACCTTGAAATGCGGACTCGCCTCAATAGACTTAATCACCTTACCCGGGATGCGGTGATATTTCAGAGAGCTTGCTAATTGATTTCTTTTGCTTCCTTAGCAACAAGGTGTGCCAAGCACAAGTCCCATAAGAGTGAAGTACCCACCCGCTAAAGAGTGGGCTTCCTTGCCGACGTTGCCCGTAGGGAGAGTTTGGTTCTCACTCTATGTCCCTACAGTAGGGATTTTACAGAGTTTGAGCATCCAGTGCATTCCCTACAGGTCTCACACATCGTATTTCCAAAGGCGTAACTTTCGACACGTCCTGCCGTAGATACGAATGTACGGAGACGTTATACCACAAAGTGGCATTCATCCCACCCGCTAAAGACGAGCGGGATTTCTGCCGGAGAGTTTTAAAAACACTTTAGTGTGCGTAAAAACTTGGGATTAGGGCAATGCCCCCCACTTTTGAAGAGAGGTTGTTTTGCATGTGATATCTTAATACGTCTGCACATCTTTTAGTCCTTGATTATTCTTTGCGTACAAGCGAATGTATTATACTTGTGCTTCATTCTATGTTAGAGAATTGTCCTCAATGGCTGTGCTATGGTGTGCCATTCTGATGGCAAGATCGAGCAAACACTCTGTGTTGGTAAGAAGTTGTTTGTAGTCCACTTTTAGCCTTTTGTTGCGTCTGTTGTACATAAAATCCATTAAAAAGCCTATCGATATTATAAAATATTCACAATATTTTATAATATTATTTAAGACATTTTACATTGTTCATTACCTACGCCTGCTTTTGAGGAGTGCGGGGGAATTTGGGGTAGGTTGCATAGAAAAATCTCGAGAATGGGGACGTATTTCTAGAGGTTTAGTCTGTTTTTTGGCGATGATCTGAATAATCTCTTGGCTTCTTTGTTGGATAAATTTTTCACCTGCCTGTAGCCATTTTTCGGGTAAGTTGTATTGTTTGTGGCGGGTGAAGGTGAAGTTAGCTAGCTTTAAGAGAGATTCTGTGTGTCTAGGTTGGCATGCGATCTCTAGTTGCCTTGCAAAACCCATTCCCAGCGCACTACGCTCGTCTGTGAAATAGGCTGGAATATTTTCTAAATCGTATTCTGTGATATGGTTAAAAAACGCCATACCATTGTCAAAAATAGGGGCAGGTCTGGCAAGCTCATTGGTATCGTTATCAATTAACATACCAAAGTTGCCTAAGTGTCGATCTGTGTTAAAAGTGAGCGCATCAAAGAGCAGAGGGT
Source organism: Helicobacter baculiformis (assembly GCF_900197685.1). Lineage (GTDB taxonomy): Bacteria > Campylobacterota > Campylobacteria > Campylobacterales > Helicobacteraceae > Helicobacter > Helicobacter baculiformis. The sequence continues at coordinate 44,623 of NZ_FZMF01000002.1, read as the reverse complement.
CTTGAAACTTCTCTTTTTCATAAATACCTACAATCGTTTGCACCATCTTGTTTTTGTTGCGCTCTTTAAACAACTCTTTGAGTGAGTTTTCATCCAAGCAATCTAATATAGGCAAATCATAGGGCACATGCTCAAACCCCAGTGTTGCAGCAATCTGTGCCATGTAGTATTCACAATAAGGCTCTTTGCCATACTCGTCATGTCCAAGGACACTCCAACCTTTTAAAAGCTCTATGTTGCCACTCACTGCGTTTTTATGCCAGCACTTCTTCAACATGCCATTAGTGATGCTCTGGGCTAGTTATAAGTCCTTTGAGTTTTGCTAAAACCCCTTCCAACAGGTATCATTAAGAGAGAGGGCTAGAGTGACATCCACATAGGAGAGGAAGTTTTTTTCACCTATATTAAAGAGCGTATAATGTCCTCTACAAACGCCCTGTTTTTAGGGATTTTTCTATGCCCAATCCAATCTTCCAAATTCTCTACAACACTTTTCTTATCATCAAAAGCACGAGGCAGCAAAACAGGCTCTAAAACGATACTTGTGTCGTCTATAAAGTAGTTTTTGATTTTGACACTATTTATGACCTGTTCCTCTACCTTCAACTCAAACTTCACAACCTCTTTATCCTTATTCTTCAACACATACCACATGCAAAAACTCCATTGCTCTTTCTAGCCTCCTCACAATCTCCCCCGTTATACCCTCTCTTCACTTCCCCCCCACTCCTCAATAAAGCCACTGCACACCTGCATATTACTCTTATAATCTTTGGGTAACTTCACATTGTGTTTTTTAGACAAGCTTTCAGCAAAGGCAATTTGCTTTGCAGTGGCAGGCTTGTTTGTAGTGGCATTGCCTAGAGAATACCCCTCTTGTTTAGCCTTTTCTCTAACTTCTTTGTGTTTAGGGATGAATTTATCTAAAAAGGCTTTAGTGATTTTATCATCTTTGGTATAGTCTGCAAACTCGGGGGGTAACTAGCAAGTGTTGCTTGTTTCTAGTACAGATTAGATTGTCAGGTTGGATATAGAGATTAGAATCATCCGGGTGGCAGATATAAAACTTCCTTCGTGCGCTCCCCTCAACGAGATACAACTTAGATAGAATGCTAAGCTGAAGTTATAACACCTCTACCACTACTCCTCCATTACTTAAAAATTACATCTCTTGAATTGAAGGTAGAGAAATGGATTTGTTTATCTCTCTATCAACACCCTTTTTTACCATGCGCCTCTAGACAAATACCTTGTTAATAATCCAAGTTATGATGACGCTTGGATTCTTATTTTCCCCAACGAGAGCAAAACGGCTCTCTGCATGAAAACGGGCTAGGCATCAAGCAAGATTGTCGCACTAACTCCCCTTGATCTGGGCTAGCAATCTGTCTATCTCCGCTTGCAAATGTTTTAAATCTTTAGAGTTGTCCAACACAAAGGGGCTTAAAGATTTTTTGATCTCAATGTCCATTTGGGCGTTGAGGCGCTGCTCTATTTGTTCTAGGCTTAAATGATCGCGCGCTTGTAGGCGGGTAATTTGCAAATTTCTAGGCGCATAGATCAGTATCACCTGAGAAATCCCATAGCTTTTCACCCCCTCAATTTCATAGAAAAGGGGGATGTCTAAGAAATAGGGTTGGTGGTGGGCTTCTAGCTGTTGGGCTTGTTCTAGCAGGCGCGTGCGCACTTTGGGGTGGATCAAGGCTTCTAGCTTGGCGCGTGCGTTTGAGTCACTAAAGATAAGGGGGGCTAGGGCTTGGCGAGTGATGGTGTTGTGAGTCGCCACCTCAGCGAAGAGATGGGCGATTTGTGCGTTATGCGTGTCAAAGAGTTCATGGGCGATCTTATCGGCATCTAGCACACTATAGCCATGCAAACTCAAGAGACTAGCCGCCGTGCTCTTGCCCGTGCCAATCCCCCCGGTGAGCACAAAGGCGTGTTTTAAGCTCAATTTTTGAGCAGACGCGCGCACGCCCCCTTAAGCCACTGGGGCTGGGCAAAGGCGGCGTGGTGGATCTCGGCGTTGTAATAGCGCAAGCCATCGAGCATGTCAATCTTTTGGAGCAACATGTCAGCTAGGGGGTGGTAGTGCTTGGAGATAAAGAGGTAAACTTGGGGGGTGGGGGCATAGGGGGTGTTAAAGGGCATAAGGATTTGTGCGCATGCTTGCAAATCTTTGAGGGTGTCTTTGAAAGCCTCTTGCTCCAAAAGAGGGCTAGGGGCAATGGACACCATGAAACCCTTGGGGGTGAGCATGCGTTGCAAGCCGTCCACTTGGTGGGCATTGGGGGTGCTTAGAGAAATGATGATGTCATAGGGTTGCAAGTCTAGATCGAGGATTTTATCATAGAGCTTGAAGCGGGCATGGGATTTGGTTTCTGCAAATTGGGGCAAAAAGGCATGCAGATTCTCCAACATCGCGCGATCTTCTTGCACAAAATCCACATGCAAGCCCTCATACTTGAGCAACTCAAAGGCAATTTGGGTGTCAAACCCTCCGGTGATGAGGGCGCGCTTAGGGCTGGGGTGTACGCACGCGCTCACATGTGCCAATAACTCGCTTTGGATAAAGGGATAACTTTGGAAGAACATCCACTCTTGCGTGTTATTGCGTACAATGCCCATTTGAGCACAATCTGTTCCAACAATTTCTAAATGATGTGTCATTAAAACTCTTTACGCGGGTCTTGTGCCCCATACATAACATGGGCTTTGTTGTCAACCACGATGGCGTTCACATCGCCCATAACGGGTTTGATTACGATCTTATAGCCCATTTTCTCTAAATTCTGTTGCACATCTTTGACCATGCCAAAGGGTTCTGTGCGGATTTCATCGGGCAACCACTGCATGTGGAAACGCGGCGCGCTCACGGCTTGAGAAATGTTCATGCCATGATCGATCACATTGCTAATCACTTGCAACACTGTAGTGATAATGCGCGCGCCTCCGGGACTGCCCACCACCATAAAGACCTTATTGTGTTTGAGCACAATGGTGGGTGACATGGAGCTCAAGGGGCGTTTGCCCGGCTCAATGGCGTTGGCATCACCCCCAATCAAACCATAGAGATTGGGCACGCCCGGTTTGATAGAAAAATCGTCCATTTCATTATTGAGCAAGAAGCCCGCCCCATTGATGGCTGCTGCGCTGCCATAATAGTCATTCACGGTGTAGGTGATGCTCACCGCATTGCCCCATTTGTCCGCAACAGAATAATGCGTGGTGTTCTTGCCTTCATGGATCTGCCCTAGCCCCGGGCGCACTTTCGCGCTATCTGTGGCTTTGTTGGGCAAGATGCTTTCATAGATTTTCTTGGCATATGCCTTGCTGGTGAGCTTTTCAGTGGGGACAGTGATAAAATCGGGATCTCCCATAAAAACCGAGCGATCCGCATAGGCTTGGCGCATCGCTTCTGCCATGATGTGGATTGTTTGGCTAGAGCCAAAACCTAGCGCGCCAATGTCGGCGTTCTCCATGGTGTTGAGGATTTGGATAATGTGCGTACCCCCTGAGCTAGGAGGTGCCATAGAAATGATCTTATAGCCCCTATAACTGCCCTCAATGGGTTTACGCCACACGACTTTGTACTGGGCTAGATCTTCTTTAGTGATGATCCCTCCGTTCTTCTTCATGTCTGCTGCGATCAGATCTGCGATCGCGCCCTTATAGAACGCCTTTGCGCCCTCGTTCTTGATCAAAGTTAGGGTTTTAGCCAAATCTTTTTGCACCAAAAGATCCCCCGCACTATAAGCCACCATGCCCCTTTTCAAAAAGTATTTACGGCTACTGGCGTATTTGGCAAAACGGGGTTTGGCATCTAGCATGGTCTCCCCCTGTCTTTGGGTGAGTCTAAAACCCCTTTGGGCGAGATCGATGGCGGGTTGAATCAAGCTAGATAGCTTGCGTGTGCCGTATTTTTTCAACATCGCGTCCAATCCTGCCACAGTGCCGGGCACCCCGGCAGCCAAATAGCCATCTGTGCTCAACTTGGGGATCACCTTACCCTCTTTATCTAGGTACATGTTTCTAGTGGCTTTCAAAGGGGCTTTTTCTCTAAAATCCAAAGTGATATTCTCCCCATTAGCCAAGTGAATCACCGCAAAGCCCCCTCCGCCCAAATTGCCCGCAGCCGGGTGCACCACTGCTAGCGCATAACCCATCGCCACGGCTGCATCAATGGCATTCCCGCCTTCATCTAACACGCGCTGGGCGATTTTATCGGCTAGAGGGTGGCTAGAGAGGGCTAGTGCCTTGCCTTTAATGGGAGGCAAACTCGCTGCAACCATGCTACTAGCCAGCCCGATGCCCACCCACAGCACCGCCAACACACGCCGTACTTTAAACATAGCAACTCCTAAAGATATAAATGTGTCATCTTAGCATGACTAGACTTACAGCCAGCACAATTAGGCTATAATATGCCAAACTGACAAAGGACGCTTGTGGTCTTGGCTCTCAAATACCGCCCCCAGCATTTTAAGGATTTGGTGGGGCAAGAAAGCGTGTCCCAAACCCTCAGCTTGGCTTTAGAACAGGGGCGTTTGGCGCATGCGTATCTATTTAGCGGACTTAGAGGCTCTGGCAAGACCTCCAGCGCGCGCATTTTTGCGCGCGCCTTGCAGTGTAGCAAAGCCCCCACTAGCACCCCTTGCGATGTTTGTATCAATTGTGTAGACGCTTTGCAGAACAAACACATGGACATTGTTGAGATGGACGGCGCGTCTCATCGGCGTATTGAGGATGTGCGCGAACTCATCGAACAGACCAAGTATAAACCCGGTATGGGTGCTTTTAAAATCTTTATCATTGATGAAGCCCACATGCTCACTAAAGAAGCCTTTAACGCGCTTTTAAAGACTTTAGAAGAGCCCCCCGCGCATGTGAAATTCATCTTAGCCACCACCGATGCGCTCAAATTACCCGCCACGATTTTAAGCCGCACCCAGCATTTTCGTTTTAAAAAGATCGCGCCTAAAGCCATTGTGGCGCATTTGCAAAAAGTCTTAGAAGCCGAAGGGGTGATCTACCAAGAGGGGGTGTTGGAGATGTTGGCTAGAAGCGCACAGGGGAGTTTGCGCGACACCCTCACGCTCACAGAACAGGCGATCAGTTACTGCAACGCCAATTTAACCCTAGAAGCCACCGCGCAAATGCTAGGCATGGTGGATAGCAAGGTCTTGAATGATTTTTTTCAAGCCATAGAGAGCGATCCGGCACGCGCACGCGCGCTTTTGCAAACACTGAGTAGCTACGATCCTCAAATGATCTTAGAGGAAATGGCGATCTTTCTCAAAGACGCGCTCTTAGAAGAGAGATTTTCCATTCCTCTACTGGATCGCTGGATGGGCATTTTAGCCCAAGCCAAGAGTCTCTTATACACGGGTGCAGATGGGGATTTTGTGCTCGCCTTGAGCGCGCTCAAAATGCAGGCAACACAAACTCCCCAAGCCCCCTCTAAAGCCTCCACAGAGCGCACCCTGCAACCCCCAACCCCCCAATTGCCCACGCCAAAAGCAACCCAGACAAACCCCACTCCCAAAGAGTTGTTTAGCCAGCTCATCGCTAAACTCTATGCGCACCAACAAGAATTAGGCGCGCTCTTTGAAAAGCACATACGCTTTCACGATTTTCAGAACAAAACTTTACAATGGCAATCGGACGCGCCTCCCGACACTAGGGAGGTTTTGAAAACACACTATCCCATCATCCTCCAGAGTGTGCAAGAAATTTATGGGAGTGGGGTGGAGATTCAAGCAGTCAAGATCGCACCCCCTAGCGCGCCCGCACAATTGGCACAAGGAGAGCAAGATATTGTAGGGGCGGTACAAGAACATTTAGGGATTGTGCAGATCAAGGTAGAAAAATCATGAGCATTGTGGCGCATTTAGCGCATTTAACCCCCATCTTGGATCGCCTAGATAGTTGGGTGAGATGCCACACTTTACCCATCGTCATTCTCTTACAAGGAGAGTTGGGCAGTGGTAAAACCACTTTAGTGCAACGCTTTTGCCAAGCCCACCGCGCCCCACAAGCCACCTCGCCCACTTTCAGCGTGATGCACACCTACCCGGCTGAGGACTTTTGCATTTACCATTACGATTTTTATCTCAAAGAGATCCACGAGCTCTTAGAAATGGGTGTGTTGGAGTCTTTAGAATGCAAGGGGGTGCATTTTGTAGAGTGGGGTTCTGACGCGCTTAAAGAGATGTTAATCAAACTAGGCTTTAGCGTGCTCACGCTTGAATTGCAAATCCATCAGGAGGCGCGCATTTATAGGTTTAGTGATGGATAAACTCAGCGCGATTCACTTGAGCAAACAGATCAAAAAGACCATGATTGTACACGATGTGTCTTTAGAAGTGCAAAGCGGGCAAGTGGTGGGCTTGCTAGGACCCAATGGAGCGGGCAAAACCACGACCTTTTATATGATTTGCGGGTTGTTGCGCCCTAGCGGAGGGAGTGTAGCGCTCAATGAGATCGATCTCTCCAATTACCCCTTGCACAAGCGATCCAATCTAGGCATTGGGTATCTGCCCCAAGAATCGAGCATTTTTAGGGATTTAAGCGTGTTGGATAATTTGATGTTGGCTGCCCAAACCACCTTTAAAAGCTCCAAAGAGGCGATGCAACGCATTGAAGAGATGTTAGAAGCCTTTAATATCCAAGCGATTCAAAAGCGCAAGGGCATGTCTTTGAGCGGGGGAGAGCGGCGGCGTGTGGAGATCGCTAGAGCCTTGATCAAAAGCCCTAAATTTATCTTGCTTGATGAACCCTTTGCTGGGGTAGACCCTATCGCGGTGTTAGATATTCAAAAGATTATTGAGAGGCTGGTAGAGATGAATATTGGGGTGCTCATCACCGATCACAATGTGCGTGAAACCTTGAGCGTGTGCCACCGCGCGTATGTGATCAAGAGCGGCACTCTGCTAGCTAGTGGCAGCAGCGATCAAATTTATGACAACGAATTGGTCAGAAAACACTATTTGGGCGAGCATTTTAAGGCATGATGGCTATTTTACGCCCCACCCCCACCCCCAAAGGCAAGCTTTCAGCCACGCTCAAGAGCTGGCTACCTATTTTGCAGAGCGGCCCCTTAGAAATAGAAGAAACCCTGCAAACTTACGCGCAAGACAACCCTTGCGTGCATGTACAAAGCGCGTTGAGCACAGCTTTTAGCGCATGCCAATTCCACAAACCCCCCCGCCCCAACGCGCCCAGCCTTAAAAACGCCATGAGCGACAAGATTGAGAGTTTGAGCGTGCGTAAATCCACCCTTTATGAAACACTCAACCAACAACTCCTCCCCCCTCTTTTTCCCACAGAGATGTCTTTGCAGATTGCCCAAGACATCATTGAGAACCTCAATCATGAAGGCTATTTTGAAGGCGATGTGCACGCGCTGGCTGGGGGGCTGGGTGTGGAGGCGCAAGACTATGAAAAGGTGCGCCAGCGCTTTGCCTACCTAGACCCCCCGGGTGTGGGCGCGCGCGATGTACAAGAGAGCTTTTTTTTTCAGCTTGTCCAACATAGCGAGTTGGATACACAGACCTATGAGCTGTGCGCCAAAATTTTGGACAATTTAGAACAGCACAAAGAACATAGCCACACCCCGGGTTATGCCCAAGCGATGAAAATTATCACTTCTTTTAAAAACCCCCCCGCCTTGGATTTTCACGACCCCTCACCCCTCGTGATCCCCGATATTTTAGTGCTCGAAGAGCAGGGTGAAATTTCGGTACAACTCAACGATAGTTACTACCCTAAAGTGATCATTGAAGAGCCCAAAATCAAAGAATCCAACGATTACCTCAAAGAAAAACTCAAAGAGGCGCGGGATTTAGTGGATGCCTTGCAAATGCGCCAACAGACAATCTTAAAGATCGGGCTGATGTTGGTGGAATACCAGTATGATTTCTTCAAGGGCAAGGAGATCAAGCCCATGCGCTTGGTGGACATTGCTAATGAATTTGGCTATTCGCCTAGCACAATCTCTAGAGCCATTTCCAACAAGTATTTAGAGTGTACGCGCGGGATTTTCCCCATCAAGAGTTTCTTTACCACCGCTCTAGAGGGCGACATCTCCAACGCGTCGATCAAGGATTTTATTTTGGGGTGTATCAAAGCTGAAGATCCGATCAAACCCTTGAGCGATCTCAAAATCTTAGAACTCGTAGAGGCTAAATTTCACCTCAAAATGGTGCGGCGCACCATCACCAAATACCGCAAGCTTTTAAATATCGCCAGCTCTTCGGAGCGCAAAAAACTCTATGGCATGCGCGCCAAGCATTAAGCCTAGGCGTGCTAGAATAGCCTTTTTAGCCGCGTTAGAAGTCGAACAACCTTATTTGAAGGATATCCGTGGACAACAAGCCAGCTAACCTCAGTGATGACGCACTACTCGCCCTTTTCAACCGCTATAACCAAAGCGCTCAACTTACGCCACACCAGGTGCGTGCCTACCTCAACGCCTTTGAGCATTTCAAACGCATCGCGTTAGGCGAAGCAGATTTCGGCTACGAATTCTACGCCTTAGGCAAAGCTTATGAAGAAGGCCTAGGCGTGTCCCAAGACACTCTTAAAGCCAAAGCCCTCTACACAGAAGCTATCAAACACTACCAGGTGTACGAGGGCAATGATGAGAAACATTTAGAAGCGATACGCGTCCTAGAGAAATGGCTCTGAAGTGCTGTTGCGATTCTCTTTGTAGCGGTGTGTGCGTTCCTGCTCGCACTCCGTATGCGTTCTATGGTCCCTTTGGTGCGTGTTGAGCGGGTTATAATAGGAATTGCACACCCTAGACGATTCCCTGTAACCATCAGGTTCTTGGGCGGTATGCTCTAAGGCTGTGGTGTCGCCATCTGCAGGCGTGTTAACGAAAACTTCCAAATGATCGCATGGGGTATGCGCGGGCAACACTTCTAAAGAAACGCCTAATTTATCAGCCAACTCTTGGAAGAATCTTAGATCATCTTGTTTAATATTTTGAACTAACAAATCCATACAATCTCCTTTGACAGACTAGAGTCTAACTCTAGACGCCCTAATACTAGTCTATTAAAAACAACCAATGCTTAACCACACCGGACCCAAACATGCTATAATGCGCCCATACGATCGTGGAGAAACTATGGACATTAAGAATGCTTTTTTGCAACATTTTGAACACCTAAACCATGTGCGCGTACCCAGTTCTAGCCTTGTGCCCGATGATTCCAGCTTGCTCTTCACCAATGCGGGCATGGTGCAATTCAAAGACATTTTTTTAGGCAAGGTCGCGCCCTTTGCGCCCCGCGCCACAAGCGCCCAGCTGTGTATGCGCGCAGGGGGCAAACACAATGATTTAGAGAATGTGGGCTACACCAACCGCCATCATACCCTTTTTGAGATGTTGGGAAATTTCTCTTTCTTTGACTATTTCAAAGAGGAGGCGATTGCCTATGCCTATAGTTTTGTGCATAAAACTCTAGGCTTTCAAAATAAAGACATTTATATTAGCGTGCATGAAAAGGACGCGCAAGCCTACCAACTATGGCAAAAATTTGTACCCAAGAGCCATATCAAGACAATGGGCGATAAGGATAATTTTTGGCAGATGGCAGATACGGGACCTTGTGGGTATTGCAGTGAGATCTACATCGATCAAGGCGCGCAGGCTTTCCATTCTGATCAGGATTATTTTGGGGGCGAGGGGGATCGCTTTTTAGAGATTTGGAATTTGGTGTTCATGCAATACGATCGCTCTAAAGAAGGGGTGCTCACCCCTTTAAGCCAGCCCTGTATTGATACGGGCATGGGGCTAGAGAGGGTGCAAGCCCTGTTAGAAGGGGTGCAAAACAATTTTGATTCTTCTTTGTTCAAGCCCTTGATGGCGTGCATTGAAGAGGTTTTTGACCTGCCCTATAGCGCGCATAGAGAATCCTTTAGAGTGCTCGCCGATCATGCTAGGAGCGTGGCGTTTTTGCTAGCTATGGGGGTGTATTTTGACAACACAGGGCGGGGCTATGTGCTCAGGCGGATTTTGCGCCGCGCACTAAGACATGGCTACCTGCTCGAGCATGCCAAGGGACACGAACTTAGCCAACCCTTTTTCTATAAAATTCTAGGGAGTGTGTGCGCCTCCATGCACGATTACCCCATTTTACAAGAACACCAGCAGAGTTTGCAAGCCGAATGCAGAGCAGAAGAAGAGTTGTTTTTGGACACCCTAGAGAAGGGCATGCACCTTTTTGAGAGCGCCTTAGCGCAGAGCAATGAGATTTTCAGCGGCGCGGTGGCGTTCAAGCTTTATGACACCTATGGCTTCCCCTTAGATTTGACCATGGACATGCTCAGAGATAAGGGGATTGAAGTTGATCTAGCCGGCTATGAGGCGTGCATGCAGGAGCAAAGAGCGCGTTCGCAATTTAAACAGAGCGGAGCCAAAGATAACCTAAAAACTTTGGATTTGAGCAAATTAGAGCCAAATACTTTTGAAGGTTACCACCATGAGAACTTGAAAGCGAGCATCCGCGCGTTGTATGCGCCCGATGAACAGGGTGCGCTGGTTTCTGTGCAAAGTGTCGCGCAAAATACAAAAGCCTATGTCGTCTTGGATAAAACCCCTTTTTATCCTCAAGGCGGGGGACCCATCGGGGATAAGGGCGTGTTGTTAGACTTGGCACACAATTCCATCGCCCATGTGCTAGACACCCAAAAGGCGGGAGCGATCAATATCAGCCTTGTGGAGTTTAAAAGAGAAGTGCGCGTAGGGGATGGCGTAATAGCCCAAGTGATCGAGCGCGCTGAGATCGCCAAACACCACAGCGCAACCCATTTATTACACCTAGCTCTTAGGGAAGTTTTGGGCAAAGCTGCACATGCTGAGGGTAAAAACGCCCAAATCCAACAAAAGGGAAGCCATATAGAAACCACGCGCCTACGCTTTGACTTTAGTTTTTACCGCGCCTTAAGCGATGCAGAAATAGACGCGATTGAGGCTTTTGTGAACACCCAAATTAGCATGGGGGCTAGCACTGATATTGAGCACATGGGGGCAGAGGCTGCCAAGCAGAGCGGGGCGGTGATGTTGTTTGAAGACAAGTATTTAGAAGAGGTGCGCGTGGTGCGCATTGCTGATAGCCTGGAGGCGTGCGGAGGGGTGCATGTGAGCGATAGCGCGCACATCGGAGGCTTTGCCATTACCAAGAGTTCGAGCGTGAGCGCGGGGGTGAGGCGCATTGAGGCGGTGTGTGGAAAAGCGTATTACCAATTCATCGCCCAAGAGCGCGCCACACTCAGACAAGCGCGCCAAAAATTAAAGACCCATGACATTCTCAAGGGCTTAGACACTAGAGCCCAACGCCCCACCTCCAAGCAGGATTGCACCCACCTTGTGCAGTGGTATCCCATTCAAGATAAGCAACTTGCCCTTTTGCACGCCCAAAAAGAACATCTCAAGGAGTTTTTCGCACTCGTGGACGCGCATAAAAAACAACAAAAAAACTTGGTCGCGCTGTTTCTCTGCCCCAATCCCCAAAAACACGGCTTAGAGTTGTCGCTTAAGTCGGTGGGGAGTGAGGACATGCTAGCCTTGCTAGCGCATTTGAAACATCGCCTTGAGGGGCTGGGCTATGAGAATAAGGGCGGAGGGAAGCGCGATTTTGTTTCTCTACTGGTGTGTAAATCTCAGGCTATGCTTGCTCCCGAAGAGATTCAAAACCTTGTTGAAGCGCTCAAGCAAAGCACTTTAGAGTTTATGGCCGGCTAATGCACACCAACACGCTCTTTCTGATGCTCTTTGTTTCGCTAGTGTTAGGCTTAGTGGGCTTGTTGATCTTTTTATGGGGACTTAAAGGCAAACAATTTAACGATGAGAAAAAGATGTTAGAGGTTTTGCTCTACGATAGCCCTAGCGATCTGCACACCGCCAAACAAGAAGAACTCAAGTCTAAAAAGAAAGGATAGCATGGGTGAGATTTACGATGTAGTGATAGTGGGTGCAGGACCTAGTGGGATCGCCACCGCCGTGGAGTGTAAGCTCAATGGGATTAATAAAGTGCTCTTATGCGAAAAAGAAGCACAATGTTGTGGCATGTTGCGCAAATATTACAAGGCGCATAAGCGCGTAGATAAAGATTATCGCAAACAGGTTGTGGACATCAAGGGGCATATCCCTTTTAGCGACACCGACAAAGAGGGCGCGCTAGAGGTCATGGAAAAAGCCCTGCAAGAGCATGGCATTGAGGTGGCTTATAAAACCAGTATTGAGAATGTGGTTAGAAAAGATGATTATTTTGAAGTGGTGAGCGGATCCAATCAGGTGTTTAAGGCTAAAAGCGTGGTGATCGCCATTGGCAAAATGGGGCAACCCAACCGCCCCTCTTATCCCATCCCTGTAGAGGTGATGCGTCAGGTGGTTTACACCATCAACGATTGTAAGGAAAAAGAAGAGGTCTTGGTGGTGGGCGGAGGGAATTCAGCCGTGGAGTACGCTATCGCGCTAGCCAATAACAATAACACCACTCTTAACTACCGCCAAAGCACCTTTAGTCGTGTGAATGAGGATAATTTAAAAAACCTAGAAGAAGCCTTTAGCAAGAATTTGAGTCAAAAATTGGGCGTGGATATTGAGGGTTTAAGTGGGGTTGAGGGGAAGGTACAGGTGCATTTCAAGGATGGATCGCATGGATTCTACGATCGCGTCTTGTTTGCTATTGGGGGATCGACTCCTCTAGAGTTTCTCAAAAAATGCAAAGTGGCGCTGGGCGAGAGCAATTTACCCCTTGTGAGCCCCGAGCATGAGAGCAGTATTGCCAATCTGTACATCGTGGGCGATATTGTCTATAAATCTGGAGCCAGTATTGGTATAGGGCTCAACGCAGGCTTTGAAGTGGCTCAGGTACTTAAAGGACGATTGGCTTGAGTGTACTCAAAGCCCTTTTTCTAGCCTGTGTCTTGATGGGGGTGGCAAGCTCCCAGCCACGCCAAACAACACAACAGCAAGGAGAACAGATGCAATTTTTTAAAGTTTTTGTGCACACCGATGATCAAGGATTTTTAGATCTCAAATTTGGAGGCAATGCGCAAGCGCAATTCTTAGAGCATGGTCTGCCCAAACGATCGCCTGAAATCAGTTGGGAGGCAGTGCCCGGGGCCAAGAGTTATGCCCTAGAAATTGTGGATGACGATGCGGCCTTTGTGGTGGGCAAATCCTTTATTCACTGGGTGGTGGGCAATATCACGGGCACCAAGCTGGCTGAAAACGCTTCTGTGGAAAACAAGCATATTGCCCAAGGGGTTAACTCGCTCACAGAAGGGTATTGGCGCTCTTCTTTGAGTCCAGAGGAAAAACATGCTTCTAATTTGTCTAATAGCACCTATATTGGACCCATGCCTCCCAATGGCGATCACCATTACTTGATCCAAGTCTATGCCCTAGATGTGGCGCATGTGGATTTAAAAACCCCCTTCTTTATTGGCGATCTCCACGATGCTATCAGGGGGCATATCTTAGGCTTGGGACGCGTGGAATTCAAATACCCCAAAATGCGTCGCTAATGGAGTTTTAAACTTGGGCATGGTAGAGTTAAAAGTTCAGCTAAGTTTTCACGCAAAGGTCTTAACATGCAAGATTGTGTGCTAGACATGGACATCCATGCCATCGCTCAAATTCTACCCCATCGCTACCCGTTTTTGCTCGTGGATCGGGTAGTGCGCTTGCAAACTTATAGGCAGGTGCACGCTTATAAAAATATCACCTATAACGAAGAGGTTTTTACAGGGCATTTCCCCAGCAAGCCCATTTACCCGGGTGTACTCATCGTAGAGGGCATGGCGCAAGCGGGTGGACTTTTGGCTTTTGTAAGCTTGTTTGGAGTCGATCCGGAGGTGGCGCGCACTAAGCTGGTGTACTTCATGACCATCGATCGTGTGAAATTTAGAAATCCTGTTACCCCGGGCGATCAAATGCATTACCATCTAGAGGTGATCAAGTATAAAGGCATGATTTGGCAAGTGGGAGGCGTGGCTAAGGTGGGGGACAAGGTCATGGCAGAAGCAGAGCTTAAGGCTATGATTGTGGATAAAGAGAGTGGCAAGAGAGGTGCAGGAGAGCAAGCATGATCGCGAGCACAGCTATTATTGATCCTAAGGCTTGCATCGCTCCGGGTGTGCGCATCGGGCATTTTTGCGTGATAGGTCCGGATGTAACTCTAGAGGAAGGAGTAGAGCTTTATAACAATGTTAGCGTGTTAGGGCGCACTACAATTAAGAAAGACACAACCATTTTCCCTTATGCTACTTTGGGCACCATCCCTCAAGATTTAAAATATAATGGAGAAGAAACACAACTTGTGATTGGGGAGCGCAACCTAATCCGCGAATATTGCATGATCAATCCGGGTACTCAAGGTGGAGGGGGTGTCACACGGATTGGCAATGATAACCTCCTGATGGCTTATGTGCATGTCGCCCATGATTGCCAAATTGGAAATTATTGCATTTTAGCCAATGGGGTTACTTTGGCTGGGCATATTGAAATTGGCGATCATGTCAACATTGGCGGACTTACTGCTATCCACCAATTTGTGCGCATTGCTAGGGGTTGCATGGTGGCCGGGGCTAGCGCGTTGGGTAAGGATGTTCCCCCCTATTGCATTGTAGAAGGCAATCGCGCCTTTATTAAGGGAATCAATCGTCATCGCATGCGCAGGCTTTTACAAGGAAATGAAATTGATTTTATCAGTGCGCTTTACAAAAAGCTCTTTGATTGCAAAGACACTTCCATACGCGACAACGCGACGCGACTCCTTGAAGAATATTTGGATAATCCCCATGCCCAAGAGATTTGTGGTTTTATTTTAAAGAGTGAGCGTGGAGTGGCTTTCAAGTCCGCGCATTTGACTCAGGAGGACACATGAACACCCGTTATTGTAGTTTTTGCAATAAGCCCGAGAGCACACTAGGTTACCAGCGTCGTCTAGTGTTTTCTTCTAAAAAATCTGGAAAAGACACCCATGTATGTGAATATTGTATTGAATACCTCTACAAGGAACTTCACACCGATTTACACCCTGGCGCGCTAGATAACCATAGATTAGAAGTTATCGAAAACATGCTTCCTAAGGCCAGCAAGAATGTCAGTACAGGTTTGGTGCCTTCACCTAGCGTACTTAAAGCATACTTGGATAACTATGTGATTGGACAGGAAGAGGCTAAAAAGGTCTTTAGTGTGGCTGTCTACAACCACTACAAGCGCCTAAACCACCAAGAAAAGCAAAGACAAAAGCAACACACCAAAAACACCGACTTTAGCGCTGAAAACTCTTTAGACGATGTGGAAATCTCCAAGTCTAATATCTTGCTCGTGGGTCCTACAGGTAGTGGCAAGACCTTGATGGCGCAGACTCTAGCGCGTTTCTTGAACATTCCTATTGCAATCAGCGATGCGACTAGCTTGACAGAAGCGGGCTATGTGGGTGAAGATGTAGAAAACATCTTGACGCGCCTACTGCAGGCTAGCGATGGCGATGTGGAGCGCGCCCAGCGCGGGATCGTCTTCATCGATGAGATCGACAAAATCGCCCGCCTCTCAGAGAACCGCTCCATCACGCGCGATGTGTCCGGGGAGGGGGTGCAACAAGCCCTTTTAAAGATCATTGAGGGGAGTGTGGTGAATGTCAGCCCTAAGGGCGGACGCAAACACCCCAATGAAAACTTTGTCCAAATTGATACGACCAACATTCTCTTCATTTGTGGCGGCGCGTTTGATGGCATTATTGACATCATCAAACGCCGAATCCATAGCAATGTGCTAGGCTTTGGCAATGAGAAGAAAACCAAAGAGCAATTAGAGGATATTCTACACTTGGTGGGCCCCGAGGATCTCATTAGTTATGGCTTGATCCCTGAACTCATCGGGCGTTTGCCTGTCATCTCCACGCTCAAACCCATTTCTAAAGAGGCGATGGTGGACATTCTGCTCAAACCCAAAAACGCGCTCATCAAACAATACCAACAGCTGTTTAAAATGGATGGCGTGGAATTGATCTTTGAACCCAACGCGATTGAAGAAATCGCCAATCTAGCCATCAAACGCAAGGTGGGCGCGCGAGGATTGCGATCCATCATTGAAAGCTTTAGCATGGATGTGATGTTCGATCTGCCCAGCCTCAAAGATTACCAAGTGATCATTACTAAAGAATGCGTCTTACAACAAGAAAAACCCTTGTATATCAAGAAAAATAAACCTTTACCCATGCCATCTTAATAGAAAGAAATCCATGATACTTGACAAACTGATCGGCGTTTTTTCGCATGATGTTGCCATCGACTTGGGGACAGCTAATACTGTGGTCTCTGTCAAAGGGCAGGGAATCATCATCAATGAACCCTCCATTGTAGCGGTCAAGTTGAACAAATACGATCGCATGGAGGAGGTGCTCGCTGTGGGGAGCGAGGCTAAGGAGATGATTGGCAAAACCCCCGCTGGGGTGCAGGCGATCCGCCCCATGAAAGATGGTGTGATCGCAGATTTTGACATCACCGAGAAAATGATTCGCTATTTCATTGAGAAAGCCCACCAACGAAAGGCTTTGATTCGCCCCCGCATCATGGTTTGTGTGCCCTATGGCTTGACCAGTGTAGAGCGCAAGGCGGTTAAAGAAAGTGCCATGAGTGCTGGCGCGCGCGAAGTCTTCTTGATTGAAGAGCCCATGGCTGCTGCCATTGGGGCGGGCCTGCCCGTGAAGGACCCCCAGGGGAGCTTGATTGTGGATATCGGCGGGGGCACAACAGAAATTGGGGTGATCAGTCTAGGCGGGCTGGTGGTGAGCAAGAGTATCCGCGTGGCGGGGAATAAATTAGACGCGAGCATTGTGGATTATGTACGCAAAACCTATAACTTGCAAATTGGGGAGCGCACAGGTGAAGAAGTTAAAATTGCTATCGGCTCGGCTATCGAACTTAACCCTCCCTTGACAATGGAGGTCAGTGGGCGTGATCAGGTAAGCGGGATTTTAAACACCATCACTTTGAGTAGTGAAGATGTGCGCGAGGCAATTAAGGAGCAGATTCGTGAAATCAGCAACGCGCTCAAGGCGGTTTTAGAAGAAGTCAAACCCGATTTAGCCGGCGATATTGTAGAAAATGGTGTGGTGCTCACCGGTGGGGGGGCGCTCATTAGAGGACTGGATAAGTATCTGAGCAATATTGTAAAGTTGCCCGTTTTTGTGGGTGAAGAACCGCTTTTAGCAGTGGCAAGGGGTACTAGCCGTGCTATTGAAGACTTAGATTTACTAAGTAGTTTAGGGGATCTGTAACTAAGCTACATGCTCCATAAGCGCACTGTGCTGATTTTGATACTCTTCTTGTGTGCGCTGTGGGTATTAGACATTAGAGGTTCGCGTAGCTTTATCAGCGATAAAATCAAACTAAGCTTTTCAGAGTTTCGCGTCGGTTTGGTAACTGCTTATCAACGTCACTTCCAACAAGCCGACACAATTGCACACTATCAAGCCCAAATAGAGGCTTATCAGCGTTTGCAGTTTTCTTATGCCGATCTACATGCAAGAAACCAAGCCTTGGCTCTAGAAGCACATGATCTGTCTATGCTTCAATCTACTCAGCCTCCCCGTATTAAGGCTCCCGATATTGCACAACTTTTTGCTGGACATGTTCCCACAACGTGCACGCTAGATAAACAATTTAATACTTATCTCTATAAGCCACCGCGTTTTACTCTCACACGGGTTTATGGATTTGCCAAGCTTAACAATCCTTACGAATTGCTTCTAGATGTCCAAACACCCTATCCTAAAGATAAGATTTTAGGCATGGTAGCTTTTGGACGCACCATAGGTATTGCTTTACAGCAAGAGGGGCGTTTTGTGGGACTCTTGCATGGAGATGCACGCACAAGTTACAGTGTAGCCGTTAAGAGTGGGGGAAAAGTGTATTATGGTTTTATTTCTAATCAAAACTTTAAAACTTATGTGGATTTTTTACCTGCTTACGCCCCCATTAAAACAGGTGATATTGTGGTGACCAGTGGTTTGGATGGGATTTTTAGCGCAGGTATTTATGTGGGTAAAATTGCACATATTGAAAACCATTATGCCTACAAAAAAGCCTCACTGCAACTTGGGGATTTAGAGCACATGCTTTTTTATGCAACCCTAATAGCAGTGCCCTAAATTCTTCAAACGCTTTTAGCGCTACACCACAGCGTATAGAATGCGTCTATTAATAGGTAAATCCCCCCCCATTTTTTATCCAAAACGAAGCTACATGATGGCATCCCTGCCAAGCTAGCTACTCTGCCTTTTCCTCTACCTCAGTAGCTTTGAGACACACCCTTTTATCCTTGTAAAGTCCGGTACCCACAGGAATCATGCGTCCTAGCACCACATTTTCTTTCAGATCTTCCAAGAAATCCTTTTTCATTGCAATGCTAGCCTCTGTGAGCACCTTAGTGGTTTCTTGGAAAGAAGCAGCAGAGATAATACTATCGCTCCCAATAGCTGCGCGGGTGATTCCCAACAGAACGGGTTCGGCAATGGCGGGCTCGCCCTTAAGGGACAGAATGCGCTGGTTTTCCTCTTTAAAATGTTTCTTGCTTACCAAATCGCCCTCAATGAATTTTGTGTCACCGCTATCCAAAATGCGTACTTGGCGCAACATCTGTGAGACAATGATTTCGATGTGTTTATCGGCAATGCTTACCCCCTGACGGCGATAAACCTGCTGCACTTCGCTTACAATATACTTGTGCAACTCTTTCTCGCCACTGATGCGCAAGATATCATGACTGCTCACCACGCCCTCTGTAATCGCCTCACCAGCATGCACGAATTCATTACCCTTAACTAAAATCTGTTTACCCTTGTCCACAAAATACTCTACACTGCGTCCATCATGTGCGGTTACCAACACGCGTTCTTTATTGCGTACTGCCTTGCCAAAGCTCACCGTGCCATCAATCTCAGAGAGAATTGCGGTGTCTTTAGGCTTGGACTTGCGCGCTTCAAAGATATCTGAAACGCGAGGTAGACCGCCGGTAATATCTTTAGACTTTGCCGTGGCTTTAGGAATTTTAGCCAAAATATCGGCAACCTCCACCTCTGCACCTTCTGCCACGACAATAGAGGTTTTAGGCTCCAAGGGATAGAACACACCCTCTTGCCCTTCCACTTCTATAAACAAACGGGGTTTGAGATCGCTAGATACATGGTCGTTGATAACCATCGCGCTTACACCCGTATTTTCATCTTCTTTCAGAGTAGCACTTACACCCACAACAATATCCACAAAGCGCACCACCCCTTTAATGTCGGCGATAATGGGCGTGCTATAAGGATCCCATGAGGCTATAATCTTTTTAGCATCATGGTTAGGTCTGACAAGTAAGGTGTCGGACTTGACTGCACTATTATCCTCCACCTCTATAACAGAATCCCTAGCGATGTAATGCCTGATCGCTTCTCGATCGTTTTCATCGGCAACTACTGCAAAAAGTCCTTTTTCTTGCACAATAGAACCTGCCTTGACATTTCTAGATCGTTCTAGATGATCGCCTACAAGTTTGTAGTATTTCACCACACCCTTTTCTTTAGCGTAGATATTTTGTGTGATGGGGTCATTATCATTGATGGCAATTTCACTAGCATAAGGGATGCGATTGGGCACATTCCAGCTATCTTTGATGATGTCTGCAATACTGCCTCCCCGGTGTACAGCATGTCCGTTACCATAAGGGAGGTAAATTTTGCCCTCAATCTTACCGCTTACTCCGGCTAGCTCGTTGGGCTTAGCTACATCACTCTTGCGGAGCACAAAACATGCTTCCTGCGTTGCGCCCACCACGCTTACCACCACTTCTTCATGGCTATGGTCAATTTTTAAAATTCCATCAAAGGGGGCTTTAATCTTAGGTTCTACCACTAAAATTGCCGCATTACGGCGATTAATGATAATATTTTTACCCTCTTTATTGCGATAGGTCTTAACATTGAAAAAGCGCACAAAGCCCTCATTATTGGCCACAATTTCGCGCTCTTCCTGACTTCTTGAAGCCGTACCACCCACGTGGAAAGTTCTTAGAGTTAATTGTGTTCCCGGTTCACCGATAGATTGCGCAGCCACCACGCCTACAGCTTCACCCGGTTTAACCATCTTGCCCTCGCCCAAATTCAACCCATAGCACTTTGCACACACTCCTTTATGTGCCTTACAGGTTACGGGAGTGCGGATGGTTACTGATTTGATTCCCGCTTCAACGATTTTTTTTGCTTTTTCCTCATCGATCATAGTATCCGTGTTAAGCAACACTTCGTTTGTAAGTGGATCGATAATATCCTCCACTAAGATGCGCCCAAAAATACGCTCTTCTAGGGGCTCGATGAGCTCATTACCCACCATAATATCAGTGATCTCAATGCCCTCATGCGTGCCACAATCCTCTTGCACCACCTTGACATTTTGAGCAACATCGATAAGCTTACGCGTCAAATACCCGGCTGTAGCGGTCTTAAGTGCTGTATCGGCTAAGCCCTTACGCGCTCCGTGCGTAGAGTTAAAATATTCTAGGACATTCAAACCATCTTTAAAGCTAGAGATGATGGGGGTTTCAATGATACTCCCATTGGGCTTAGTCATCAAACCGCGCATTGCTGAGAGCTGTTCGATTTGTGCAGCTGAACCTCGCGCCCCCGAATCAGCCATCATATAAATGGAGTTGAAACCTTGCTTGTCGCGCTTGATGGTTGCCATCATCTCACCCCCCATAGAGTTTTTAATCTCTGTCCAAATATCGATGATCTTATTGTAGCGTTCCTGTTCGCTCAAGCCTCCACTTTCAAACTGCGCTTGGATTGCCTTAGTGCGTTGTTTGGTCTCTTCAACAACTTGCTTTTTATTAGCTGGGGTGATAATATCATCCATAGAAATAGAAATACCCGCCTTAGTCGCATACCTAAAGCCTAACATTTTCAAATCATCCAAAAAGCGCGCGGTTTTACCAATACCGCTTTCTTTATGCACAAAATCTACCAACGCGCCGATGTCTTTCTTTGTCATCACCCTATTCCATAGATGAGTGGGCACAAAATCGGGTAGAATGGATTTGAGCACTAAGCGCCCCGCACTAGTGTTTAAAACATGGTGACCTTGTAACACGCGTACTTTCGCATGGATGTCTAACTCCTTAGCGTCAATGGCAGTGAGCACTTCATGCACACCAGAGAAGATTTTATGTTCACCTAGCACCCCACTCTTTTCCAAAGAGAGGTAATAGAGCCCTAGCACCATGTCCTGACTGGGCACGGCCACCGCCTTCCCGCTGGCCGGCAATAAGATATTCATAGAGCTGAGCATCAAAACTTTACACTCGGTGATAGCTTCTTGACTTAAAGGAACATGCACCGCCATTTGATCGCCATCAAAGTCGGCATTAAAGGCTGAGCACACAAGAGGGTGCAATTGGATCGCCTTGCCATCGATAAGCTTGGGATGGAAAGCTTGGATCGATTGTTTGTGCAAAGTGGGCGCGCGGTTGAGCAAGACCGGGTAATTGTGCACGATTTCTTCTAAGCATTCCCAAACCTCATTAGTTTTTTGCTCAATCATGCGTTTTGCTTGTTTGAGTGTAGTTGCAAAGCCCTTTTCTTCCAGTTTCGAAAGTAAATGGGGTTTGAAAAGTTCAAGCGCCATTGTTTTTGGCAAGCCACATTGATCCATCTGCAAATTTGGCCCGACTACAATTACGCTACGCCCTGAGAAATCGACTCGCTTGCCCAGTAGATTTTGGCGGAAGCGTCCCTGCTTGCCCTTAATAATCTCTGAAAGTGACTTGAGCGGGCGTTTGTTTGCTCCTTTCACGGCGTTGGCATTTCTGCCATTATCAAAGAGAGCATCCACGCTCTCTTGCAACATGCGCTTTTCATTGCGCACAATGATTTCTGGTGCGCCCAATTCCATGAGGCGTTTCAAGCGTTGATTGCGATTAATCACGCGTCTATAAAGTTCATTGACATCGCTCACAGCAAATTTGCCCCCATCTAAAGCCACAAGGGGGCGTAAATCTGGAGGCAACACGGGCAGGGCGGTGAGCACCATCCACTCGGGACGGTTACCCGAATTCAAGAAACTTTCTACTACCTTAAGGCGTTTAATAAGCTTCTTTTTTTTGGCATCCGAGTTGGTTTCCTTAATCTCTTCTTTTAAGCTCTTCAACAACGCAACAAGATCGAGTTCTTCCAAGAGTTGTTTGATCACTTCTCCACCCATATGCGCTACAAAGCCTCTGCTCTCATAATGGCGCGCAATACTTTGGAATTGTTCTTCGTTCAAAATATCGTATTTGCAAACCGGCTTGGTGTTTTCATTATCATAAAAAGCTTCACCGGGTTCTTGCACCACATACGCCTCATAATAAAGCACTCGTTCTAGGTCTTTCATCTTAATACCTAGTAAAGTGCCAATGCGGCTGGGTAAAGAGTTGACATACCAAATATGCGCTACAGGGGTGGCTAATTCAATATGCCCCATGCGAAAAGAACGCACCTTAGAGCTAGTGATAGCCACTCCGCATTTCTCACAGCTCCCAATAGTCTTGTAGCGGGGTTTTTTATACTTCCCGCATAGGCATTCGTAATCTTTAGTAGGACCAAAGATCTTCATGCAAAAGAGTCCGTCCCGTTCTGGTTTGAGGGTGCGGTAATTGATGGTTTCGGGCTTTTTTACCTCTCCATAACTCCACTCTCTAATTTTATCCGGGCTAGCTAAGGTGAGTTGGAAAGAGCTAAAGTCTTTAGGGCGTTCGTCCTCTTTGATCGCAATGGGTTTAGGCGCGCCAAATTCGTCCACTTCATCCCCGAAGATATTCACATCGAGCCCCAAAGATTGCAATTCTTTAGTGAGAACATAAAAAGTTTCAGGGATTTCAGATTCGCCCACATGCTCGCCTCGTGCTACCGCTTTATAAGCGTTCTCGCGCCCCTTGATGTCGTCAGACTTGACCGTGAGCATTTCCTTGAGCGTGTGGGCTGCCCCATAGGATTCTAGCGCCCACACCTCCATTTCCCCAAAGCGTTGTCCTCCAAAGAGCGCTTTCCCGCCAACAGGTTGCTGGGTTACCAAAGAATAAGGTCCTGTGCTTCTGGCATGCACTTTTTCATCCACCAAGTGGTGGAGTTTGAGCATGTACATGTATCCCACATTCACCCGCTCTTTCATCTTTTCGCCCGTGCGTCCGTCATAAAGTTCGATTTTACCATCTGGATCGATTTGGGCAAGTTCAAAAAGGCGTTTGAACTGTTCTTCGCTAATGCCCTCAAAGACAGGGATAGCAAATTTCACCCCCGAACTCCAATCGCGCGCGTAGGCGAGCAAGGTTTCGTCTGGGCAATTTTCTAGCATTTTGGCCAGCGCGTCGTTTTGGATATTGACCACATGGGCGATCTCTAACATTTTAGCGCGTAATTTAGTCAACATGTCATGAGTGTGCTCTTTTAACAGCACATCAATTTGGGCGCCCAGCCGTTTGCCCACTAATCCTAAATGCACCTCTAGAATCTGCCCGATATTCATCCGGCTTGGTACACCTAAGGGGTTGAGCACAATATCCACAGGTTCACCATCAGCCGTATAGGGCATATCTGCAATGGGCACGATATTAGAAACAATGCCCTTGTTACCATGCCGTCCGGCCATTTTGTCGCCTACCTTAAGTTTACGCTTGGTCGCGATATAGACCTTCACTTTTTTAATCACGCCATTGGGCAGAATGTCATCTTTTTCTAGGATTGAGAGTTTTTCTTCGTGCTCCTCCCCTAGAATTTTCTTTTGTTCGAGGAAATTAGCCTTGATGTGCTCAAATTGATCCTGAATACTTTTTTTATATTTCTTGGCCAAGGATGCCAGTCCAAAGCGATTGATTTCCATCACCACTTCTTTAGGGATTTTGCTCCCCTTTGAGTAGGTGGTGTCATTGAGGGTTGCGTTTTCTTCTAGGGGCTCTTTAGAGAAAAGAGCGCTGATCTGCAAGAGTTCTTCACGATTAAGCATTGTAAGGCGGTCATAATGCTCAATGTCCAATGCGGCCTTTTCTTCCTCATAGGCGCTAATGGCGCGTGCATCCTTTTCATAACCCTTTTTAGTCAGAATATGCACCCCAATCACAATTCCCTCTAAAGAAGGGGGGCAGTAAAGAGACTTATTGACCACATGCCCGGCCTTGTCCCCAAAGATAGCGCGCAATAAGCGCTCTTCAGGCGTGCTTTTCATCTCACCCTTAGGCGAAACCTTGCCCACTAAAATCATCCCGGCATTGACATAGGTCCCGATCTTGACAATCCCCCCGCTGTCCAAATGCGCGACTTCCTCTTCCTTAACATCCGGAATGTCTGGGGTGAATTCCTCGATTCCGTGCTTGAGCTCCCTAGCCTCAATCTCTTTTTCATAGACATGCACGGAAGTAAAGATATCGTCTTTAGTGATTTTTTCACTAACCACAATCGCATCTTCAAAATTATAACCATTCCATGGCATGAACGCCACGCGGATATTCTTGCCTAACGCTAATTCCCCCGCGTCCATGCTCGGTCCGTCAGCGATAATCTGTCCTGCTTCCACACGATCGCCCACTTTCACAATAGGATTTTGGTTAAAACAAGTGTTTTGGTTAGTGCGCAAATTCTTTTGTAGCAAATAAGCATCAATATAAGTCTCTTGCTCTCCTTCGCCCAAGATATAGATATTTTTAGAATCGATTTTCTCCACCACACCGCTGCGCGTCGCCTTGACACTTCCCCATGAATCGCGTGCTACAATACTTTCAATCCCCGTTCCCACAATAGGAGCTTCGGATTTTAAAAGTGGCACAGCTTGGCGTTGCATGTTTGTGCCCATCAAGGCGCGATTGGCATCATCGTGTTCTAAGAAGGGAATTAAAGAAGCCGCTACGCCTACAAGCATACGCGAACTTAAATCCATCAAGGTTACCTTGTGCTTCTCACGCATGACAATTTCCCCACCCACGCGCGTTTCAATGAAATCATCTACGATGTAGCCTTGCGCGTCCACGCGTGTACTAGCAGGAGCGATCACTTGCCCTTCTTCTTGAATGGCGGTCAGATAAACAACTTCATCACCCACTTTGCCATCTATGACCTTTTTATAAGGAGCTTCGATGAAACCTAGCTCATTTACGCGTGTAAATGTGGCAAGCGTGTTGATAAGCCCAATGTTTTGCCCCTCAGGAGTTTCAATGGGGCAAATGCGTCCGTAGTGGGTGGGGTGCACATCTCTAGCCTCAAAACCCACGCGATCCTTAACTAATCCACCCTCACCTAGCGCAGAAAGACGGCGTTTATGCGTCACCTCAGAGAGTGGGTTGGTTTGGTCCATAAATTGGGAAAGCTGTCCGCTCATGAAAAACTCTAAAATGGTGCTGGTGATCATCTTAGAATTGACTAGATCATGGGGCATGAGCGAGTCTAATGCGTTGTTCATGGTGGTGAGTTTATCCTTGATGGTCTTTTGCATTTTCATCAAGCCCTCATGTAGCTCGTTTGCCAAAAGCTCGCCCACGGCTCGGATTCGACGATTACCTAAGTGATCACGATCGTCAATCTGCCCCTGTGCATTTTTGATCTTAATCAAGTATTTCATGGTAGCAATGATATCTTCATGGGTGAGCACGGTTACATAGTCGGGCACCTTGACATGTAGCTTGTGATTCATTTTCATGCGCCCCACGCGAGTTAAATCATAGCGTTCTGGATCAAAGAAGAGCTGTTGCACATAAGCCTTAGCCACATCAGGGGTTACAGGGTCGCCCGGGCGCATGACCTTATAAATACGCACAGCAGCCAAAGCGCTTTCATCATCAATCTTTTCGCTCTGTTTAAGCAAACGCAACGCGTCCGCATCGCCCAAAAAAGAATGAATTAGCGCAGCATCATGCCCTAGAGCCAAATCGTTAGCAATGATAAACTCCCTGACACCAGCCTCATGAATTTTGTCTAGCTTGGGAGTTTCCAACAAACTTAGACTATCTAAGATTATCTCTCCTTGCGCGTCTAAAACGGGCTCAGCTAAGTAGCGATTGCGCAAAATATCGCTGGGGTATTCTACCCATTCAATCCCGCTCTCTTTAAGTTCTTTAGCCCGTTTACTGCTCGCTTTTTTGTTGGCTCCAACCAAGAGATTGCCCTGTGGATCTTTAAGATCAAAGTCAAGACGATCGTTAAGATTAATGCTTTCAAAAGGGATGAGATATTTGCCCTCGCTATAGCGCACCTTTAAGAGTGGGTAGAAGATACGGATAATATCCTGCTTGCTATAACCTAGAGCGCGGAAAAGAATGGTGGCAGAGACCTTGCGGCGTTTATTGATACGCACATGCAAAATGTCTTTAGCATCGTATTCGAAATAGAGCCATGAGCCCCGATCGGGGATAATCTGCCCAGTATAGATGAGTTTATTAGCACTTGTGGTGGATTTTTCTTCTTTAAAAATCACTCCGGGACTACGATGTAATTGATTGACCACCACACGCTCCACTCCATTAATGATAAAAGAAGTGCGATCCGTCATCAAGGGGATTTCACGGATAAAAATACTCTGTTCTTTGATGTCCTTAGTCCCTAATTTCTCTCCGGTTTTGGCATCCTTCTCCCATAAGATCAAGCGAATCTTAATTTTCAGAGGCACAGAGTAAGTAATGCCTCGCTCCATTGCTTCGCGCACGGTGTACTTACTCTTACCATATTCGCAATCCACATATTCTAAACTAATGCGGTTTTGGGTATCATGGATGGGAAAGACAGATTTAAAGACCCGTTCAATGCCACTCTCTCTCCCTTCTTTGGGATAAAGAAACGCCTCGTAGCTGTCTTTCTGTAAAAGTAACAGATTGGGAACTTCCAACTCTTGAGCCATTTTCGTAAAGTCCGCACGCAAGCGGTGCATCAAGGCTGTCTTAGAATATTGCATGTTGAACCTTTGTGGAATATGTAAAGTTGGCATTGTAGATAAATAGCCACACGCATTTACCTAAAATGTCGGCTTTAGCAAATACGCATGGAAATCCCCTTGAAATAACATCCCCCCGTCCTTTTTAAAAGGCAACTTACTTAACTTCAGCCTTCGCTCCGACTTCTTCAAGTTTCTTTTTGATGCTCTCGGCTTCTTCTTTGTTGACACCCTCTTTGAGCACATGGGGAGTTTTTTCAGTAGCTTCTTTAGCCTCCTTAAGACCCAAACCGGTAATCTCACGCACTACTTTAATAACCTTAATCTTCTCAGCCCCTGTCTCAGCCAACACCACGCTAAATTCTGTTTTTTCTTCCACGGCCTCAGCGGCTACGCCTCCACCAGCTCCAGCTACAACTGTTGGTGCGGCGCTTACACCAAATTTTTCCTCAAACGCTTTTACCAACTCGGAAAGCTCCAAAACACTTAAGCCTCCGATATACTCCAATAGCTCCTCTTTGCTAATTGCCATGTTGATCCTTTATGCTTCTTCTTTTGATTTTCTCAGATTATCCAAGCCCGTAACAAAATAGCGCGCTGGTGCACTCCAAACTGACAATAACATGCCAATAAGTTCTTCCCTACTAGGAAGTTTAGAAACCGCCTCAATATGCGTGCTATCTACCGCCTGTTTTTCATACAGTCCAAGCTTGACATGGAAATGCTCTTTGTGCTCTTTGGCAAAACCCATCACCACTTTTGAAAGGGCAATTTGATCTGCGCCCCAAACAAATAAATTCGTCTGTTTGAGCTCTAGAGAAGGCAACTGCGCCTCTTTAAGCGCGAGACTGGCCAAGGTGTTTTTGATCACCTGCACCTTAATCCCTTGCGCACGCGCTAGATGGCGTAATTGCTCTAGATGTTTCACGCTTAAGCCCTTGTAGTCGCACACCGCCAACGCCTCCATGTCAGTGAAAGCATCTCTCAAGGCGGAGACCAATTCTTGCTTTTTTTCCTTGTTCATTGTTTCCTCCTTTCCGACTTAACTTCCACAAGGCAACCCACACGGGTTATTTAAATCTAAAAGACCCTTGTTTCTCTAGTCTAAGATCAACTACTTGATATCCATTAGCTCTTGGGTATTGAGTCGCACACCCGGGGACATAGTCAAAGATACCACGCTATTACGAATATATTTCCCCTTAGAAGTGCTAGGTTTCAACTTATTGACCGCGCGCACCAATTCAAGCATGTTCTCTTTAATTTGCTCGACTCCAAAGCTAGCTTTGCCCACAGGAGCATGCAAATTGCCCTTTTTATCCACGCGAAAATTCACCTGCCCGCTCTTGGCATTGCTCACAGCCTTTTTGATATCCATGGTAACTGTGCCCGTTTTAGGGTTTGGCATCAAACCCTTAGGTCCCAAAATGCGCCCCACTTTCCCCACCACAGCCATCATGTCCGGAGTGGCGATCACCATGTCGAAATTGGTATTCCCATTCTTGATTTCTTCAGCCAAGTCCTCACCCCCGACCACATCAGCACCTGCTTCTCTAGCTTCATCAAGCTTAATATCTTTAGCAAAGACGGCAACACGCACTTTTTTACCCGTACCATGAGGTAGAACCACTGCACCGCGCACCATCTGATCGGCATGCCTAGGGTCTACACCTAAACGCAAAGCCATTTCAATAGTTTCATCAAACCTTGCTGAAGCTAAAGATTTAACAACACTCGCCCCTTCATCTAAACTATAAATCTTTTCTTTCTGAAACTTATTTGCTAATTTTTCTAAACGCTTCGCCACTTTTGTCATCTCTATCCTTCCATGACCTCAATGCCCATGCTTTTTGCACTGCCAATCACAATGCGCTTCGCTGCTTCCAAGTCTGTAGTATTAAGATCTTCTAGTTTATTTTTAGCGATCTCTTCCACCTGCTGCATGTTTAACTGGCCTACCTTATTTTTCAGAGGGTTATCCGCCCCTTTTGCTACGCCACTTGCCTTTTTAATGAGATCGGTCATGGGTGGCTTTTTGGTAATAAAGGTAAAACTTTTATCTTGATAAACCGTGATAATCACGGGAATATTAAAATTTCCCATGTCCTTAGTTCTCTCGTTAAATGCCTTACAAAACTCCATGATATTGACCCCCCTCTGCCCCAAAGCCGGACCTACGGGTGGAGAAGGATTCGCCTTCCCTGCAGGGATTTGTAATTTAATCTCGCCGACAACCTTTTTTGCCATGCACTCTCCTTAAATGATTTTTTCAACTTGAGAATAAAGAATCTCGATCAAGGTGTTGCGCCCAAAAATAGAAACATTAAGCTTAAGCTTGCGGTGTTGCACATCATATTCTTCCACAGTGGCAGTAAAATTAGCAAAAGGACCCTCGATAATACGCACAACTTCTCCGCGTTCATAGTAGATTTTGGGCTTAGGCGCAGCCCGGTTAGTCATCTTTTCTAAGATATTGCCAATATCTGCATCACTTAAAGGGGTAGGCTTTTTGCTTTCTCCAATAAAACGGCTCACTCGTGGCAAAGATTGAATCTTATGCCATAGAACCGTGTCCAAATC
The DNA here is from genome assembly GCF_900197685.1 of Helicobacter baculiformis. Taxonomy (GTDB): domain Bacteria; phylum Campylobacterota; class Campylobacteria; order Campylobacterales; family Helicobacteraceae; genus Helicobacter; species Helicobacter baculiformis. The sequence goes on along the minus strand of NZ_FZMF01000002.1, from coordinate 15,091 downwards.
CACCTTAATAAAGACATAACCCGGATACAAACTGCGCTCGGTAACTTTATTCTTACTCTTTTTAGAGAGCTCAATCACATCTTCGGTAGGCACAATCACTTCCTGCACCCGATCCTCAATATTATTCTCTCTAACCATGTTCTCAATGGCTTTTTTAACTGCCTGCTCGCTTCCTGAGTAAGTTTGGATTGCATACCACTCCATGCCCACAAAAACCCCCTAAAGAATGCTAGCAACAAACGATGACAAAACAAAATCGATCAAAGCCAAAAACAAGGTAATGATACTCACCACAATCACCACAGAAACGAGGGCGTTGCGGATTTGCTCTCTGAGCGGAAAGATCACCTTTGATAGCTCTTCTTTTGTCAATCTGTAATGGGATAACCACTTTTTCATTCTACCAACTTTCTTTTGCCACCATGGCAGGCCAGGAGGGACTCGAACCCCCAACAATCGGTTTTGGAGACCGGCGCTCTACCATTGGAGCTACTGACCTGTATCCCCCTCAAGCGCCCCTAGCTTTTAAGTTTAACCTCTTTATGCGTGGTGCGCTTATTATCCCTAGGGCAAAACTTTTTGAGCTCCAGCTTCTCCGTATTCGTCTTGGCATTCTTGGTTGTGCTGTAATTGATCTCCGCACAATCCGCGCATTTCAAACCAACCTTGATTTTCATACTAATCCCTATTCAAGGATTTTCGTCACCACACCCGCGCCCACGGTTTTACCGCCTTCACGGATAGCAAATTTCGTACCCACTTCTAGCGCGATAGAACTGATAAGCTCGACCACAATTTTCGTGTTATCTCCAGGCATGATCATCTCTGTACCTTCAGGCAAAGTGATAGAACCAGTTACATCAGTAGTGCGCACATAGAATTGGGGACGATAGCCATTGAAAAAGGGTGTGTGTCGTCCACCCTCTTCTTTAGAGAGCACATACACCTCACCTTCAAACTTCTTATGAGGCGTGATGGAACCAGGTTTGCAAAGCACCATACCCCTAAAGACTTCTTCTTTTTTTGTGCCTCTGAGCAACACACCCACATTATCCCCGGCTTCGCCTTTATCAAGCTCTTTACGAAACATTTCTACACCGGTCACAGTGGTTTTTTGGGTGTCTTTAATGCCCACAATTTCCACTTCATCACCGATTTTGACTACGCCGCGTTCAATCCTACCAGTTACAACAGTGCCACGACCTGCAATCGAGAAGACATCTTCTACAGGCATCAAGAAGGCTTTTTCAGTGTCGCGCTCAGGGGTGGGCACATAACCATCTACTTGCGCCATCAAATCGAGCACTTTTTGACCCCATTCGCCGATGTTACCAGTTTTAGCTTCTTCTAAAGCTTTGAGAGCCGAGCCAGCAATAATAGGAGTGTCATCACCGGGGAAATCATAAGCACTCAAAAGTTCGCGTACTTCCATTTCTACGAGGTCCAAGAGCTCTTGATCGTCCACCATGTCCTGTTTGTTTAAAAACACTACGATATGGGGTACACCCACTTGACGCGCTAAAAGAATATGCTCACGGGTTTGAGGCATAGGACCATCAGCAGCTGAGACGACTAAAATCGCACCATCCATTTGGGCAGCACCGGTGATCATGTTCTTGACATAGTCGGCGTGTCCGGGGCAGTCTACATGCGCATAGTGACGGTTTTCCGTAGAATATTCGATGTGAGAAGTGGCGATGGTAATGCCCCTTTCTTTTTCTTCTGGGGCGTTGTCAATATTGTCATAGTCTTTGAGCTCGGCTAAACCTTTTAGGGATAGCACGGCAGAAATCGCTGCGCTCAAAGTGGTTTTACCATGGTCCACATGCCCGATGGTGCCCACATTGACATGGGGTTTGTTTCTCTCAAACTTTGCTTTTGCCATTTGTGCTCCTGTATTTAAAATTTAAAGCCTATTTAGGGATAGCTACACTGGAGCCCATAAGCGGAATTGAACCGCCGACCTCTTCCTTACCAAGGAAGTGCTCTGCCCCTGAGCTATATGGGCATCCATGGAGCGGGAAACGGGACTCGAACCCGCGACCCTCAGCTTGGAAGGCTGATGCTCTAGCCAACTGAGCTATTCCCGCGCTGGTGGTGAGACGTGGATTCGAACCACGGAAGGCGAAAGCCAGCAGATTTACAGTCTGCCCTCGTTGGCCACTTGAGTATCTCACCTACTGGAGCTGGCTAAGGGACTTGAACCCCCAACCTGCTGCTTACAAGGCAGCTGCTCTACCAATTGAGCTAAGCCAGCACTAACACAAACTCCTATCATAACACTTTTTTACCTATTTGTCAAGAACTAGCCATCTTTTCTAACATGTTGAAGACAAAGCGTGCGCTAGTTTTGGCACTTTGGGCTAAAAAACGATCAAAATCCTGCGGAGCTTCTCCGTTAGCATTATCACTTACACTACGTAATATACAGAAAGGTACGCCAAAATTCGTGCACACAAAGCCCACGCTGGCCCCCTCCATTTCCACCACATCCGCCCCAAAATCGCGCACTAATTCTGCCTTGCGCTCTTTAGAACTCACAAATTGATCGCAGGTGGCGACCACCCCGCTTTTAAGTTCTATGCCTAAATCCTGTGCCACGTTCTGGGCTAGGGCGTTTAATTTGGTATCACTTTGCACAAATAGCGCACTCTCAGGGATAAAACCTATAGGATGTCCAAAGGCACATAGATTCACATCGGCTTGGCAAAGTTTGGTCGCTAATAAAAGATCATTGATTTGCAAATGAGGGGCAAGACCACCAGCCACCCCACTAAAAATCAAAGCTTGTACGCCATAACGCAACAACATCGTACTAGCCGTGGTAGCAGCATGCACCTTGCCGATCCTGCTATAGGCTAACACGATACGCATACCCTTAAAGGAGATCGAATAAAACACATTGCCCCCTACCTTCTCTTGTGTGTGTGCGCCAAAAAGTGCCAAGAAAGGAGCGATTTCTTCGGGCATTGCACCCATCACACCAATGACTTTTTCCATGCTAACCCTTTGTGGAATGCGTATTCTAAAAGCGCGTATTCTAACATGGTTTTTTTAAACTCTGAGTGTTGTTTTCATTTTGTGCTACAATGGCGCGATCAATTCAGAAGGGATATCATGCAAGGCGTTTTAGAGAGAGTGCAAGAAGCCGTTACAGCCATTCAACAGGGACATCTCATTATCTTGATGGATGATGAAGATCGCGAAAATGAGGGGGATTTAGTCATGGCAGGCGAATTTAGCAATCCAGATAAGATTAATTTCATGGCTAAACACGCGCGCGGGTTAATCTGCGTTTCCCTTACTAAAGAGCTCGCCCATCGATTCGATTTACAGCCCATGGTGCCTTACAACGATTCTAAGCACGAAACAGCGTTCACGGTCTCTATAGATGCGCGCCAAGCTAAAACCGGTATTTCTGCCTATGAGCGATCTTTGACCATTGAGTTGCTCTGTCGTGAAAATACTCACGCACAAGATTTTGTGCGTCCCGGGCACATCTTCCCCCTTGTGGCTAAAGATGAGGGGGTATTGGTGCGCACAGGGCATACAGAGGCGAGCGTGGACTTATGCAAATTAGCCGGGCTAAAACCGGTGAGTGTGATCTGTGAGATCATGAAAGAAGATGGTTCGATGGCACAACGGGGAGATAAGTTCTTGCTAGACTTCGCCCAAGAACATCAGCTTAAAATTTTGTATGTGTCGGATTTAGTGAGTTATCGCCTCCAAACTGAAAATCTCGTGCATTTGGTGTATAGCGCGCCCGCGTGTTTTATGGATTACCATTGCACCTATATTAAACTCTTAGATCACCTCCAACGCGAGCACCATGTTTATCAATTTGGCAATCCTGCCGTGCCTTTAGTGCGCTTCCACATTGTGCAAAGCGATCATGCATTGTTAAGTCAGCCTGAACAGTATAGTTTTCTCCTAAAAGCCTTGCAGAAATTGCATGCCCAAGGAGGTTACTTAGTTTTTATTGATCCACAAGCCAAGACAGACACTATGAAGAGCTTTGGGGTGGGGGCGTTGATTTTAAAGAGTTTGGGTATTCAAGATTTTAAGCTCATCACCACGCAAGACAACCCAGAATACACGGCTTTAAGGGGCTTTGGTTTAAATCTACTAGAAACCTTGCAACCCTAGCACCTTGCACTCCTTTAGTTCTTGTGCTTTAGCTCCTTTAGGAGCCAACAAGAAGTGTCAAAACCCATATTGCAAGCCTTTTGGTAGTATTGGCGCGCTTTTTCTTTGTCGGGCTTGACACCTTTACCATGTGCATACATAATTCCCAAATTACTGTAAGCTGCAGGCTCCCCCATGTCTGCTGCCTTTTGGTAATATTCTTTGGCTTTGGCGTAATCTTTGGGGATGCCTTCATCACCCTCATACATCAATCCTACATCGAGATAGCCTGCTACATATCCCATGTCGCCTGCTTTTTTGAAGTATTGCAGGGCTTTTTTATTATCTGGCTTCACAGCGCATTCGAATCTATCGCAATCGCCACCCACCTCATACAGATAGCCTAGGCAAAAATAAGCCTCTGCACTCCCTAAATCCGCTGCTTTTTTGTAATAGAACAAGGCTTGCGCATAATCACTAAAACCACTATCATAGTCGCTATACAGATCCCCCAAACCGATATAACCCTTAACACTCCCCATATCTGCTGCTTTTTGAAAGTATGTGAAAGCCTTGTTGTAATTTTTGCGATGATAAGCCTTATGAGCCATAGAGAGGTATTTTTTAATTTGCTGGGCTTTTGTTTGGTTGTCATGGGCAAAAAGACTTGCTACACAACACAGACTGATGAGGGCTATCTTAAGGATGTTTTTAGCGGTGCGTGTCATCTCTCTGCTTTTTAGGATCAATCTAAACCTTGCGCGCGATTAAGAGCCCAAAATTCACCCACTTAAAGAGTACCTCTACATGCTTAAAGCCCGCTTGCTCCAAAAGGGCGGTGTTTTCTTGCAAACTATAGGGCACAAGCACATTTTCTAGGGCTTCTCTTTTAAAGGTGATTTCGCTTAGGGTGTATCCCTGCGCTTGCTTGTAAAGATAGTAAAGCTCCACCATTTGTTTATCTAAAATGCGATCCAAGCTCATCATTTTCTCGGCTACCACCACCACGCCCCCGGGCTTTAGGGCGGCAAAAATGCGCTCGATCAAGGCTTGGCGTTGCAAGGGTCTAATGAATTGCAAAGTGTAGAGCAAGACAACGGCCCCGGCATTGTCTAAAGAGGTGTTTAAGAGATCTTCGCAACGCCAAGTTATCTTAGCAGTTTGCAATTTTTCTTGCGCCTTTTCTAGCATGCTTGGGGCGTTATCCACACCCACTAAAAGCGCATCGGGGGGCAAGAGGGGGGCTAGGGTGGCTAAAAAATTGCCCGTAGAACAGCCTAGATCATAAACCACGCCCTCTAAGTCTTGGGCGACAAAGTGGCTAGCAAGCTTTAGAGTTTCTTGGTAGTAGGGGATAGAACGGGTGAGCATGTCATCAAACATGCCCGCCACTTGGCTGTCAAACTCAAAGCGTTTGGGTAAAGCGGTGCTAAAAAGGGTGTCCTTCACAACTGCGCTAGCCCAAAGACGGGCGAGCTAGGACTCGCGTAAGCTTTTTTAGGGATACGCCCGGCTAAATAACTCTTGCGCCCGGCTAGCACGGCAAATTTCATGCTCTCAGCCATGAGCACGGGGTCTTTAGCTAAAGCGATGGCAGAGTTGGTGAGCACCCCATCAGCCCCAAGCTCCATAGCCATGCTCGCATCGGAGGCACAGCCCACGCCCGCATCCACAATCACGGGCACTTTTACAGCTTCTTTAATAAAACCAATGTTATAGCGGTTTTGAATCCCTAGCCCGCTACCTATGGGGGAGGCTAAGGGCATCACCGCGCTTGCGCCCGCGTCTTCTAGCTTTTTAGCCATAATCGGGTCGTCATTGCTGTAAGCGAGCACACAAAAACCCTCTTTAGCTAAGATTTCACAGGCATGCAGAGTTTCCAATACATCGGGGTAAAGAGTCTTATCATCGCCGATAATCTCCAACTTAATGAAAGTAATCCCTGTAGCTTCTTTGACTAATCTGAAGAGTGCGATCGCCTCCTGTGCGGTGCGACACCCTGCGGAATTGGGCAAAAAGCTAACAGATGTGTCTTTAAAAACATCCAAGAGATTTTCCTCCTGGGGGTTAGTGATATTGACCCTTCTTACTGCCACGGTGATCATCTCTGCCCCACTAGCTAATGTAGCCTGCTTGGTAACGGCAAAGTCCTTATATTTCCCACTCCCCACAATGAGTCGTGAGTTAAAGACCTTCGTGCCGATAGTTAGGGTATCTGCCATTAAGCCTTCTTGTGTACGAGTTCGTTAATGTAGTGATCCACAGAGCCCAAACCTTCTTTTTTAGCCCATTCATAGCATTTGGAGACGAACTCCCAATTTACATGGGCATAGAACTTCTCCAAATACACGGGGCGGGCGTTTTTATGATCAATATAATAAGCATGTTCCCATACATCAACAACCAAAAGCGGAATTTTATGGTCTGTAACGGGAGTGTTGGCATTGCTAGTCTGTACAATCTCTATTTTTTGTGTTTTTGGGTTATAAACCGCCCAATTCCAGCCCGATCCAAAGAGAGTGGTTGCGCTTTTGATAAAGGCTTCTTTAAAGCCTTCTAGCGAGCCATAATCGGCAATTAAAGCTGTTTTAAGCTCTTCGCTCATAGGGGTTTCTTTAGGACTCAAGCAATCCCAATAAAAATCGTGGTTGTAAATCTGAGCAGCATTGTTGAAAACTCCGCCACTTGACTTGGTTAAAATGCTGAACAGACAGCTGTCTTTAAATTCACTATCTTGGATCAAATTGTTCAGATTGTTCACATAAGTTTGGTGGTGCTTACCATGGTGAAAATCAAAAGCAGTAGGGCTTAAGAAATCTCCCATGCTATCCTTGCTGTAGGGCAACTGGCGTAAAGTAAACATGGCATCTCCTTCAAGTTAGATTGGAGCTCCATTATAGCATTACATTCTCAACAAGGCACTAATATCGCGTCTAAAAGACGCCCACTCTGTTCAGGAAATTCTAAAATAGGGGTTTTTAGGGTAGTGTTGAGGTGATCGATATAGGGTTTACAAATTTGGTAATAAGTGCGTTTATCGCGCATATTAATGAGTATTTGATGAGAAATCTTGTGCCCACTGAGGTATTCTTGATTTAAGAGTAAGTTGTTGAGCATGCCCAAACGATCTGAACTTACCATTAAGAGTCTTGTTTTAAGAAACATGCAAAGATCGACGATTTTATTCTTGGCATCCAAAGGGACTAGCAACCCCCCCACCCCCTCTATAATAAGCAAATCACATCGTTCTTGTAGAGCATCTAACTTTTTCTTGATCTCTTTAAAATCTAAAGTAATATGGGGCTCAAAACGCGCTGCCACAAAAGGGCTCGCTCCCAAAACATAGCGGTAAAAACTAATATCCTCCAAATTTAAGTGAGGCTCTATATCTAAGTTCTCTTGTAAAAATAATTCTGCATCGCTTGGTCCTTCGGCATTGATTCCTGTTTCGATAGGTTTGGCTAGCAAAGTCTTGATCCCACGCGCTTTGCATAGCTTAGCAATCTCTAAAGAAAGGGTGGTTTTGCCCACGTCAGTATTGGTCGCACTTACGAAAATCGGGGCATACATAGGAATCCTTTGCGTATATTTAGGCAGTAGCTTAAGCTTATTTCTCTTATAATGGCTTTAAGATCTTCGCAAAGGTAACGCATGTTAAGGGTGCTTTTTGGGATTAGCGACACGCAGGAATGTAGAAGCGGGCTGGACGCAACCCTGAAGCTTTTTATCAAGCTTAAAGATGTGCATTTTACTCTAGTGCATGTAAGCCCCGAAGTGCTGATTTATCCTGAGAGTGGGATTATGAACTATAGTCAAGCTGAAGTGATTGCCCATGAACAATCCAATCAGCTTTTAGAGGAGTTTAGTGAGTTGCTTATGCAAGAGGGTATCGCGTGTGAAGGGTTACTCAAAGTAGGCAACCCGGTGGATGTAATTTTAGAAATGGCGCCCAATTTTGACCTCTTAGTAATTGGAGCAAGCGAATCTTCAGCGTTTTATAAAATCTTTGGCTCACATCAAAATAGTTTCATTGATAATTCCCCTATCCCTGTGTTGGTCGCCAAATGAGCCCCAAAGGTAGCTAATGCCCTCTATCACTATCCGTTTACATCGTATTCTTAACTCTTCCATCGCATTAGCAACTAAATTGTCCCATCGGTTCACCACCATTGAACATGTTTTTCTAGTCATGCTTAATGACAAAGAAGTGCAGGGTTTTTTGCGACAATTGGATGTGGATATTTTAGATGCTAAACAGATGATCCAAAGTTATCTTGTCGAGAATGTGCCTATTTATACTAGTCCTGAGGAACGCAAGCGCCCCAAGCATGATCAAGATTTATTGGACTTATTTCACGCACTAGAAGACTACATCCAAGACACGCACTACAAGATCATAGATGTGCAAGATTTTCTTTTCATTATGTTGCAAGAAAATAAGTGTTATAGCGCGCGAGTGTTACATTCCTTTCAGGTGGACAGCCTTAAAATTTTGGAACATCCCCCCCTTTCTTTTTCCAAAGAAAAGGTGTCTGCTTTACAGAAGTTTGCCAAAAATCTTAACGAATTAGCAAGAAAAGATGCCATTGATCCCGTTTCGCACCGCGATGCGGAGCTTAAAAAGGTGATCGAAATTTTGGGGCGGCGTAAGAAGAATAATCCCTTGTTGGTGGGCGAGCCAGGCGTGGGTAAAACCGCGATCGCAGAGGGTTTAGCCCTTAAAATCGTGCAAAAGGATGTTCCCTCTTTCTTGCTCCAGCGCACTATTTACGCGCTGGATTTGAGCGCGATGGTGGCTGGGAGCAAATACCGAGGCGAGTTTGAAAAGCGATTAAAAAAGACCCTCAGAGAACTACAAAAAGACAAGGGGAGTATTCTTTTTATTGACGAAATTCACACGGTTTTAGGGGCAGGGGCTTCTAGCTCAGGTGCGCTCGATGGAGCCAACATTTTAAAACCTATGTTAGCTGATGGGAGTTTAAGCTGTATTGGAGCAACCACCTTTGAAGAGTTCCGCTCTGTTTTAGAAAAGGATAAAGCTTTCTGCCGTCGCTTTAGCAAAATCGATATCTTAGAGCCCTCTAAACAGGATTGTTATGCTATTCTAGACGATCTTTCCAGCCATTATGAGCGCCACCACCATGTGCGCTACAGCAAAGAAGCCCTCAGGGCATGTGTAGATCTCTCTGTCCACTATCTTCATGAGAATTTTTTGCCTGACAAGGCGATCGACTTAATGGATATGGCAGGGGCATTTAAAAAAATCTATACCCCTCCTAGAGCAAACCCCCCTCTCATCTCTACCCATGATATTGAAAATGTGCTCTCCTCTAAAATCGACATTCCAAAGTCCCATATCAGTTTAGAAAAACAACACCATCTTAAAGGGCTAGAAGCCCAACTTAAAAAAGAAGTGGTTGCTCAGGATAAGGCGGTTGAGCGCTTGGTGGAGGCGATTAAGATCCACGCCTCAGGGTTGGTTGGCGCGCAAAAACCTATTGCAAGCTTTTTGTTTGTTGGTCCTAGCGGGGTGGGTAAAACAGAGTTAGCCAAAGCCCTAGCCAAGCATATGCACTTGCATTTGGAACGCTTTGATATGAGTGAATACAAGGAACCCCATAGCATTTCTAAGCTCATCGGCGCGCCTTCTGGCTATGTGGGCTTTGAGCAGGGTGGACTCTTAGTGAATGCCATTAGAAAACATCCTCGCTGTGTGCTCTTGCTTGATGAAATTGAAAAGGCACACCCCAATGTCTATGATCTTCTCTTGCAAATCACTGATAACGCTACCTTGACAGACAATAGTGGAAAAAAGAGCGATTTTAAACATGCCGTGCTCATCCTAACCTCCAATGCAGGAAGTGGAGCGTTGGGAAGAGTGGGCTTCTTGGATGATCACACACACAAATACCACCAAGCTCTTAAGGATCTACTTAGCACAGAACTGCGTTCTAGATTGGATGCAATCTTGACTTTCGAGCCCTTGAATCTAGAACATTTGGAGCGCATTGCGCACAAAGAGTGTCAAAAGCTTGAAGAATTGCTAACCCCTAGAAATATCACTTTGAGTTTTGACAAAAGTGTGAGTGCGTATTTGGCTAACCTCTGTTTTAAAGATCCTTTGGGCGCGCGCGTGATGGCAAAATTAGTGCACGATCACATCAAGATCAAACTTAGCGATGCGATTCTCTTTGGCGGACTCAAGGAAGGCGGTAGCGCTAGGGTAGTGCTCAAAAATCGAGAAATCAAGATTCTATGTAAACAAACAGCTCACATTAAGCCTCATAAAAAGATTAGAAATACATAAGGAATATTAATGCTCCCTTCTGCAGAAGTGTTGTATTCTAAGATCCACCGTGCAGTGGTTACGGATGCAAACTTGCACTATCAAGGCTCCATCACTATCGGTAAGGATCTGATGCAAGCAGCTAAGTTACATCCATGGATGAAAGTTGATGTAGTCAATATCAATAATGGTGCGCGTTTTAGCACTTATGCTATTATGGGCACACAGGCACGGGAAGTTTGCGTCAATGGTGCAGCGAGTCGTTTGGTGCAAATTGGAGATCAGGTGATTATTTTAGCTTACATGCACCTGAGTTTAGAGCAAATTCCCATCCATCAGCCCCATGTGATCTTATTGGGGGAAAACAACGCGATCTTAGAGAAAGGAATACCATGTTAGATTTGGGACAATTAGGCGGGTTGTTATCCCAACTTCAAGAACAATTCAAAGACATGGAAGCTAAGCAAAAAGCCACTCAATTCAGCGCCAAAAGCGGGGGAGGGCTAGTTAAGGTCTGTATCAATGGTGCGGGCGAACTCTTGGATATTCAAATCGATGATAGTCTTTTAGAAGACAAGGAAGCCTTGCAAATCTATTTGATGAGCGCACTCAATGAAGCCTACAAAAATGTAGAAGAAGGGCGCAAGAACTCCGCTTTTGGCATGCTAGGCGGCTTGAATCCTTTTAATAAATAGGCTTTATTTTGGTTTTGATTGGGCGTTTGTTGGCGGTTGTGTTGTGCTGTACGCCCTTAAAAGCCTATGATTTCTCCCGATGCGCCAAATACCACCATCTAGCTACATATGGTGCAAGTGTATCACTCTTTTGGGATCGCAAACAGGTTTCTTTTATGCACTCTACAACCCCACCCAAAGGAGTCAAAATCCTAAAACATGATCCTTTTATTGGCTTTTATCTGATCCAAGCCCCTAAAACCCAATTTGCCTACCACCTTCTAGACATCGATGCACAAGCTAGAAAACGCCCTCTAGCTGCTATCAACGCACATGCTAAAAGCGGTTCCATCTTGGAGCGTCAACAGGGTTTTTTGCACTTTGCGCGCTTCTCTGCTCCTTTGGGATTGAATGGTGTTGTGAGCAATATTTGTTATCAAATCTATGGTGTAGGAGTGGGTGCGCATGAATTTATAGAAACCAAATATCTTAAACGCTTTTTAAGGCAGAAAAGTCCTTATTATGGTGATATTGGCGTGCGTGTGGGTGCGGGACTAGTAGTACAGAGTGTGGACCCTTTTTTTCAACACAATCCTTTTTTAGAACATGATGTGATCATGCGTATCAACAATCAGTCTATCCGTAACGCCCACGAATTTGAATGGATAGTGAGCAATTTGGCTTACCAAAGCCATGCACGCGTCACTATTAAAAGGGGTCATGCCCTAAAAACCTTTGTGGTGCGTGTGGACAAAAGACATGGAGGGTTTTTATTGCCCGATACTTTTTTAGAACGCTTTGGTATTGCCGTGAACGATGATTTGGTGATCACCAAAGCCACACACTTAACTCCTCCTTTAAACAAGCTTCATGTGGGCGATCGATTGGTGTGGATTAATAGGAAACCCATCATTAAACGCGGGCAGTCTGTGCATGTTGCCCTGCAAAAAGCGTTGAGTAAAGCTTTTATGCAGGGACAAATTGAAATGTTGATCATGAGAAAGGGCTTTGAATTTTATGTGCGTCTGTGAGAATGCTCTAGACTTTTATACGCAAGTTTGTGAGGAATTTAACAGCTATGTGTTCCGCGCTAAACCTCCCATAGAGACTTTCCACCCTTTTTTTGAAAAAGCCTTTTGGGAAATGTTGGAAAATGGTGGTAAGCGTTTTAGACCAAAATTATTTTTGGCAGTACTTTGTGCCTTTGAGCACGATATAGAAGCTGTGCGCATAAGCTTTCCTGTTGCCCTCGCTTTGGAAGTTTTACACACCTATTCGCTTATTCATGATGACTTACCTTGTATGGATAACGCATCTTTGCGCCGGGGACATCCCACTCTGCATAAAACCTATGGTGTTACTACTGCCACTCTAGTAGGCGATGGACTGAATACCTATGCTTTCTATTGCATTACCCAAGCGTGCTTGGATAGCACCTTGAAAGTACAACTTATCGCTTTATTAGCTATGTGTGGTGGGATAGGAGGCATGGTCTTAGGACAGGCGTTAGATTGTTACTTTGAGCATAAAGCGCTTAATTGTCAGGAATTAGAAACCTTGCATACTCTCAAAACTGCGCAACTTATCGCGGCGAGTTTGAAGATGGGTGCGCTGGTGGTGGGCGATCGCGCTCCTTCAAATTTGCCACAAGCCCTCTTTGATTTTGGAATCCAATTGGGGTTGTTTTTCCAAGTACGCGATGATATTATTGATCGCACCCAAAGCCCCGCCCAGTCGGGAAAAAGTACCCAACTAGATACCTTTAAAAATAACTATGTCAATTTGCTAGGTCTGCCTCAAGCTAAAACCTATTTGCAAGAACTTAAAGTGAATTTGTTAAAAACACTAGCAACATTTCCCTCCACTCTTGCGCTCTATTTGCAGACTTTGCTGAAGGAACTTGCATGAAACCTCATATCTTGCTCACCAATGACGATGGTTACGAAGCTAGAGGGTTGCTTGCCCTAAGGGACGCGCTCAGCAGTATCGCCGATGTGATGGTGGTCGCACCCAAAAATGAGCGTTCTGCCTGTGGGCATGGAATCACAATCAGCGTACCCTTACGTATCGAAGAAATAGACAAGGACTATTTTCGAGTTGATGATGGCACACCTAGCGATTGTGTGTGTTTAGCGGTCTCCATGAGTCAAAGGCCCTTTGATTTAATGATTTCTGGCATTAATCATGGCTCTAACATGGGTGAGGATGTGCTTTATTCGGGCACGGTGGCCGGGGCTATTGAGGGGACTTTGCATAAAATCCCTTCCATTGCCATTTCTCAAAGTATTCAAGATCGTGCCAAGTTTGCCCAACACGATTTTAGCATGGCTACTCAAATTGCCCTACGCCTTGTGCAACAATGTATCGAGCACGGCTTTCCCTTTGCATCCAAAGCGCGCAAATTCTTAAATGTAAACATCCCTCAAAACGCGCCTAAAGGGATTAAGATCACCCAAAAGGGTGTGCGTCTCTATACAAACAATGTACATCTCAAAACAGACCCCAAGGGTAAGCAATACTGCTGGTTAGGACTCAACCCTTTAAAATGGGAAGAACGTGGGGGGGCTTTGAGTGATTTTGAGGCCATTGCGCGCGGGTATGTCTCCATTACACCCATCACTCTCAATATGACCAGCTACGCCGATTTGCAAATTCTACAGGAATGGGTATAAATGCCCAAACTTTGTAGTAAAATGGGGATATGGAAATGAATGTGTGGATGCGCCGTGCTTTTTTGGTCTTGTTCGTACCTTTTGTTTTTGTGCTCACGGGTTGCCACCGCTTGAATATGGGGTATTTCTCAGAAGTGCGCGGGGATTATGCCTTTAACTTTAATTCTCCGATTGTAGTAGTGCATGATAAGGAAGATATGATCAGTTCTTATTATCTGTCTTTTATTGTCTATCGGTTACAACAACTCGGCTTTTACAATGTCTTCAAATTGAAAGATTATCCCATTTCTCAAGCTAAGAATATTATTTATGTCCATGTAGTACGCAACATTTCCGCATTACCCATTTACACCTATAATTACACTTTAATCGATCGCGCTAAGAGCAATCATTGCTATTGGCATGGAGGGCAATTTTATTGCGCCAAAATGCCCACAGATTATTATGCAATCAATGGGTTTTCTGCCTATAGTAAGATGCTTGTAGGGTCGCATTTTATTTTAGACTGGTGGGACAATGTGCGCAATAAGCGCGTCCTCTACATTGATGGGAGTGTGATGGGCGAGACTTGTGGATATAATAAGCTTTATGAAGATCTCATTAGTAACACTATTCAGCGTATCGACTTTACCCGTTCAGAACATTATCGCTATTACGAAAAACTCCCCGTTTACATGCCATGTTACAAGCGTTAGATCATGCAAATTAGACGAACTTTTCATTTTTGTGCTAGCCATATCGTGCGCAACTGCACCTCCAAGCGTTGTGCGAGCAGTATCCATGGGCATAATTACACCCTAGAGGTTTTTGTGGAGGCGCACAAGCTCGATCATGCAGGGATGATCTTAGATTTTGGCTTGTTTAAAAACGAGATCGCTAGCTTCATTGATGCCTTTGATCACGCCCACCACTTTTGGGATCGCGAATCCCCAGAATTTCAAGACTTCATTGCCACCACCTGCACGCGCCATGTGAAATTAGGGTTTAACCCCAGTGCGGAGGGGTATGCCCTGATGTTTCATCTCTTTTTAGACGCGATAGTGCGCGCCACAGAGTTTCATAATGGCGAAGCGCCTTTGAGTGTGAGTGCGGTGCGCGTACATGAAACCAATTATGGCTATGCCCAAAGTTTTAAAGCCGATTTGCAAAATCCGGATTTAATGCGTTCTATCTCTTTAGAGAGTGTGTGTTTTTCTCCGGGCATTTTAGAGGAGATGCCAAACTCCGCTTTGATAGATCGGCTCAAGCAGTATTATTATCTCCTAGCCTGCGCGATCATCCCCCCCAAAAAGCCCTTTAGCAGCCCCCCACCCCTACAGCAAATCCCCCTATGA
>NZ_FZMF01000010.1 GCF_900197685.1 Helicobacter baculiformis | reverse complement strand
CCCCCATTTGCTTAGGCAAAAGCGTATTCTATCTTTGTAAAGCTTAGGGGTTGCTTAAAGGGAGTTGGGTTTCCTAGAATTATTGAAAATCTTGCCATAAAAGGTTAGGCGGCAGCAATAATACCAAGACATAGATAAATAACGATGACAAGCCTTTTAAAGATTGGAGGGCTAGGGGTTTAGTCCTACTACACATACTTTAACCCTGTCTAAGCCCAGCACAGATAAAAGTCTTTAGGTAGGATTATAAAGTATTGGAGAGATGCTTGTAATGTGCCCTAATGTATCCTGTGAACATTATGATCCGTTTCTAATCTTAGGTGCGTGGAACGCACTTAAAGGAGGTAGAGGTTTGGTATATTTTTCGATATTGACCAAGCTTGTATGCGCGCAGTTGCCATTAGAAAGTCTCGAAGCAGGTTTATCCATAGTGAGCACATTTGCGCTTCCTGACTTGCATAGCCCTTTGTTGTCCGGGTCATACCATGAACCTTCGCACAAGCGCACCACCCCTTGTCTAATACAATCGCTAACCACTGCACCCGCCAGCACCTCTCCGCGTGCGTTGAACACTCGCACCACGTCGCCATTTTTAATTCCCAACCTTTTGGCATCTTTTTTATGGATCAAAATGGGTTCACGCCCCTGTATGGCATAGATGTCACGCAAACGGGTTTGACAGAGTTGAGAATGCAGGCGGTATTTAGAATGGCTAGTGATTAAATGAAATGGAGTTTGTTTAGAGGCATTGCCCAGCCATTCACTAGGCTCAAACCACATCGGATGTCCTTGACAATCCTGGTATTTATAGCTAGCCACACGAGGAGAATAGATTTCAATGAGTCCGGAGTCTGTGCCTAAGGCGTTAAGGATGGGATCTTCAATAAAATCAGCAAAACGCACCCATTCCTGGCTTTCGGCAGTAGGTTGGAATGTGATGGGCACATTTTTTGCCCAAAACTCCTCAAAGCTGGGCATGGGAGTGAAGAGTTCGCCAAAGCTTTTAGTTTGCTGACGCGCGCTTTCGTAATACTCGCGGATAAAATCCTTGGGCTTTTGATTCTTCTGCGTGAAGAGTTCAAAAATTTCCTGCCCATAATGACGAGACAGATCAGAAAAGATTTGGTAATCGTCTTTACTTTCCCCTACTGGAGCAATAGCTTGCTTCATAGGAATAATGTGCATGTTGGAATAATCTCCACTCATAGTGATGTCGTCGCGTTCATAGGCAGAGGTGATGGGCAAAAGGATATCTGCCATTTTGGCTGTAGGTGTCCAATAGATTTCATGCACTACTACTGTACGGGGCTTGCGCCACGCGCGTAAATTTTTATTAGTGTCTTGCTGATGCACGATGGGATTACCCCCCACCCAATAGATAAAATCAATGTCCGGATAGATCAGTTTTTGCCCATTATGTTCTAAGGTTTTACCCGGGTTGAGCAAGGCATCGGCAATACGCGCCACCGGGATTGCACTACTCGTTCCATCGTCTAACCACTCTGGAACATCCTCGCTGTGTGCCTCAGAGACCAAGCCTATAAACTTGCCTTCTTTCCATATGCCCCGCCTGAGTGCATTCATGCCCGAGATTACCCCTCCCTTACAGGTGGGTACACCCCCATTACTGTAATGATAACTCAACCCAAAACCCCCACCCTTTGTGCCGATTTGTCCGAGCATGCAAGCAAGCGTAACAAGCATCCAATGAGGCTGTTCGCCATGTTGGGCGCGCTGCATTGCCCAACCACTCATTAACATGGTCTGTTGGCTGGCAAAGAGGGTGGCTAACCTTTTAATGGTCGCTACGCTCACCCCACAAATTTCACTCGCCCACTCAGGACTTTTAGGCACGCCGTCCTTTTTGCCTTGCAAATATTCTAGGAAAACTTCAAAACCAGTTGTGTAAGTATCTAGAAATTTTTTATCATGTTTATTGGTTGCTACTAACTGATATGCCATGCCTAGCATCAATGCCACATCCGTGTTAGGGCGTGGAGCAATCCACTCCGCACCTAGAAAATCCGCTGTATCTGTACGGACGGGATCAATACAAATCACCTTAATTTGACTTTTTTTAAGTTTTTCAAAATAGGCTAATCCTCGTTGATCGGTGGCTGTCCATGCAATGCGCAAAGTGGCAAGTGGGTCAGCCCCCCAAATTACCACGCATTTGGAATATGTTAAAATATTCTCCCATGAAGTCTGTTGTTCGTAGACTTCAATTGAACCCAACACATAAGGCATAATTACCTGAGAAGCGCCTGTAGAATAATCCCCCAAGCCCCCCACAAACCCCCCGGTAAGATTTAAAAAGCGGTGCAATAAAGTACGTGCATTATGTACATTCCCACTAGATTTCCAGCCATAACTTCCCCCAAAGATAGCATTATTCCCCTTGCTTTCTCTAGTTTTACGCAATTGCTCAGCCACTAATGCGATAGCTTGTTCATAGGGTACGCGTATGAAAGGCTCTTTACCCCGTAGTTCAGGCTTAGGGTTATTGGGATCTTTGAGGTAAGATTGGCGCACAAAAGGATATTTTATCCGCGAACGGTAAGCCAAACAGGGCGTGTAATGTTGTAAGGGATTATCCATCTCTGTAACCTTCTCCCATGGCTCGCTTTTAACAATTTTGCCCTCTTTGAGTACGAGTTTCAATGCGCCCCAGTGGGCTGCACTAATGACTGAACCATTACGCACCAATCCGGGCTTAATACCTGTACTCTTAGAAGCTTGTAGTCCAGAGGGCAATAAAGGCAACGCACTTAATGAGGCACTGAGCTTCAAAAACTTACGGCGATCTAACATAGTAAGCCTTTCAGGGGATTTTAAAATCTTTAGCGTTTTTTTGTAGGTATTGAATCACTAGCCAGCGATCCTTTTTGGCGATGGCAGTGCGTTCCTGCATAGAGCGAAAAATAGCGGGCCATGCGTTGGCACGGAATTCTCTAGGTTTATGTAATGTGTGGCAAGTACCACAATTATTTGAAAAAAGTTCCTGGGCACGCGCTAGGATTGCTTGTAGATCAGGGCTAAATTTAGCCTTATCGGTCCACATTTCCACGCGGACACGATCCCATTTACCCTCTTTTGAAGAGCCAAGATGCATAATTTTTAAGGGAGTGTTTTTGGCGAAGACAGCCACAAGCACGCGTTGGTGATCGTTGGCATAGAGCGCAAAGGGGGCTTTGGGATTGCTATAGCCTTCGATGCGCAAGAGTACGCGTGCACCTTGAGTTTTGAGCACATTAAAAGCATTGGTGGGCAATAAGCGCCCTGCCACCTTATCATCTTCTTGATGTAGATAGAGCGAAAGTACTTCAGGACTATAAAGCAGGCTTTGTGCCTGTAAAACCCCTCCTAAAATCAAAGCCATCAGCACACATTTTTTCATAAAAGTATCCTTTTTGGTATGATAGTATATCATATTTGAAGCTATCTTGAAAAGATAGATCTATTCAAAGAGACGCTTAGTTTATCAAAAGGGATTTATATGGCTCTTATAGAGTGGAGTTCTTTCTAAACGCATTCTCACAAGCTTTCATGCTAGCATAGGCACATTTTCTATGAACATGGACAGTCCTAGGAAGGTTGGTGTTTTTATGAGGGCGTGTTGCACAGCGCGCTCGAATGGCTACCGGGCTATTTGGGTAATAGTGTTGCCCAACGCCAACAAATCGAAGCCCAGTACGCCAGCAAGAAAGACACTTTGAGCGGGGCTAAAACGCGCATACCCGAACATGAACTACTCTTTGAGGATGAACTACAAACCGTTATAGATTATAAATTAAACGAAATGTATAACGACTACCGCGCCCATGCCCCCCATGTGCCCACACCCCAGCAATTAATCCAGATTCGCGCCTTCATGGGCAAACAACACCACCGCACCATCCGCGCCTTTGGGGTCGAGTTCAACGGGCAGACCTACACCAGCGCCCAAATTTGGGATACATGCGCGATTGGCGATGGCGTGTTAGTGGTGGAAAATATCGACAATCCCCAAGAAGTCAACCTTTATACCCCTTTAGGCAAGTTCATTTGTACGGCTAGAAGTACACAACTTAATGCGGAGTGTATGGATTTAGAAAGCTTCAAGCGGGCGAAGAAAACCTACATAGAGGGGCAAATTAACCCCTTCTTAGAAGCGGTCAAGCACGCGCGCGATAAAGTCGCCGCGCACCGTAAAGCCAATGTAGCAAACATCTTAGCCAAGAGCCCCCCCAAAGGCAAAGCAGCGCAAGCCCCCACCCCCCAAAAGCGCAGCATGAACACCCTAGAAGCGTTGCGCAGATTGAGAAAGGCGGCAGGTTATGACTGAAGAAGAGGCGCTTGTGTGGCAACAGGTTGACGTCGAAGTCTTAGAAGACGATCACATCACCCTCTCACGCGCCAAATTACAAGAGCTTTTAGCGCAAGCCTACCACGCGGGGCAGGAGATCTCAACAATATCTTAAACCCCCCAAAAACCCAAACCCCTTTACAGCACGGAGGAGCTAGAACGCAAATTCGGACACTAGGGCATACATAAGGCGCGGGGCGCGCCCTATGTATGCCCTAGTGTGCAAGAGTTGGAGCAAATACACATACAGAAAGGGAATATGGGTGTTTACCCGCTTCTTTAGAGCTTGCAATCTTGAAGCGGTGTTTAAGGCGTGTTCAACACAAAAGTAATCGACATTGAAAAGGAATAGAATGTATCTAGGCAAAGAATTAGAGGCATTTATCCGCGAGTTTCACCTCTCACAGGCGCAAGTGGCGCGCTCCATCGGACGCTCCCCCGCGCTCCTCTCAAAGTACTTGAAGGGTCAGTACGAGGTCAAAGATGTCAGCGCCCTTGAGGCAAGTATCAAAGACTTCATGCACGCCCACCGCCACCAAGCCCAAGAGCGCGTTAAACTCCAAAAAAGCCCCCTCAAGGAGCTTGAAAACTACAAAAATGCGCACTTCTTCATCGACCAAGCCGTCGTGTGTGAAGAAATGTGCTTGTTATATGGAGAGGCAGGAAGTGGCAAAAGCGCAAGTTTAAAAGCTTACGCCCAAAAATCCCCTCAATGCGTCCTGTTGGAGGTGATCCCTGGACTCAATGATAAAGACTTCTTAAGGGGGCTTTGCGAACATATGGGGGTGCAAAGCGCGCCCAGTGTAGCACAAACTATTTTAAACTTGGTTAAAAATATTCAGGCGCGGCAGGCTATTTTGCTGATCGATGAAGCCGAACACCTCAAAACCGCGAGCTTAGAAGCCTTGCGCCGTCTGCACGACTTTACACAGATGCCCATCGTGTTGGTGGGCACGCCCCAACTGCTGAAGAATTTGCGCGGCAAGCATGGGGAACTTTTGCAACTCTATAGCCGTATCTCGCTCAAGTATGCTTTTAGCGCCCCCTCAAAAGCAGATTTTAGCCTGCTTTTTGGGCAACATGCGAGCCAAATTGCCGCCATCACCACGAATCTACGCCGCGCGTGCAAAATCTATAAAATGGCGCAAAGGTTTCACCAAATAGACGCCACCCCTCTAGAAGAGGCAATAAATATCGTTGCCTCCATGAGCATCTTAGATTAAGGGGGTGGCATGCGGATCGAAGTGATGCGTATCCAAGTGTTTGAGTACTACTCTATGCGCTATTTTGGAGTGCCCCGGGCGTGGTCTTTGCGCCCCTCTTTTTTCCACCACTGCAGCCCCCAACGCTTAGAAGAGGTGCATTTTTGTTTTTGCGTGCTCTACAAGCTTGTGAGCCTTTTTGAGCGCGAAGCGCGGGGAGTATGTCAAGCATTGCCCCTGCTAGGTAGTCAATGCTCTTGTGTTTGCAAAAGGTCAAGAAATCACTTAGCACTACTTAGCTATCTCCAGATGCTCTAAAATCTTGTTTTCTAACCCTCTAAGTATTGCGTGCGCCTCTTCAAAACGCCCTTGTAGTGCTAAAACAGTCCCCATTTGAATCAAAGCCTTTGGGATTCTATCCATCGCCACTTGGAGCTATCGCAGATGTTTTGTTTCAACTGAAGGCACTGGATAGAAGTACTCTTCCAATATAGACTAAAAAAGTTTCTAAATCCACATTGCTTTCTTTGGCATGCTTCTTGCATTCCTTGTAAGTAGGTCCTCTCAGTTCAAGAACTACTTTTCTTTTGCTCTCTATATTTCTCCTTCTCTCTCACGCATAGAACTTAGAACTCTTGGTCTTAATCTTAGAGCGCGCTATCAAAATATCGCTAATGTCCTCATCAAAAAATTCTAAAATGCTAAATGCCAATAAGAATGAAACTTTTCAGTCACTTCTAAGTCTCAAACTAAAACTTGACGCCAATATAGCACAAAAATCCGAAATTTTGTCAAGCTATCTACAATGGCAGTTCTTAATGCACACTCTAATTCTGTAGTCGTTACGATAGTTCCAACGCTTTAAAGAGTAGTTCTGATATGATTCTCCTATGAGTTCTTGTTGTGCTACCATCCAGTTCCTCACCAACTTTAATCTAATTCTTAACAGTATGCCTACTCAGTTCTCAATAGTTTTTCTGTTCAGTTCTCATACTTGTTAATGTGAATTTTAATATGGTTTTCAAGAGTTCCCTACCAGCTACTAAGAGTCTCTGCACATTTTCTCCTCAGTTCTCCTAAATTAAATTATTAAATTATGTAGTCAGTTCTTCACTCGATTAAAAATAACCTTAGATAAATCTTAATATAAACCTTAAAAAAATCTTAACCATTGCATCTTGCATAGATTTTGACAAATATTGGACACGCCAAAAAACTCTTAAAATATCTATTTTTGATAAAAACGCTTTTTAACCCCCTTGTGTAGGGACTTTAGCCACAAAGTGTTAGATCACTTTGTGTTATCCTGCACACTTTAAACCTATATTTAAAATTCTCTCTGAATTTTTCAAAACTTTTTAGCTACAATCTATGCTCAAACACATAGGAAATAAGGGGAGATTGTTGGCAATAAAGCTTGTAGATGCGCCACTAGATTATAAGCCTGATTTAGATTGGATTGATGAGATCGTCAAACCCAAGAGGGCTAGACCTAATAGAGACACTTATGATACCAAGCTTTTAATTCGTTTCAATAATTTTGTGCAAAAAGGTGCACCTTCTAAGTTCATATACAGCGAAACAAAAACTCCCGTAATCATCAAAAATATCGGGCAGATGAAGCGCGCGCATTTGAAAAATGCGCTTGTCTATGCCCTTAAAGGCACAGATGACAAATTAGCTTATACTCAGTGGTTTGAGCAAAAGAGTATGAAAGACATTTTGGAGGAATGGACACAGGATTTTGATGTACTCAGAGATTGCAACGAAGCGATGCATTTGGTCTTTTCTCTCAAAGAAAAACCAGATGACCTGACAATGCACAATCTGCTCCACACTACCTTTGAAACACTCAGAACCTGTATGCCTGATTACAAATTTGCCTTAGTGCCCCACAATCACCAAGAACACGCCCATATCCATGTCTTTATCAACAAGACTAATCAAATCACTAAAAAGAGATTGCGTTTTGCCACACGCACAGATTGCAAAGAGTTCTTCCATGATTTGCGAGAAGAGTTTAGTTATCGTATCAATGCGTGGTTGCAAATCCCTGAGCATCTCTATGTCAATCAACCTAGCTTACAAGCCTTGGATAATCTTAACCAACGCTTATGTGCCATTAGAGAGGAAGAGAAAGAAGCAGAAAAAGATTTGGCTAGTAAAGAAGAGCATCTCAATCATTATAACCAAGAGCTCCTCAGTGTCGGCTCACAAGCTATCCATAAACGCATTAAATACTTAGAACAGCAGGCTAAATTTTATGAGGATAAGCTCTTGTGCGTTAGACAAGTCTTATCCCGCCGTGCTTGGGAAGAAACAGGTTTATTTCATATCAACCCAGAAGAACTTCAAAGACGTGCCACTCTCTCCAAAGGCTATAATGAGACTAACAAAGAACACTTTGAGTCTTTAGATGCCCTAGATGTCTCCACACTCCAAGATTTAAAAGCCCACTTCACCCAAGCTTTAGAACAACACCAACAGCACATTACCCACACTAAAGAGAGCTTGCAAGCTTGGCTAGACTACACCTACACACTCTTTGCACAACAAACTAGAGGCTTCACGCTCTTACAAAAGAAACAAGCCATCTATGAGCAATACCAACGCTTAGATAAACGCTACTTAGATAAAAACACTCTTGTGTTTATCTCCCAACTTAAAAGTGAAATAGAAATGCAGCGCACCACCCAAGAGAGAAACTTTATCAATCCTAACTTCTTAGACCACATCGCCCAAGCTCTGCACCACCAACAACCCACGCTTAAAAATCTTAAACACCACTTCTACAAACTCAAAACTTTAGAGCACCTTGTGTCCCAACTCAAAGAAGTCAATCCCAGTGAGCAAGAGAGACAACTCTTCATTATCCATAGAAACCAACAAACCCTGCTCAACATTGCCAATGAACGCCTAGCTTTCTTAGTGCAACGCTTCAATACACTTAGACAAGAAAAAGAGGACTTAGAGAGTGAGTGGAATCAATGGACACAGCAGTATAAACAAGTCACAACCCAACAAGAACAAGAAAATCTCTTGCTCCATCCAAACCATATCCAACTCAACCGCTCACTGGGGCGCACCAGCAAGAGTTTGTCTTTCATGGCTAAAGAGATTTTAAGTGCTAATCGCTTTTTAAACACCCACGCACAAGACTTGCCTCTGATCTTGCAAGATGCTAAACTGCTCTTGCAAAAGCTCAAAGTCGAGCAAAGAGAGTCAGCTTTCACGACAAGAGAGTTAGCTCAAACTCAAAAAGTTTCTCGTGTGCTCCACACCGCACAACCCACTCTGAAGCCTTCTATTGATGCAGATGGACAGAACCAATACAATCAACAACTCCCCACCCAAACACACCAAGCTCACACATCTGAGCCAAAAACAACCCGACCTGATTTGACTACCAACTCACAAGTTCCAGCTACTCTAGACTTCAAGGCAATGATGCAAATGTTGCAAGATCAACAAAAGACACTCCAAACAATGTCCCAAGAGCTCACAGAGCTCAAGCAACAGCAAAACAATAAATCTCCAGAGCTTGAGCAAACACAGCAAGACACCAGAACACAGCCACAGCTAAAACCCCAGTCAGCATTCACATACAATGGGACCTCTAGCAAGGAAAATGGCAGAGGCCATCGATAATTCACTTCTCCCATTTCAAAACACTTCTCATTACCTTTTAATGCTTTTAAAGGCTCATAGAAGGCAACTTTACAAAAATCCATATCAGCCCATTACCAATACTCTTAATCAATTCTAAGCCATTTTAGAGCAATACAGGTAGTATTTCATTTAAACGCTCTAGGCTTTCCCTAGAGCCACACACAAGCCAAACCATACAAACACACTAACCACTCTTTTTAAAGCGTTCTATGAGCCTTGTAAAACTTAAAATTTGCTGATAGCCTTTAGCAATTCACCTCTTAATACATATCGTGCCACACTTATGAGGTTTTGGCAAGATTCTATAGTCTCTACTTGGAGAGATTGAGGGGATTTTTAAGTTTTTCAAAAAAATTTGCTCACACATCATACATGCATGAAAAACAAACAATAGGTTAGTAAGAAGCTAAAGCTTCTTTCCCTTATTTTATTTTATATTTAGGGGGAAAACTTATTCCGTTTTCTACTAGTAATCCCGCACTCAAGGGAGGTGTTTTTAGGCATTCTCATTTTCTCTCTTTAAAATTGCATTCTTTTTAACAAACTCAATAAGGGAGATGAAAATGGCAAAAATAAAAACTAATCCAGTTTTGCGTTTGAGCAGAACACAAAGAGAACTCTTTGAAAATATCAAGGCGTTCTTACACTATAAGATTAAAAGCTTTACACCTGTGCAGGCTTTAGAGGATATGGCCAAGGTGCTCGGCTACCAAGAAGAAATTTTGAAATGCCCACATATCAGCGCACTAGAGAGTCTCTGCCACAAACTCTACAATCAAGGCATCAAGCATATTTTGATGGCGCGCATCTTATTCTTGTTTTTCATCCACTTTAAAGCCCATCTCAAGTTAAAGAGCTTGAGAAGTCTTACAGAGGAGCAAGTGATTAGTTTTCTCTTTAAGTTGGCACAGACTAGAAAACCTAGCTCTATGGCTAAATATGTGATGTATTTGAGACAATTCTTTGACTATTTGGATAGAAAACGCGCATACCATTTTGATTTCTCTTTAAAAAACCTCGCCTTTGCTAAGACAACACAGAGTCTGCCCAAACATCTCAATGCTCAAGACTTGAAAACCTTTGTCCAAACACTCCTAGACTACCAGCCGCGCTCTAGTTATGAAAAGCGCAATAAGTGTATTCTCTTGCTTGTGATACTAGGCGGTCTTAGAAAAAACGAAGTGTTTAATTTAGAGCTCAAGAATATCAAGCCTGAAGAACAAAACTACTCCATTCTCGTGCTAGGCAAGAACAAACAAGAGAGAAAAACCTACATTCGAAAATCCATCTTAGAACAGGCTTTGCACGATTGGATGAACGACCATAGGAGGTTGCAATATTTCAATGGGGTGTTTCTTTTCAAAAAAGCCACACAATCTCAAAGAACTTGCCAGCTCAAAAACTTCATCGCTAAGATTTTCAAATGCTCTAAGATCAAGCATTGCCACACATACGGCACAGGTCTGCATCTCTTTAGGCATAGCTTTGCTACACTGATCTACCAAGAGACACAGGATTTAGTTCTCACTAGCCGAGCTCTAGGGCATAAATCCCTCCTCTCTACTAAGGTCTATATCCACACTACTCAAGAACACAACAAAAAGGTCGCTTGCGTGTTTGACACGCTTTTAAAAACTTAAGGATGGGGGTGTATAATGGAGAGAAAGGAGAGTTAGGATGCTTAAGAATGCTCATCAGCCTTTCCTTTCCCTTATTCTCTCTAGCACTCTTGTCTCTGGTGCCTTGGCTACTGGTATGCTCACCTATGATGCTGAGGCAAATGCCCATTTAGCCACTACTAATAGCCAACAAACCACCATGATAGGCAAACTTGTAGATGGGATTAGAAAATACGAAGAGATGATCTCTAAAGCTCAAGAGCAAATTGCTCAGTTAAACAAAGTCAATGACTTAATGAACAAGGCAAATGCTCTTATTAGTGGTTCTGCTATCACCATTGCTAATCCTATGCATCTGCTAGATCAGTTTAAAAGCCAAATTGCTAGCATTCAGGCTAATTATGAAGACTTGAAGCAAGCTGTAGAGAATTTTGATATTAGAGACAAATTAAGGGATAAGTATTTGAAAAAAGAGTGTCCGTGGTTGGACTTGGATAAGTTGAGTTACAAAACAACGGATTTAAGCAAGGCAATTATAGGCACTGGTGCAGAAACTAGGCTAGTCAAAGATGCTAAAGCTCTGTTGCGCACTCTCAGTGATGACAACACTCTTTCAGCCTACCAAAACTTGAAAGATGAGATTACGGGTAAATCTATGGGTTTAATGGTGTGTGAAAGCCTCAATGAAGCGCGCGATGAAGTGGATATGGATAATTCTTTCACAGCAGAAGCTAAAGCAATCCTAAAAGGAGATTACACCACAGCTAACCAAGAACGGCTTAAAAGAGCTGTGGCTAAATTTAAAAAGAAAATCAAACAAGAACAACAGCTCAATGAAAAAATCCAACCGTTAATTGCAAGATTAGACACACTCAAGGCTGATTTGGGTGTAACAGACAAGAATGCTAATGATAATAAACAGAAAATTCAATATTGCAAAGAGAACCCAAACACTCATACCTGTGAACCTATACTCCTCACTAAAGACAAACTTTCTAATGATTTAGATCAAATCACTAAGCAATTTCAAGAGACTCTAGCAGCAGCTACAAGCAAAGATGCTCAATCCCAAGTCTTTGCAGACTATAACCAAAAAATCAAGGGCTTGACGCTTGCGTATTTGAGAGAGATTACTAATCAGTTGCTCTTTTTGAATAAGACGATGGCGATGCACTCGGCATTGGTGGCGGATGTCTATAAAAGAGAATACGGAATCGGGCTGAGTGGCGTGGATAGAACTAAGATGGTTAATTATAAGAGTAGAGATAAAGAGTTAGAGGTCTATTCAAATACAGATAGGCATGGTATGCCTGATCCTGCGCCTTAAGAGTTAGTATCTATGAGAAAGCTATCAAAATTCTACATTCCTTAGAAAATCGTAAATTGTATGGCGTGGGTAACCGAGCTCTACGTCTAAAGCACTCATACACTCATGGCGGAAGTCAGTTTTTAGAGGATGGTAGCTACCATATTTGCGTAATTGGCTAGAAAAGGTCCTATAGCACTTGATTAAAAAGGCATGACGGATTTTGAGGTCATCATATTTGTGAGTTTTCTTATTATTGGGATATCTATCCATGACAACATTGACATCATATAATTGAGGCAATGGATAATATCCAAAGGTGTAAGTAACAAATGCACTCCTCCTAACTAGCAACCTGCACTTCTTGTCTGTTTTTAAGACATCTTGTCCCTTTTCTAGACCATCTGCCATTCTGATGTAACACTGCGTTAGCATAGCAGTTAAGCTATTTTTCTTTTGCTTTCTTGCGCGCTGATCTGCTAATCTATTCCCTTCTTCTGCCCGTTCACATTTAGCCTCTTGGGCTTCACTCAAATTAGGAAAAAGTCTGTCGCACTCTTTCAGCACCTTCTCTCGCTCTTGTTTATGAGTAGAATAATACTCCGCGCTCTCAGTTGCATAAGCACAAGTAGCAAAAAGACCCGCTAAACCAACACTCTTTAGCGCACGCTTTAAAGTCTGTTGCATGAAAAAACCCTTTTTCAAGAAAAACTCAAAAACTAGCATTGTAACATTTTTTAGCTTAATTCACCCGCCCCCTTTCTGGTTTTCCCAGTTTCCTTTGCCAGTATTGGGCGTGTTGTTTGGGGGATTGTATTGATTGCCCGTATTACTGCCTGTTGCAAATCCACTCCCCAAAGCATTTTTGATCGTGTGCACACCAAACTTCACTCCCGCACTAATAGATTCTCTATCAGCCACAGCACTAACTCCCCCTGTTGCTCCCATTGTCCCTAGAGCTCCTAGTCCTGCTCTCACGCCTGCTAACCCCCCTCCTGCACTCTGATAAGCCTGAGTGATCTTATTGGCAGCCGTTACTGCAGAACCCCCTACTACCACACCCCCTGCTGTCATGCCTATCTTTTGCATCATTTCAGTGATTGCGCCCACACCTCCACTTGTGTTAAAAATGCCATTGATAAAATCTGGAATGCGCTTGACAAGGTAGAAACAAACCAAGGAAGATAAAATCAAAAGCACTAAATGTCCCAATAATCCAACAGAATCCAGCACTCCATTAACTGCTGCTACGCCATTCTGTAAAAGTTTAGAAGGGTCTCCAAAAAATTCTTGTTTAATTTCAGTTTGTGAGGGGATTTTTTTAGTTGTCTCTTTGATAATATTAAAATTGAAAAAGGCTACCAACATTAGGCAGGGCTTATAAAAAGTCAAAGAGAGCAACTTCTTAATATAGCTAAATAACATACCCTTAGTTTGGGGAAATAGCCCTAAAGGCAAGACTACAATGCCTAGGGCTAGCCAAATTTTTGTTTCTACAAACACCATCAACACGATGATTAAAACTAGGGCTATAAATAGCACTTGTGCGACTACTAATAAGAAAAACAAGACAAGTTGGGGCAGCATCGTGAAAAACATCTTCCATCCTAATTCTTTGAACACCGCACTATAAAATAAGGTGATCCCGTAGTAGGATCGATCAATTAAATTTGCAATAGATGTGTGCTCGCCTTTAGAAATATTTTCAAATTCTGCGTTAAAAAAAGCTCGCATACTCTTGTCAATTATGTCTGTTAAGGCTTCTGCAGGGATGTAGATAATGTTTTTAATCTCGCGTATGTAAGTAGCTGGCTCAGAGATTGCCCAGTTAATAATACCTACAAACACTACAAACACCCCCACACCCATCAAAGTTTTGAATTGAAACAAATCCCCTTCCTTGACCCGTTTATAAGCCCATACCATAAACAGGATAGAGAGGATGATATTCAAACTCATCTGCACTCTGAAAAGCTCTGTCATCTGTGTAGCTAAATCACTAACCACATTCTCTGCGGGTCCTTGAAAAAAGTTAATTACCTTTGCAAAGAAACTCCCTGCAGGATATTTATCTCCCATACTTCCTTCCTATGTTACGATTCACCCCCACCTTCAGCCTCTCCAACCTACTCATCATGTTAGCATTGAAGTTTTTGATGCTAGCAATGCTCTCTAACTTCTCTAAAATCTCTCTCTTGCTCTCCACACAGACATAGGGATTCTCTAACTCCTCCAAGCCCCTAGAGACATACCTATGCACACTACTAGCATTGACATTGCTATCCTCTATAATCTGGCTCAGTTTGAGATCGTCATTGCAGTCTTTGGAAAAGGGGGTATAGACTTCTGGTAATTGGTTTGTGCAATTAAAAAATATCTCTTCTAACAGCTGTGTATAGCGTTGTCCTTGTTCATCATTATCACAAGCTAAAATCACATTGACAGACAAGTCAGGCGGATTAACCACACTAGGCGGACTAAACATCTTTCTAGGGATTTTCTCTGTGAAGAGATTTACAGAGACTTGTTGTTTAAAGGGCTCTATGTCTAATACCTTCTTACCTTTTGCAAACACAGGCTCGGCACTCTCAGGGCTCTTATAATAAGCCCTTCCCCTATCTACCACGACTTTTTTATCTATGAAGTCGTATAAACCTAGAGTCTTAGCCACTAAACTATTTACTTTTAAGAAGCTGTCTGTATCTAAAGAGCCTAAAGGCTGTGTTGTGGGGATAAGGACACGATAGCGATCAGCGATATGTCCGTTCTTCTCTGCTTGGTGGCTCTTAGAGGGCATTATTAAGCTTTCTATGTCGTGTTTTTCTAACAAGTCTTGGGCTTGCTTTAAGGTGAGTTGGGGGCTGTCCTTGTCATTATCAATGTCATAGATGAGAAGATTAGTGAAACTCTTAGCATTAGAAGCATTGCGATAGCCTTTTTCAAATACCGCACTAGAATAAGGGGAAGACTTTATGGCTTGTGCCAATTCTGCTAGAGTGTTCACGCTTTGTTCTTGCCAATAACTAACTGGCATCTCTTTAGGGTTGCGTTTGTCAAAATATTTAGGTTTTGAAAAGCTAATCTTTGAGGTTTTATTGATGGTGGGCTGTGTGTCTTTAGGCTTTTGGGCTTGTTCTCTCTCATAGAGCCTCCACTCTTTGTAGGCTTTCATTTCTTGCATATACTGCTGGTATTCTTGACTCTTGTCTTGGTTCATCTGCTGAAATAATCCACTCACGAAGGCGCGTATCTTCTCTACTCCAAACTGCCCCGCACTGCCTAATAATAGAGTTGTATTAGGGTCCAAGTTTTTCATTTGAAGATATGCCATGCTATCTAAGATGCTTTCTGTCATCACAATAGACTTAACAGCCATCAAGCCTTCATTAGGCATAAGCATTTGCACACCCTTAGAGCCTTGACAAAGTTCTTTTAGTGGCTTGTCTCTAGGCGAGCCATCTGCGTGGATGGCAAGTGGTCTATTTAAGCGTTTGCTAATGGCGCTTAGTATAAGTCCTTGATTTTCACAAAGATAATTGGGCACACAGAGGTTGTTATGTCCATCAACCCTCAAAGAGTGCTGATAGCTTTTAAAGAGAGTGCCTTGAATGCCCCTGCTTCTTAGAAGTTGACTTTTATCTAAATCATAGAGAAGTAGGGATTGAAAAATCTCTTTAAGACTCTTGTGTTTCTGCTGGCTGGTTTGAGAAATTGCAGAGTTCTTTGGCTTGTATTGTGTATCTCCCTTAATTAAATCCTCTAATCTCAACCCACGTTTTTGACAAAAGTTGATGATATTGCCTCTATCACTACTATCTTCAGTGTTAAAGTAGTGATAACTCCCTGCACTATTCTTAACAATAAGCTTCCCTCTTTCATTAGGGTGTTTGAGTACAGGGTAGTTAAGAGTGCTTTTTTCTTTGTCTAACACATAGCCATAATCTTGCAAAATGCGATCTAAGGGCAGATAGATGGCATCTTTGATATAAGCCATTAACGCCTTCTGCCTCTAGGTCTTTTAGGAGCGTCTAGCCAGGGTTCAGGTATGAGTGTAGGTGTGTTGTTTGCCACTGGTTGGGCTTGAGCATTGGTCTGTGCTTGTTGGTTTAATTCATTATTTGTGGCAGAACTTAGATGAACACTGGAGTTTTGGGATTCTAACCACGGCTCAGGTATTGGCGTGTTGTGTGGAGCTGGCTGTGCTTGGCTGGTTTCTCTTGTTTGACCTACTTCTTGCTGGCTAGTCTCTCTAGTTTTTTGCATTGTCTTAAGACATCGATTCATTGCATCAGCAACCTTGCCATCCATAGGCTCTAGGCTTGCTTGGCATTGTTGCACATAGTTTTGAATAGCGGTATAGTGTTCTGCTTCTAAAGGATGTCCTAACACGGCTTTGACACTCAGTTGCAAGCCTAAATCTTGCATGTGTTTATTGCCGTGAGCCTGTTCTAAAGCGTCATTAATGAGATTGCGATGTTCTTGGGTGAGCTTGCTGGGTTGTTTTTGAGAAAGCACTAACAAGACTTTGAGCTCTGCTTCTGTCATGTGGGTCTTGGCATAATTGAGAAAACTCTCTTTAAAATCTGTCTTGGTTTTGATGCGTTTTTGTTGCACATCTAATTCTACTTGCTTGAAGTAGCTATGTAGTTTGGCATACTTGTCATCTATTTCTGTGGCTTGTGGTGGAGTCTGTTGGGGATTAGGCTGGCTTAACTGCTCTGAATTGTTTTCTTGGTTTCTCTTTGCCAAGTCTTTAGCTTCAGCTTCTAACTCTTGCTCTGCTCTGTTTGGTTGTTCTGTTAGAACTTCTTGGATTTCATCTTGAAAAATGGCGATACTTTGTAGGAGCTCTTGCTCTTCTGAGCTCTCTTGGACTTGCTCTAACTCTTGCTCCTGATCTTCTCTCTGTGGTTCATCTAGCGCATTCTCTTGGATATGTTGCCCCTTGAGCTGTGCGATCTCTTGAGCCATTGCTTGGATTGTCTGTTGTTGTTCTTGGACCATTTGGAGTAATGCGTGTTGGGCATCCCGTGCTCCATCGGCGGCTTCTAACTCTTGCTCTGCTCTGTTTGGTTGTTCTGTTAGAACTTCTTGGATTTCATCCTTGAGAATGGCAATATCTTGTTGGAGTTCTTGTTGTCTGTCTGCTTGCTCTAATGTCTGTGTCATAGTCTGCTCCATTTCTTTTTTAAATGTGTCGATGTAATCACTGATGGTTAAGATGTCTTGTTGATCTATGGCATTGCTAGCAGCGCCCACCGCCTGCATTTCTTGTTTTAAAATCTCAAAAAAATGTTCTGAATCACTGCCTTTAGCTTGTTGCACTTCTTGCACAAAAGCGCGCATAAAAGCTTCTCTCCCATCATCTCTCCAAGTGCGCCACGCTTTTAAAAAGCCATTGAGAAAGTTGTCCATTTTTTACCTCCGCCTTCTGTGTGTGGCTGGGTTATGATGTGCCAGTGCTTGTGCTTCTCTTAAAAATGTGACTTCTCTTTGGTAGGTTTGGATAAAAAAAGGTAGATAAGATGTGCCCGTAATCCCAGTGATATTGTGGTTGCGCATCACACCACAGTTGTTTGGAGAAACCAGTTCTTGGGACAGAATGGCATGTAGGTTCTGGCATGTCTCTAAGCTGATGGGTAAATCTTCTTTAAGAATTACATCAAAAGCGTTTCTTAAATTTAAAATCATCTTGGCATCACTGTATTTCTTGCCTCCAGCAGTCAAACCTTCTTCTAGCAAGGCAAGTGTATCCAGTTTGCTATAGGTATTACCCTCAATCTGAGCAGAAGAGTAAATGAAATCAAAACGCAATTTCTTCATACAACCCTGCATCGTAGCAAAATCGCTAAAGTTAAAACTCAGAGAATTTAACTGTTGCTTTTGCTGAGGGTTTAAAATGTGTAAATTATCTAAAAATTGGGGATTGTAATGCATAGTCATTCTCCTTCAGTTAGCGTCCTCTACCTTTGGATGGTGTCGCAAAGTAAGTTGCATTTAAGGCTTCATTTTTTGATTGTTGCTGTGTCTTGAGCCAAGCAAGCTCTTGAGCCATCTTTTGGATTATCTTGTGTTGCTCTTGCAGCATTTGAATCACTTTTTGTTGTTCTTGCAACATCTGCATCACAATTTGCATCCCCCGCTGATTCTCTAGGGTGATTGGGGCTTGTGGCATCACCATCTCTAGGTTATGTTGGCTTGTCTGGTTTAACTTAGGAGTGCTGTATTGCTGTGGCTGACTTGGCTCAGGCGTGTTTGCTCCTATATGTTTTTGTGAGGGCTGTTGTCTATCTCTAGTGTATTGCTGGTTGTGCTGGACATAATGGGCGACATAGTCTAGTACTCTTTGGTATTGTTGTCCTGTGAGCTTGGCAGAGAGATCGTAGATCACTAGACTTTGGTTGTCTAAAGAAAAACGCTCATCTGTGTATAGGGGCTTTAAACTCTTGGGATTTAAAGGTTTTAGGTGTGTTCTATCAATACTCTTAAAACACTCCACATTATAAAGATGCTTGATTTCTAATCTAGGCTGGATTTCTACACGCGCCTCCTCCGTCTCCCACAAATAGTTGCCATATCTGTCGTGAAGTTGATTACCGTTAGGGTCTAATAGGGGGATGGGGTTGCCCTGTGCGTCTTTCTTAGGGACTTTTTGCATTTCGTGGGTTTTAACATAGCTAATGCTAGCCTTCTTAATTGAGCCTTGAGGATTCTGACTTGATTGGGTGTTATTGTGAATAAAGTCTAATTCTCTAGCATCTGCTCCTAGTCGTTGGGCTTCTTCAAGACTGATCCATGCATTGCTAGTGTAATTGCCCTCTTGTTGCTTGGCATCCAAAATCAAAGCATTCAAGCCACTGTAAGCGCTACCTGAATAGGTATTGTAGGCTCTGTTATTGGGTTTGAAGGTTAAGCCCTGCTCTAGGGCTAAGTTAACCTCATGCGCTAGAAAATCTCTAAACATCGTTTTTTGTTCGGCTACACTCATCTCATCCCACGATTTCATTCCTTCTCCCTTATTTTCACCTCTTTGTGATTTGGTATTGCTTTAAAACTCTTAGACTTCATCCTCGCCATCTAGCCAAGGTTCATCAGGTAGTGTAGGTGTGTTAGAGGTAGTGCTGACTTGTTCTTGCTGTGTAGATGGCTCTACATCTTCTAAGGGTACGCCATAGGCTAAGAACTCTGCCAAATCTTCTGGGCTTAGTGGGTAACTGCCCTCTGTGAGTGTTTGCAATTCTGTTGCTTGTTCTAGTTGTTGCATTGTTTTCCTTTGTATTAGATTGGGGTTGAGTTTGCACTACCTGCGCCTGCGTTTGGAGGGTGCAGGGGGTTCTAGGGTTGTAGATTGCATAGAAAAACCTTGAGGACGTAGAGGTGTTTCTGGGAATTTGGTTTGTTTGTTGGTTTCTGGTAATTCAATGTTTTCTTGGCTACGGACAATATCTAAAGCCCTTGTGTAGGCCACATCAATAATCTTTTCTTTGCGTTTTTCCAAGATAACTTTCAAAAAATCCTTATGCAATGCAGATGCATATGGAGTGTTGTCAATGATAGTGTGTATTTTTGCCATGTCTATTTTGTTATAGAGTTTCACAAGAGCATTTAAGCAATCCTTATCCTCAGTCGTCGTCAGGAAATTAAAGTAGGTGATTCTTTTATCCCTATCATCTTTCAAGGCAGAATATGGCGAGAATGTCAGATTGTTCAGGTCTTGCTTGTTATTTAGAGTTTTAAGCATCATAGTTTCATCTATTTGTGAAAGCAAACACGATCCACAATCAAAAATAGGTGCAATACTATATTTTTGCGTTGCAAAATTCTTTAGTAATCCCCAATTACCATTGTGCCTATCAAAATTTGCCAATAACGCATCCGCAATAAACATGTCCCAGAAATGCCGTTTTAATTCTAAACTATTTACATTTTTCTGTTGGTCTATAGCAGATAACACATCAGTTAAGGTAGTATCCCATCCGCCATTTTCTATGCTGACAATACTATTCTTCACAGATGTAAAATCCACGAATTGACAAATATTCCCCGTGAAATCCTTACAAGCTACAACCACTTTATCATTGTAAGTTCCCAACAAGGTCTCTTGGACACTCAACCCCAGCGAATCCACAATGTGGCATGCAATGTATTCACTAAAACAGCTATTGATATAGGACATACTAAGTTTTTTTGATGGCTTAGGTTTGGGTGGAAACTTGAGCATATAGCGTTCGTTTCTCCAAAAGATAGACATTTTGCTACCATTTGAGCCATCATATAACTTTGTATTGTCAACAAGACAATTTGTGAAGTCTATACCCTTATCCTTCTCCATCTTAAACCCTGTGCTCCCATCATTTTTGACATTGTATTCATCTACTTCTTTATTGTATTGCGCAATCCACTTTTGAGAAAAATTTTCAGCCATTCTTCCCCCCCCACTCCTCAATAAAGCCAC
>NZ_FZMF01000009.1 GCF_900197685.1 Helicobacter baculiformis | reverse complement strand
GAGCGCGGGGAGTATGTCAACGATTGCTAGCTCCTGCTCTGCTCTGCTTAGTTGTGCTGTGCCTTGCTGGAGCTCTTGGTGCTCTAGTGTATTCTCTTGGACTTTGTGGAGTTTGCTCTGCTCCCATATATTCTTGGGTTTGTGGCTTTGGGGTTTGCCCCAATTCTAGTCCCTGCTTGGCTGGTGCTTGTTGTATTGTGTGCTCCACTTCTTTCTTAAAAGTATCAATATAATCACTGATGGTTAAGATGTCTTGTTGATCTGTTGTGCTTCTAGTAGTGCCCACCGCCTGCATTTCTTGTTTCAAAACCTCAAAAAAATGTTCTGAATCACTGCCTTTAGCTTGTTGCACTTCTTGCACAAAGGCGCGCATAAAAGCTTCTCTCCCATCATCCCTCCAAGTCCGCCACGCTTTTAAAAAGCCATTGAGAAAGTTGTCCATTTTTTACCTCCACCTTCTGTGTGTGGCTGGGTTATGATGTGCCAGTGCTTGTACTTCTCTTAAAAATGCGACTTCTCTTTGGTAGGTTTGGATAAAAAAATCTAAATAAGCCTGATAATCTCCTCCCTCATAATAGGCAATTAGAGCTCCACGGTATTGCTTATATAGTGTGGGATCGTCATCTATAAGCACCAGGGGCATCTTGTGATCATTTTTGAGGGATAAGAATTGCATACACCTTGCCGTGCGCTTGTTGCAATCTTCAAAATATTGCAAATAGCACAAATTATTGTGCAAATAAATAGCCCGCTCAAAGGGGTGGTCAATTGTTTGGTATTGTTTGAATAAGTATTTCATCTCCGTGTGGAGTCTGTCTCCATAAGCAAGAGGTAGATAAGATGTGCCCGTAATCCCAGTGATATTGTGGTTGCGCATCACACCACAGTTGTTTGGAGAAACCAGTTCTTGGGACAGAATGGCATGTAGGTTCTGGCATGTCTCTAAGCTGATGGGTAAATCTTCTTTAAGAATTACATCAAAAGCGTTTCTTAAATTTAAAATCATCTTGGCATCACTGTATTTCTTGCCTCCAGCAGTCAAACCTTCTTCTAGCAAGGCAAGTGTATCCAGTTTGCTATAGGTATTACCCTCAATCTGAGCAGAAGAGTAAATGAAATCAAAACGCAACTTCTTCATACAACCCTGCATCGTAGCAAAATCGCTAAAGTTAAAACTCAGAGAATTTAACTGTTGCTTTTGCTGAGGGTTTAAAATGTGTAAATTATCTAAAAATTGGGGATTGTAATGCATAGTCATTCTCCTTTAGTTAGCGACCCCTACCCTTAGATGGTGTTGCAAAGTAAGTTGCATTTAAGACTTCATTGTGTGATAGTTGCTGTGTCTTGAGCCAAGCAATTTCTTGAGCCATCTTTTGGATTGTCTTGTGTTGTTCTTGGAGCATTTGGATCACCATTTGTATCCCCTGTTGGTTCTCTAGAGTGGTTGGGGCTTGTGGCATCGCCATTTCTGGGTTGTATTGGCTTGCCTGGTTATTGGGAGCGTTGTATGGCTGTGGCTGGTTTGAGAGCGTCTGATGGTATGGTTGGCTAGACTGATTTGCATAGCGTGGCACATTGTTTTGAGTGGGTTGCTTTAGCTCAGGCGTGTTCTTTGTCTCTGTATGTCTTTGTGCAGGCTGTTGTCTATCTCTAGCGTATTGCTGGTTGTGCTGGGCATAATGGGCGACATAGTCTAGTACTCTTTGGTATTATTGTCCTGTGAGCTTGGCAGAGAGATCGCAAACCACTAGATTTTGGTTGTCTAAAGAAAAACGCTCTCCCACATACATAGACTTTGAGCTCTTAGGATTTAGGGGCTTAAAGCGTGTTTGATCGATGCTTTTAAAGCATTCTACATTGTAGAGATTTTTAATTTCTAATCTAGGAGGGATTTCTACACGCGCCTCCTCCATCTCCCACAAATAGTTGCCATATCTGTCGTGAAGTTGGTTACCGTTAGGGTCTAATAGGGGGATGGGGTTGCCTTGCGCGTCTTTTTTAGGGACTTTTTGCACTTCGTAGGTCTTGACATAGCTGATGCTTGCCTTTTTAATTGAACCTTGGGGGTTTTGGCTAGATTGGGTGTTGTTTTGGATGAACTCCAATTCTTTAGCATCTACTCCTAGTCTTTGGGCTTCTTCAAGGCTGATCCACGCATTGCTGGCATAGTTGCCCTCTTGTTGCTTGGCATCTAAGATCAAGGCATTCAAGCCACTGTAAGCGCTACCTGAATAGGTATTGTAGGCTCTGTTATTGGGTTTGAAGGTTAAGCCCTGCTCTAGGGCTAAGTTAACCTCATGCGCTAGAAAATCTCTAAACATCGTTTTTTGTTCGGCTACACTCATCTCATCCCACGATTTCATTCCTTCTCCCTTATTTTCACCTCTTTGTGATTTGGTATTGCTTTAAAACTCTTGGACTTCATCCCCGCCATCTAGCCAAGGTTCATCAGGCAGTGTGGGTGGTTAGAGGTAGTGCTGACTTGTTCTTGCTGTGTAGATGGCTCTACATCTTCTAAGGGTACGCCATAGGCTAAGAACTCTGCCAAATCTTCTGGGCTTAGTGGGTAACTGCCCTCTGTGAGTGCTAAGTCTGGCTGTTGCTTGGTCTCTTGCATGTGTTTTTCCCTTGTATTAAATGGGTCAAGTATGGCATTTTTAGAAGCAAAGCACAAGCTAGCCAGTGTCAGATCAAAATTAAGGTGAAAATTCCAAGCGTAGTGTGCCCTAACTAGCGCAACATCTTTACAATCTGGCGCTTGATATAAGAGCTGATACTCTCTGCCTCCTCATAGGCTAGTTGTTCGAGTTTTTTATACTCCTCTTTTGAAAAGTATAACTGCACGGCGTAGTTCTTTTTGAGCTCATCTGTAGGGACTCTCTTGCGTCCGGGCTTTTTTCTCTTTTTGTTCTCTTGCTTGTTTTGGAAGGTGTTTTCTTGTGTGATGGGGCGGTTTAAAGCTGCATCTATGCTATCCATATGTGATTTTCCTTTTAAGATAGAGTGTTTAAAAGGCGGGTGTATTCCTCCATGAAGCGCTTGTAAGCATTTTTAGCCAAAGGACTAAGGCTAGCTAGTTCTGTAAAGCTCAATCCCTGTTGCATGCTATTTTCTAAAATCTTAGAGTGCTTGAAATAAAAGAAAGAGAGGTGTTTATATTTTTCTTGAATCTTTTGGGCACATTGTTGCCTTTCTGGCAGGTCAGTCCAGTTTGTGATGAGGACAAAGATGTTAGGATTAATGGGGTGTAATTCTTGCAGACTCTCTAAAGTGCGCAAGATAGAATTATAAAGCGGGGTGCAAGGCATAAGTGGCACATCACTGGCTTTAAGAATCTCTAACACGCCCCCTTCTACAAACCCCCCCAAAGTCATAGACACAATTAGCAATCAACTTAGGGTAAGCACTGATCTTAGCTTTGCCCGGATAAAGCTGCTCAATAAGAGAACTGCCATTGCTTTGTAAAAACAATCCCAAATCCTTAGCAATGGAAAAGCTAAAGGCGGTCTTGCCCACACCTCCCTTTTTATTGACAACAGAGACAACCATGTGCCTTAAATCCTTTGTATAGAATGGCTACAATTAATAAATGTATTATGCAATATAAAAATGATTTAAAATGTTTAAAAAAATTAAAAATGTATGAGACATTTTAGAATGTATAAAAAGCCATGGAGAGTGTAGATTTAAACTAGCGTTCTCGTCCTTTGCGTTTTCTAGGTTCTAGCCAATCTGATAGCTAGAAGAGGTGGTGTTTAGTGCCCCCACGCGGTGCTTATCTTGCTCCAAAAAACTCTCTATCCTCTTTCTCTCTACTGCCTGTGCTTCTTTAGCTAGTTGGAGTAATTGCCCTGTATTCTCTGTGCGCATAGCTTGCATGTAGATGTCTTTGACCTCTTTAGTGATCACAAAGGGCATGAGATGGTGCTCTAGCACACTATAGAATATCAAAGAACGCCCTGTGCGCCCATTCCCATCACTAAAGGGGTGGATGCGCTCAAATTTGATATGGGCATCCATGATGATGGTTAGCTTTTGATTGTTATCTTGGGTATGTTTAAGTTGGTAGGCAAGATTATCACACCAGTCTTTGAGTGTTGTGGGGATTTTGTAAGGTTTTTCTGTCTCAAAGTCTGCGCCTAGCACGACATTTTGGATGGTCTTAAATCTCCCATGGTTATCAATGAGATTTTGCATGAGCATTGCGTGGATTTTCTTAATAAACTCATTGTCTATAGGTGTCTTGTTTTCTAGGCTTGCAAGCAAAAAGGGCAGGAGCCGTTGGTAGTTCTTCACCTCATAATATTCTCTCTCATCCATCGCCTTAGGGATAAACCCCTCTGCTAGAATACTTGCCGTTTCATTCTGCGTAAGAGAATTTCCCTCAATGGCTGTGCTGTGGTGAGCCATCCTGATGGTAAGATCGAGTAAATAGTCTGTGTTGGTAAGAAGTTGTTTGTAGTCCATTTTTAGCCTTTTGTTGCGTCTGTTGTACATAAAATCCATTAAAAAGTCTATCGATATTATAAAATATTTACAATATTTTATAATATTACTTAAGACATTTAAAATTAAATAATATATTATTTAATGTGAAATACATGTTTCATTACACTCCTTTCTTTTTCCACTCCTCAATAAAGCCAC
>NZ_FZMF01000011.1 GCF_900197685.1 Helicobacter baculiformis | reverse complement strand
TACAAATAAGAAGAAATTTTGAATTTGAACTCTAATGCAAAAACATCCACACTCACAAAAATAAATGTGAATCATATAAAATTCTGTAAATAGGTTTATGTTTTCTACAAATATCCCCAAATTTTGCTAAAAGAGGCATTGTCTTTACTGGGTAAAGCGCCTGCTGAGTTAGCGCCTATGGACATGCAGAAAGCTAGGCACTGGAAAACCAAGAGTATAGCGGGCATGATGAACTAGAAATGCAGTAAAAATTCCAGCTTTGTAGCAAAGTTTTATAGGTCTGTAAGCATGGTGGCTTGCAACTAACTTAGTTGCGCTTGGGCTAAAATCTCCTGTGCACCTTGTTGTTTAAAGCAGGATACTAAGTTTTGCACCAACGCTTGAGCCTGGTCGCGCGCACCTACAACGCATTCTTTAATAAAGGTCTTACCATCCAAGAGTCCTACAATGGCACGTATCTCTATTTGATCGCCCTGCAAGCGCGCATGCACCCCTAAGGGTACTTGACATCCCCCGCCCAACGCGCGCACAAAGTCCCGCTCTAAGCCACAGCATAAGGCGCTCAAAGGGTCGTTCAAACTGGAGATTTGGGCTAAAAGGGGATGATTGGCGCACATTTCAATGCCCAACGCACCCTGCCCCATGCTAGGGATCATCTCTTCTAAACTTAAAGGTGTTTGGTAGGGTAGCTGAATGCCCAATCGCTCCACACCCGCACATGCGAGCACAACCGCTTCAAACTCCCCTTGCCGCAAACGATCCAGTCGCCTTTGCACATTCCCGCGCAAACTCAAAGGGTCTAGATCTATACGCAAGGCTTTAAGTTGCATCGCGCGCCTAAGTGAAGTCGTACCCACGCGCGCATGGGGGGGTAGGGCTTGTAAGTTGGGGTATTGATAGCTTAAAAAACAATCTTGAGGATTGGCACGCGCGCTCACACAGGCGAGCACTAAGCCTTCTTGCAAGTCTACGGGCACATCTTTAAGTGAATGTACCGCTAAATCGATCTCTCCCTTAAGCAATAAAATTTCTAGCTCTTTTGTAAAAAGTCCCTTGCCCCCGATTTTAGCTAGAGGCACATCTAAAATCTTGTCTCCTTTGGTTTTCACGACCCTAATTTCGCTCTCCAAGCCCAAAGAGGATAGCAGTCCTTGCACATGCCTAGCCTGCCAAAGCGCGAGTGCACTCCCCCGACTTCCAATCACCACCCTAGCGCGCATCTTTGTCCTTGTCTAACACCTCTACATCAATAATTCCATTATCTTCTTGGGGAGGGTTTCTCAACCATGCCACTAACAAAGCCAATAATCCAAAAACATCGCATAAAACTCCGGGCAAGATCAAGAGCAACCCTCCCAATGTGCGCAAAAACATTCCCTCCATCAATTTCAAAGGATCGCGCGTGCTAAAATCTAAGGCTTTTAAAGACCCCTTGAATAGTGCCGCCCCACCCACAAACGCGCTCAGCACTACTTCCAAGATAAAGGCAAATAAGCCAAAATCCTGTACAACATTGATGATTAACACCACCTCAACTACGAGGTAAAATACCCCCAAGACAAGCAAAAAGGGCATTAAGTGCGTGCCTCTAAAAGGGTTTGTACAATTAAATCGCGTGCGATCGTGTGTTTACTTAAACCCTGCCGTGTAATGAGTTCAAATTGTCCCTCTAGGGCTTGTTTACCTATAATGAGCGCATGGGAGCAACCGATGAGCTCAAAATCTGCCATCTTAGCCCCAAAGCGATCAGCGCGATCGTCTAGTAAAACATCGATCTCTGCTTTTTTAAGCTCCTCATAAATCTGTGTGCCCAACGCTTCTAGCGCGCTATCTTTAGGATTAGCCACCACCACGACCACCTCAAAGGGCGCGCTAGCTTTACTCCACACACATCCTTTTTCATCGCTATATTGCTCTAAGATTGCGCTCATTAAACGAGTTACCCCAATCCCATAACAGCCCATCTCAAAGTGTTGTAAACGCCCCTCTTTATCTAAATAAGTTGCCTCCATACTCTTAGAATATTTGTCGCCCAATTTGAAAATATGTCCCACCTCAATACTGCGTTTTTCACTTAACGCTCCCTGACACTCCACACAACGATCTTGGGGACGGGTTTTAGCGATGTCTTGATAATTTAAATCCGCAAAAGTGGCTAAATCCACCCCCACAAAGTGTTGATCTGCCTCATTTGCGCCACAAATCAAGCAATCCGCATCTTGCAAATCCACATCAAAGATCACTTCTATATCAGGCACTAAGTGTTTGAGTCCATAAGCCCCAATATAGCCTACAGGTAAGCCTAATGCTGTAACCTCGCTTGGACTCATCTCTTCTAATTCTAGGGCATTTTCTAGCGCGCTTTTATTGAACGCATTCAAAGCTTTAGTGTCTTCTAATTGATCGTCTCCCCTTAAAAAAAACACCACCGGGCGTGTTCCCTTACTCAAGCGTGCTTTCTTGAGTACGGCTTTCATCAAAAAGTAGGCAGGCACTTTAAAAAACGCGCTAAGTTTCTCAATGGTAGGGGTATTGGGGGTGTAAAATTTAGCAAAACTGGCTTTAGGGACATTATCAGG
The DNA here is from genome assembly GCF_900197685.1 of Helicobacter baculiformis. Classification (GTDB taxonomy): domain Bacteria; phylum Campylobacterota; class Campylobacteria; order Campylobacterales; family Helicobacteraceae; genus Helicobacter; species Helicobacter baculiformis. Next base: position 20,878 of record NZ_FZMF01000011.1, on the reverse strand, counting down.
TTCAGGGCGTTTAGCGCGTTTAGCAATCTCAATATTGGCAGCATAAGAGCAATTTTGGCATACAATCACGCTGTCCTCTCCGCATTCGGCTAAGACCACAAACTCCTTACTCTTGCTCCCCCCAATCGCTCCGCTATCTGCCTCCACCGCGCGAAAATCCAGCCCTAGTTTTGTGAAAATTTCGCTATAAGCTGCATGCATGCGCTCAAACTCTCTATCTAGGCATTCTGTATTAGCATGAAAACTATAAGCATCCTTCATGACAAATTCACGCGCGCGCATCAATCCAAAGCGGGGACGGATTTCGTCGCGAAACTTAGTGTGGATTTGGTAGAGATTTAAGGGGAGTTGCTTATAACTCTTGACATGGGCTTTGATGATCTGTGTGATGGGTTCTTCGTGAGTGGGGCTAAGTACACAGGGGTTATCTTTACGATCTAAAAAGCTCAAAAGTTCTTTGCCGTATTGTTCAAAACGCCCGCTCTGCTGCCACAAGGATGCGGGTACAACAAAACCTAGGGTGCACTCCTGTGCTCCATAGCTGTCCATCACCTCCTTAATCATTGCTCTAATCTTACTGAGTACCTTATGTCCTAAGGGCAGAAAGTGGTAGAGCCCACTCCCCATTTGCTGGATAAACCCCCCCTGCACCATAAACTGATGGCTCTTGAGTACCGCGTCCTTAGGGACTTCCTTAGTTGTGGGGGCAAAGAGTTGAGACAAACGCATTACAATCCTTCTTCGCTAAATTCGCATTTGTAGCGGTTGATAAACATGTTTCCCTTACCTAGATTAAAAAGGCTTTTAAGGCATTCGCCTAACATGTCGCTCTCAGGCTTATGGGCGTTTTTTTTCAGAGTGGCGGTGGGGTGGTGGAGAAAGGTGTTAAAGGCGTTGTGCAAAATACGCGCCACACTTTCTTCATGTTCTTGGGGTAGGTAGCCCTTTTTGATGGCGCGATGTAACTCTTTGAGTGCAGCCTCTTTAGCCAACCCTCTTAAATCTTTGATCAGAGGATCCACCTCTAAGCTTTGCAACCATTGTGTAAATTTGACGCTGTACTGCCCCACTACTTGGTAAGCGCCATGCATGTCTTTTTGGCGTTGTTCTAAATTATGTGCCACCACTCCCTGTAAATCATCCACACTATAAAGCCAAATATTGGACTCTGTGGGGGTCTCAATGTTTCTAGGCACGGCTAAATCAAACCACCAACGCCTAAAGTTACAGGCGCGCACCATCCCTTGAGTGATGACGCTTGTACGCGCGCTCGTAGCACAAAATAAAAAGACATGGGTGTTGATTCCTTGTGCTAATGTGCTTAACGGCTGTAGCTGTAAGTTTTGATTTCCTAAATTTTTGGCGAAGTCTTGAGCGTGTTCGTAGTTGCGGTTATAGAGTACGACCTCAAAACCTTTAGCCAACAAGTGTTTGCACACCAACTGCCCCATCTCGCCCACCCCCACCACCATCGCGCGTTTGTCCAACTTCTCTGTGTCCAAAATTTCAATAGCCTGTTTGACTGCCACAGAGGCGATAGAGATTGCTTGAGAAGAGATCGCTGTGGCGTTACGCACGCCAGCGGCACATTTGAGCGCAAAATGGGCTAAACGACTCAAGTGTTTCGCGCACAAGCGCGCCTGCAAACAGAGTTTAAAAGCGTCTTTAAACTGCCCGGTGATCTGGGTTTCGCCCACCACCAAACTATCCAAACTGCTCACCACGCAAAAGACATGGTGGATAGCGTGCATGTGGGCATGCGTCTCTAAGCCAGTTTGAAGAGTCTTTAAATCCACTTGTTTAGCCTGTGCAAGGGCTTTTAGTAAGTGCTGTGCTGTATGCTCGGGTGCGCTAGTGTAGAGATAAAATTCTACACGATTGCATGTGCAAAGCGCCATGATCTCTTGGATAGCCTTGTATTCTCTTTTGAGTTGGGCTAAAAACTCTAGCAAGGCATCTTGCTCAAAGACAAGCCTCTCTCGGGTGTCAATAGGCAATAATTTATGACTAAAACCTAGACTTAGATAGTCTGCCTGCATTAAAACTCTCTCTCTATTAGACCAGAAGCGACGCGCTCCAAGCTATCATGCCCTTTGATGGCTTGGAGAGCTAGGTGAGCATAATGCCTAATTCGTTCTAAAGTTTGTTCCACAATACCATGGATTTTGAATTGCTCTTGACACCATGCTAGTGCCTCCGCATTGGCGTTTTTAAAACATGTCTGTAGGCGCTCTTGGTTAGTTGGGTCTAGTTGTTGGTGTAATAGGATGTAGGGTAGAGTACTTTTACCCTCCTTGAAATCGTTAAAGGCGGGTTTACCTAAGACTTCTTTGGGTTGGGTGATGTCTAGGAGATCGTCCATAATCTGAAAGGCGATCCCAAAATTTAACCCAAAAATGCGGTAAGCCTGTGGGTCTAGCCCAGCTAGTATAGCTGCACCCGCACAACTAGCAACGATTAAAGATGCACTTTTGTCCTGAATAATATCCACATAACGCGCACTATCGCTATGAAAAGCATGAGAAGCCATGACATCTTTAATCTCCCCCCTAGAGAGCTCCATTACACTATGAGCGACTAACTGGGCGATTTTTCCATCTAATTTTGTGAGCTCCAAAAAGGCTTTGGCGTAAAAGACATCACCTAGCATGATGGCGTTTTGGTTGCCAAAAATATGGTTGACGGAAGCATGTGCGCGTCTAGTATGGGCATTATCAATCACATCGTCATGGAGGAGCGAGGCGCTTTGAATCATCTCAATGATAGCGCAAAAATCGATGAGTTGGGCATGCTTGGGACAAATAGCCAAGATTAACTTGCTGCGCAACATCTTGCCCTGCCCTAGCACACATGCCATGCGATCCACATCTGCGCTTTGAACTTGGGCTAAAAATTGCTGAATTCTCTGTGCGATTTGTTCTAACATTAGGGTTGCTCGATCCATTTGAGTTTGGCAGAGGCACGCACGCGCAAGTGCGCATGTTGATTGGTAGAATCAAATTTTTTAAAAGTTAAAGCAAAGTAGGGAGGGGTGGGGTCAACACTCTGACTTGTATGAGCCTGTACCACTTCCTTGAAGAGATCGAGTCTAAAGGTATCGCGTTGGAAATCCGGATAGAGAATAAACTGGTAGGGAAAATTATTGCATTTTAAATGCACCACTAACCCGCCGTCTTTATAAAGTGTCCAACGCAAAGAAAGAGGCTTTTTAAATTTGCCTAGCTGTAACTCCCCCCTGTAAACCTGATCCTTTTTAAGATCGAGCAATTTATCTAGGCTCTTTGCCATAGCAATCTCGCACAAGACGATCAAGACGACAAAAAGCCTACTCATGCCCTAGAATATTAGCCATCGATGTCATCACTAAATCTATCTTTTTAGCTTGTACGCGCGCCTGCAACGCTTGATCAAACTTGCACTGCTTGAGCAAATCCTCAAGCCTCTCTTCTAAACCCACCTCCTCTAAGAGGAACGCACTCAGAGCCTGCAACTCCAAGAGTCTTTCTAATTCGGCCCTCACGGGCTTTTGGCTGGCATGCAAGATCACATCGCCCCATTTTTCAACGGGGTCGCCTTCAAATACCTCTAAAAGATTGTCTGACATTTATGCCAAACTTGCCTTGAGCATCCAAACGGCTTTTTGGAATTTAGCAAGCTGTTCGTCCGCATAAGCAAGAGTTACCTTGTCGTCTGTCTGACCTGCCAAGTCTGAGAGTTGCACGAAATGCTTTTCTAGGTGCTCATAGTCCTTCAGGACAGCTTCAAAAACCTCTTTAGAGTGGAAAGTATGTTTACTTTCTTCTTTGACATGGGCAAGTTTAAGCGCCTCAGCCAAAGTAACTACGGGAACAGCCCCTAATTGTACTACGCGCTCAGCCAAGTCATCAAAAAGCTCGGCAAATTGTCCATAGACCTCTTGGGTGAATTTGTGCACAGGGTAAAAATCCGGCCCTTTAACATTCCAATGAAAATTGTGCAATTTCATGAACAAAACGATGCTATCAGCCTGAAGTTGTTTGAGTAAATCAACCACTTTCGTTTTCATAATGCGAAACCTTTTTGTTTATTCCTAGTCTCAACGACTGGTGTTGAATTTTAACTTAAAATAGTTAATAGCTCTCTTTGAGAGCAATTTCCGCCATAGTGCTGTGTGTTTACTTTTTGAATTTTCAAAGAGATTGATCTCTGGAATCGTAGCAATACTAAGATTTGCTATAATCACTTATGCAAAGAATTAAGAGAATTTTACTCATCGGTTCGGGTCCTATTGTCATTGGGCAGGCGTGCGAATTTGACTACTCTTCTAGCATTGCCCTTAAAACACTAAAAAGTTTGGGCTATGAAGTGGTGCTTTTAAATTCTAATCCTATCACTATCAACACCGATAAAGCCCTTGCTTACAAAACCTACATTGAGCCCATCAACACGCAAAATGTGCTTAAAATTGTAGAGCTTGAGAACATCGAGGCGATTTTACCCACAATGGGGGGGCAAACGGCGTTAAATATCATGGTTGAGTTGCACCAACAAGGGCATTTTGAGGGGTCCCTAAAAGATGTCAAGCTTTTAGGTGCAAAGATTGAGAGCATCTTGAAAGCGGAGGATCGACGGGCGTTTAAAGAGTGCATGCTGAGTATTGGGCTAGATCTACCTAAAGGGGGCTATGCTTACAGCGAAGAAGAAGCGTTAAGTGTGGTTAAGGAGGTGGGCTTTCCTTGTATTATCCGCTCTAGCTTTACTTTAGGCGGAGAGGGTAGTTCTGTCGCCTTCAATATCGAGGAATTCAGGGACTTAGCTAAGTTTGCCCTAGAAGCTTCGCCGATTTCTGAAATCTTGATTGAAGAAAGTTTGTTAGGTTGCAAGGAATTTGAAATGGAGGTGGTGCGTGATAAAAATGACAATTGTGTGATCGTGTGCTGTATTGAAAATGTCGATCCTATGGGCATTCACACAGGCGATAGCATCACTATCGCTCCCGCATTAACTTTAACAGACAAAGAGTACCAACGCATGCGCGATGCGAGCTTTGCAGTTCTTAGAGCGGTGGGTGTGGATACGGGAGGGGCAAATGTCCAGTTTGCGATTAAAGACCGGCGTTTGTTGGTCATTGAAATGAATCCACGGGTGAGTAGAAGCTCTGCACTTGCTAGTAAAGCTACACTTTTTCCCATTGCTAAAGTGGCTACACTTTTAGCGCTAGGCTTCACTTTAGAAGAAATCCAAAATGACATCACCCAAAGCACAACCTGCTTTGAACCTACTCTAGATTACATCATCACGAAAATCCCCCATTTTGATTTTGAGAAATTCCCCCAAGTGGACACCACTCTAGGCACTTCCATGAAAAGTATCGGGGAGGTGATGGGTATTGGAGGGAGCTTTAAAGAAAGTCTGATGAAGGCAATGGAGAGTGATTATCTTCTAAAAGATTTGCGATCCTTCTTACAAACCCCTTTAGACTTGGAGTTTCTTAAAAAAGAACTACGCCGTCCTAACCCCAAGCGCCTGCTCTATGCTATGCACGCTTTTGGCGATGGGCTTAGTGTGGATGAGGTGCACAGCCTGTGCTACATTGATCCCTACTTTTTAAACGAGATAAGGGAGATCGTGCAAATCCTTTTAGACTTACAAGACACAGACACGAAAGTCTTATTGGGCGACAAACAAGCCCTATTTAAACTTAAGAGCATGGGTTTAAGCGATACTTTGATCGCTAGTTTCTTGGGCGTGCAAGAACAAGATATCCGCTATGCTAGGGAGGCACTAGATCTACATCCTAAAATGTATCAGGTGGATTTAAGTGCTAATGAGTTTAAAAGTCCTACCCCCTATCTGTATTCTACCTACGCTCCTGCTTTTCCCGCTGCCAAACCTTCCCTCAAATCCACCCGCTCAAAAGTGATTTTAATCGGCTCAAGTGCCAATAAAATCGGAGTAGGGATGGAGTTTGATTACGCTTTAACCCACGCCAGTCTAGCGCTTAAGAAAATGGGTTTAAGCCCCATCATCATCAACAACAACCCAGAGACTATCAGCACCGACCACGACACCAGCGATACACTCTATTTTGAGCCCATTACGCTAGAACATGTCCTAGAGATTGTCGCACGAGAAAAGGCGCATTTATTGGGTGTGGTGGTGGGCTTTGGAGGACAAACTCCGCTTAAGATTGCTAAAGATTTAGAAAAATTAGGTGTTCCTTTGCTAGGCACAGCTTTTAAAAATATTGAAATTGCCGAAGAACGGGATTTGTGCCATAAGCTTTTAGATAGCTTGAACATTGCCTACCCTAAGGGACTATGTGCCAATTCTAAAGAGCATGCCTTAGAGTGTCTAGAGCAGCTAGAAATGCCTATAATCTTACGCCCGAGTTTTGTACTAGGGGGAGCTAAGATGCGTATTTTGCAAAGCGTACAAGAGTGTTTAGATTACATCGAAGATTATAGTTTTGAAACAAGTTTGTTAATGGATCGTTTTTTAGAAGATGCTCTAGAGCTAGATGTCGATGCCGTCTGTGATCAAAAAAGTGTCTTTGTATGTTCTGTGTTAGAGCATATTGAACCTGCTGGGATTCACTCTGGAGATAGCACCTGTTTTATCCCTCCAAGTCTAAGCTCCCAACTCTTAGAGGAAGTCTATAGTCAAACCAAAAAAATTGCTTTAGGCTTACAGGTTTTAGGGTTGATCAATATCCAATTTGCCTATAAGGATAACCAACTCTTTGTATTAGAAATCAATCCTCGTTGCTCGCGTACAATTCCCTTTGTTTCCAAAGCTTTGGGCTTAGATATTAGCGAGATGGCTGTACGGGTGATGGTGGGGCAGAGATTGGAGGATTTGGCTAAAGAATTTACTTTAGTATGTAAATCTGAACATCTCTTTGTTCCTAAAGACTTGCATTATGTTTTTGTCAAAGAAAGCGTGTTTCCTTTTAATAAGCTCTATGGGGCAGATTTAGTTTTAGGACCTGAAATGAAAAGCACGGGTGAGGTGGCCGGCGTGGGGCATACGCTGGCGCAAGCCTTTTATAAATCCCAGTTAGCCTGCAATAACCCTATTAAACATACAGGTAATGTTTTTGTATCCCTGAAAGATGGCGACAAACACAAAGCTATGCCCTTGATGCGTGCTTTAGTCAGCTTAGGTTTTAAACTTTATGCCACTACTGGCACGCATAAAGCTTTGCAAGTAGGCGGATTGGAAAGTGTGCAAGTCCTTAAAATTTCAGAAGGGCGTCCCAATATTTCAGATTTCATGCTCAATCATGAAATTGACATGGCGATCAACACCAGCGATAGACTTAATGAAGATTCTAAGATTATCCGCATGCAAGTGCTTAAAAATAAAATTTCCTATTTCACCACGCTCAAGGCGGTCGAAAAGGTGTTGTTGAGTTTACTAGAGTATTCTAAATTTAAGGATAGCCCGCCGGTGAGCTTGCAAGAATTGCAATAAGAAGGCACATCTTTAAACTGAAAGTATAGGTGTGTTGCGGGGCATTTTATGGTGTCATCTGCAACGCTCACCACTTGCGCTGTAAGGAGTTCCTAGCTCTAGAGCTAGGGAGGTATGCCCAACGACCATGCGAGGGATGCTTATTGGTGGCTTTACTTGAAAGACACTTCACAGCTTTGAGTTTTATTAGATGAGATCTCTTGGAATATTACTTAGAAGGAAGTCCCGCCGAACCTTGTAGCGCGGGAGTGTAAGTACCTTTGGAGATGGCATCACAGCGCATGCAGATACCTAAATCTCCAAACCCAACAATAGAAAATTAGAGCTTGCTAGCGTGATCGCGGAGATATTCTTGAACGCCTTCGTGAGTGGGTTTCATGCCCGCATCGCCCTTTCTCCAGCCCGCAGGGCACACCTCACCATGTTCCTCGAAGAAAAGCAAAGCATCTACCATGCGTAACATTTCGTCTACATTCCTACCTAAAGGAAAGTCATTGATAACAGCATGGCGCACCTTTTGGTGTTTGTCAATCAAAAAAGAACCTCGAAGCGCGATCGCGTCATCAAAAAGCACATCATAACTTCTAGAAATCTCTTTTTTTACATCAGCAACCATAGGGAAGCTTACTTGACCAATCCCGCCTTTGTCAACAGGGGTATTTTTCCACGCATAGTGTACCACTTCGGTGTCAATAGACACACCAATCACATTGAAGCCCTTTTCATGAAAGTCTTTCACGCGGTGATCGAAAGCGATGATTTCAGAAGGACAAACAAAAGTAAAATCTTTGGGCCAGAAGAACAGCACTGCACCATTCTTGCCTAGATTCTTAGAGAGCTCAAAATTATCATCTACTTGGTTATTGGGCAAAATCGCCGTTGCTTTAAAATCAGGGGCTAACTTAGTTACCAACATAAAAACTCCTTAAAATCTATAATTGCGTCAAAAGACGCGACACTATAATAAAAACAGCCTGAATAATCAAGAGCCATTAGTTATAATCACTTTCACAGCCATTTTATACCCACAAGGATCGATTTGAAGCGCAGTCTGTCTTTTAAGATGTTTTGGCGTTCCATACACCAACTCTTTTCCTTTTTTAACCGACGCGATAAAAAAATTGTCATGCTCTTAGTATTGATGTCCGTAGGCATGTCGATTTTAGAGGTGCTTACCATCAGTATGATTATGCCCTTCATCACTCTAGCAAGTAACCCAACCCTTATTTTGGAGCACCCCTATAGTAAAATCATCTATGAGGGTTTACATTTCAAGAGTCCTCTATATTTCATGTACGCCTTTAGCTTTTCTTTAGTGGGGCTGTATTTTTTTAGAATGGGTTATGGGGTGCTTTTTACATATCTGAATAGTCGTTTTTCCAATAAAAAAGCCCACATGATTGCTCAACAGCTTTTTTTACGCCATATCCAAGCCTCCTATTTAGAACACACTAATTTACACTTGGATCGTATCCGCAACACTATTATCACGAAAAGCAATCAAACTATGGATGGATTTGGCGCATTGTGGAATTTACTTTCAGAGACCATGATCATTATGTTTTTATATGTCTTGCTCTTGTTGACAAACTGGAAAATGACATTGGTATTGAGTATTTTACTTCTTTTACAGATTTTCTTTATCACCAAACACATGTCTAAAACGATCCAAAAAAAAGGGCGTGTTGTAACCACAATGAGTGAGAAATCTCTTAAAGTGCTCTCAAAATTCTTTGGAAATTTCAAACTCACACGGCTTAAAAACAGCCATCTTGAAGCCTGTAAGCGTTTTTCTGAATATAGTCTAAAAAACGCCCGCGCTAAGATTGCTTACCAAACTATGCAGGTGATGCCCAATAAAATCTTAGAAACCATAGGTTTTAGTCTGCTGATCTTAGCAGTTGCCTATGTGCTTTACAAATACGGCGAAGCTAAGATGGTCTTACCCATCATTTCGATGTATGCTCTAGCTCTTTATCGTATGCTCCCTTCCATTAGTAGAATTTTAGGCAATTACAACATTATCACCTTTCACCAACATGCTATCAATATTGTTTATAAAGATTTTCATAAACCCATCCAAGATGAAGGGGATGCTCCCCTCAATTTTACCCATGATATTCAATTACGGCATCTCAATTTTGCTTATAAATTTCGCTACCCTGTATTGCAAAATTTTAATCTCACAATCTACAAGGGGCAAAAGGTTGCCTTTATAGGTCCTAGCGGATGTGGGAAATCTACTTTAGTGGATATTATCATGGGTATGCTCACCCCTAGCAATGGTGAGATTCGTATCGATGGAAACCTCTTAAGTTTTGAAAATATTAAAAGTTGGCGTCAAAAATTTGGCTATATCCCACAAAATATTTACCTCTTTGATGGCAATATTGCCGAAAATATTGCCTTTGGAAGTCCTTTAGATGAACAAAGACTAATAGAAGTGTGTAAGATGGCGCATATTTACGATTTTCTCACCCAACATGAAGGGATTTATACCCAAGTGGGCGAGGGAGGGGTGAAGCTCAGTGGGGGGCAAAAACAGCGCATCGGCATCGCGCGCGCGCTCTATGACGATCCGGAAATTTTGGTGCTCGATGAAGCCACCTCTGCGCTAGACACCTTCACAGAGAGCAAGATCATGGACGAAATCTACAATGTGGCGCAAAACAGGACCCTGCTTGTGATCGCCCATCGCTTAAGCACCATCGAACGCTGCGATGTGGTCATTGATTTGCAAAAAATGCAGCACAATCCTGCAAGTTAAAAGCCTTGAAACTCTCGATATAACCCACGCGCCCCGCACTTTTTATCAAGGTCTTGAGCGCGGGGTTGTTATAGCCCAAAAACGCGATCCCATTCTCACGCGCACAGAGATAATCATTATGGCTATCTCCAATGAGCACCATCTGCTCAGGTACATAAGCATGTTGTTCGATCAGGCGCGCCACCACCTTCACCTTAGCTGGGGGACTCCCCTCAATGCTTTTAAAATAGGAGGTGATCTCCAAAAACTCACAGAGTAGCTGTAACTCGGTGTGCAAAGCCGCAGAAGCCACATGAAAAGGGTAATACTGGTAATGAGCTTGGATAAAGCCTAGCACCTCTGTATTGAGATGGCTTTTAGAAAAAAGCTCCTTAGCGATGATTTTGCCAAATTCTAGCACCAACGCGTCTACTTGGTGTGCGTCTAGGGGAGTGCCCAAAATATGGCGGTAGAAATAATCAATTTTTTCGCCCCTAGAAATCCCCCCACTGCTGTAGTGGTATTGCTCAAAGGCCTGCCATGCCTGTGCGCTCACATCGCCAAACAAGCGCTGATAACCTGCACATTTCAAGTGCATGCTATCAAAGATCACCCCATCAAAATCCCATACCACTATCTTAAAATCCATGCGCGCTCCTCTAGCTTACTTTAACAAATTCAGATTAACCGCCCAAATTTGCGTTGCCGTTGTTGGAAGGCGTGGATAATGGCTTGTAAGTGCGTGGGGGTAAAATCTGGCCAAAGTACAGGACTAAAGAAGAGCTCGGCATAGCTAGATTGCCAAAGCAAAAAGTTAGAGAGACGCATCTCCCCGCCCGTGCGCACTAGCAAATCCACATCGGGCATACCCGCTGTATCTAAATGTGCTCCGATAAGTTCTTGCATATCCGCACTGCTTCTTTGGTGGCGTATAATTTGCGCACAGGCGCGCGCGATCTCATCGCGTGCGCCGTAATTGAGCGCGAGTACTTGAGTGAGCGCGCGGTGGTGTGCAGTATCTCTCTCTAAAGCCAAGATTGTTTGGCGTAGGGCAGGACTAAAGCGCTCCAAATTGCCGATCGCTTTAAAGCGGATTTGATTTTCTAGGTAAGTAGGTCTTTCTTGAATTAAATATCTTTTAAGCATGCGCATTAAAAAATCCACTTCCCTTTGGGGACGATTCCAATTTTCCGTAGAAAATGCATAAAGTGTTAAGTAGGCGATGTGGTTTTTGGCGCACCAAATAGTGATCTCGCGCAAGGCAACAACGCCTCGTCTGTGCCCATAAGTGCGCGGTTTTCCCTGCATTTTGGCCCACCTGCCATTGCCGTCCATGATAATGGCTAGGTGTACTAGGGCGTTCATCGCGTACAAGCGTCCACTAAATAGGCGATGTGCTGGAAGGGGATATGGGTTTGCTGGCTTAAGCCCACCTCACAGGTGCTAGAACTACAAAACCCACGCTTCAAATTTTTATCCTTGTAGAAACGCGCCAAATCCATGAGGGCGTGTTGGTTGAGCTCAGGGGTCAAAAAGCCCTTATCACCCGCAAAACCACAACAGAGCGTGTCGGTATGCTCTAGCACCGCGCCTTGCACGCATGCCTGCGCCAACGCGCGCATATTCTCTTGATAACCTAATCTCTTAGAAGCACACATGGTATACAACGCCACACTTTCTTGCAAAGGTTGGATCTGCAGGGATTCTAACAAGATTTCTTGGATAAAAATGGGCATGTCGTAAATTTGTAGCCCCTGATCTTTGAAACCCTCTAAAAGATGCGCGCTGCACGCGCTGTGATCGAGCACAATGGGGATCTCTCCCTCCTTGCAGAGCTCCTTAAACATTTGGGCATTTTTCTCTTGGTTTTGCGCGCTCAGATCCGCATAATTGATAAAAGCCTTGCCACAGCAAAATTTGGGCAGGCTTGGGGGGTAGAGTACCCCAAAGCCGGCTTTAGCGCACAAGGATTCAAAGACTTCTTGCAAACTGCGCCTATCGGGCATGAATTTGGAGGGCGCAAAGGCGCGATTCATGCAGGTGGAGAAGTAGAGTACATTTTTTGTAGCCGGTTTGCTGTGCAATTTGTAGGGGTTGCTTTGGGGCATGTATTTGGAGATCGCAGGCGTGCCTAGTTTCAAGTGGGCTTGCATGCTCCATGTTTGCAAGTTTTCAGAGCCCAAGAGCACTTGAGCGATTTGGGTGGCATGAAGCCCCCCTTTGAGCGCGCTAATCGTGGTGTCTAGGTGGTTTAAAACGCTTTTAGCAAGGGCGGGGGCTTTGGCTTCTTGGCGACTCTTGAGCGCGATAGTGGCGCTATCAATGCCCAAGGGGCAGAGGGTGGCACACATATGGCAAGCCGCACAGGTTTCATCGCTCAAATACGCATAGCCCTCTAAGAGTTCTTCTAAGAGGGGTTGGTTTTCTTGGCTCTCTTGCAAATGGGCGATCTCTCTTTGCAACACAATGCGTTGTCTAGGGGTGAGTGAGAGGTAACGACTCGGGCAAGCGCGCTCGCAAAAGCCACACTCCATGCATGATTCTAGGGGCGCTGCGATGAGGGGGCTTGTTTTTAAATTTTTGGTATGGATATGGGGATCCTCAGAGAGAATCACATCCGGGTTTAAAAGCCCTTCAGGGTCAAATAGGGCTTTAATGCGTTGGCAGATGCCATAGGCTTTCTTGCCCCATTCTAATTCTACAAAGGGGGCGACCATGCGCCCTGTGCCATGTTCAGCCTTGATAGAGCCTTGCAAAGAAGCCACCATGTGCGCCATGTCCTCTACCAGCGCGCTAAATTGTGTCCGTTCGTCTTCATTCTCCAAAAGCGGGGTGATCACAAAGTGCAAATTCCCGCTTAGGGCATGCCCAAAGATCACGCTATGTTCTTTAAAACCATGCACGGCTAAGAGGTCTTGCAAGCGCGCGATCCCCTCTTGTAAATGCTCCATAGAAAAGCATAAATCCTCTGTGATCACACTCGCCCCCACGCGCCGCCTGCCCGCCACAATGGGGAAGAGCCCCTTTCTAATTTTCCACCATGTGTTGTACTCTTTAGGGTCTGCACTCTTGGCAATGGGCAAAATTGTGGGCACATTTTCTAGGGCTTGGAGCACAAAGATCGTATTTGCCTCTAGAATGCCTAAATCATCGCTTTCTAATTGCGCTAAAATACAAGTGTAGCCGGGCTCAACGCGATTCAACACCTCTGGCATGCCCTCCACCCCCTGCATACTGGCTAAACAGGCAAAATCCATCACCTCCGCCGCGCTAATTTTATCTTTATTGTTCGCTAAAATACGCACCGCTTCAATGGCTAGATTCAAATTCTCATAAAAGAGCAATAAACAGGTTTTAAAGGGCAAATCGGGCACACAGGCAAGCTCGCATGCAGCGATGAATCCCAAAGTCCCCTCTGAGCCGATGAAGAGGTGGCTTAGAATCTCAATGGGATCGCTAAAGTCAATGAGGGCATTCAGACTATAGCCCGTGGTGTTTTTGATCTGGTATTTCTTTTTAATGAGGGCATGCAGATTAGAATCTTCTAGCACCTCTTGGCGCAACTCTAAGAGCCCTTCTAATAGCGTTGAGTGACTCTTCTTGAAAGCTTGTACACTGGACTCTTGAGCCGTGTCCAAGAGTGTACCATCGCTTAAAATCACGCGGATCGATTTGAGCGTGTGGTAGCTGTTTTGCTCCACCCCACAACACATGCCACTGGCATTATTCGCCAAAATCCCCCCTATCATCGCTGTGGCGATGGTGGCTGGGTCGGGTCCGATTTTTTGGTGTTGGGGTTTGAGTGCGTGGTTGGCTTGCGCGCCAATGACTCCACAGCCCAAGCGCACACTTTGCCCATCCTCATGAAGACTGATCTCTTGCCACCCCAAGCTTGCCATCACCAGCACCCCCTCAGAACACGCCTGTCCAGACAGAGAACTCCCTGCAGCCCTAAAAGTTAGAGGGGTTTTGTATTTTTGGGCTAACGCGTAGATTTTGATGATCTCTGCCTCATTGAGGGCTTTGCAAACCAACTGGGGGATGTAGCGATAACAAGATGCGTCTATGCCATAGACCAAGCGGCGCAAATAGTCCTTGTAGATCCGATCGCCCAAGAATGTTTGGGCTTCTTGGTAAAAGGCGTTGTAATTTCCTTGCATGGGCGGACACCTTTAAAATGAGATAGAGCATTTTACCACTTCTACTTAGTTGTGTGCAGGGGTTTTTCATTCCAAACATAAATGTGCTAAAATCCAAGAAACACGAAAGGACACTTATGAGTGAAAATGATTACGCCCACCACCGCGTGGATTTGCAGGATTTCAACCCTAAGGATTGGTGTATCGTGGATATTCGAGACGCGCAGTCCTATGAGGAGGCGCATTTGAAAGATGCGATTCATCTCAATGATTTAGAAGCCATCAGAGAGTTTGCCCTAGCCCATCCCAAGCATAAGATTTTGTTGCAATGCCGCATAGGGCGTAGTGCCGCGCATTATGCCAGTCTCTTACACGAGGCGGGGCTAGAGAATGTCTACTTTCTAAAGGCATGTGTAGAGGATTTTGAAACCCATGGTCTAGAGATGGTGCGCGCTTAAGTTGCAACCTAATATCGTAGTGGTGGGGCTTAGGCCTTATGAGGGGGATTTGGAGGTTAAGAGCCTTGTTTGCAATGTCTTGGAGTTTTTGCCCATTAAGGCACAAGATTTAGAAATCCACACGCCCCAAGGAAACCTCACACTAGTTGACATCGGCGCGTTGATCTTCACTTCTAAACACGCGCCCTTAGCTCTTGAGCACTCTTTAAAAGGTTCGCACGCATTAGAATGGCTTAAAACTTTGCCTAGTTTTGTGATTGCGCCTCGAAGTGCACGCTACGCTCAAGATTTAGGTTTTCAAGTTGCGTTGGTGGGACATGCGGGTAGAGGGGAGCTCTTTGCTCAAGAAATTTTACCTAGCCTACGGCAATGCTTACGAAACAAAAGCGCGCTGTACGTGCGTGCCCAACACAGCGCCTCTAATCTTAGCGCGTGGTTACAAGCGCATTTAAGCGTGCGAGAGATTATCGTTTACGCCAACAAACCCCTAAAACTTGCATCTAGCCTCAAACCTCCACCTCATTCTATCCTGATTTTCACAGCTCCCAGTGTCTATAGAGCATTTGTAGGTAATTTTGGCTGGGATCGGAGTTATCGCGCTATTGCCTTAGGGGAAACGACTTATAGGGCTTTTGCGCCTGAAGTGCGCGCGTTGGTCAGTCCAGAACCCAGTCTTCAAGCTAGTGTAACATTAGCTAAAGAGCTAGCTAGCTGTGTTAAAGTAGCACATCAAGATTAAGAAGGGAGCACGCATGGGTTTGGTTGTTTGGGCAGCTTTAGGGGGTGCGCTAGGGAGTTCGTTACGCTACTTGGTAGGCAAACTTATGCCTTCACGATTTCTCATGTGGGAAAGTTTCCCTTTGGGCACTTTTAGCGTCAACCTCATTGGGTGCTTTGTGATCGGCTTTGCCGGGCATTTAGCGCTCAAGGGGATCTTAGGCGATCGCGTGGGGGTGTTTTTTATCACGGGTGTGTTGGGAGGTTTTACTACTTTTTCTTCTTTTGGGCTGGACACGCTCAAACTCTTGCAAAAGCAAGCTATCAGCGAAGCCCTTGCCTATGTATTGGGTACAAACCTGCTAGGGTTGGGGTGCGTGGCATTGGGCTGGGGGTTAGCTAAACTGGTTGGCTAGATTTTTCTTGCGCCTTGATCTCTAGAAAATAGCGGGTTAAAATGATGGTTTGTAGCAAGGTAGCAAAGAAGTTAAAAATAGGAATAAGAGAGAAGAGATAAGCCAAAATAGAGATTTTATGATGAGTAATTTTATAGTCTCTTAATACCTCCGTGTAGCGCTCTTGATTAAAGAGGGAGGTGGCGATATCAAAAGAAAGTGTATTCTTAAAAAAGAAATAGTGAGGGATTAGTGAAACAAAGATTCCAATAAAGGGGATAAAATAAAGGGGGGAACATACAAGCAAAAACATGCACAAATAGGCAAGCTGTTTTAGGAAATATTGTAAGCAAAAGGATAGATCGCCAAATTCTTCTAAGGGAAGATTGGGATAGTCTTTCTTATGCACATAAGCAATTACAATGGGGGTGTAAAAAATGGCCACCAAGATATTGCCAATTAGGCTTAAGACAAGCACAAACAAGCCCAGCAACATATAGACAAAAACTTTCAAGATGAGTGAGAAAAAGGCGGGAACGAGACCGCTACTATGGGCATAATGATACCAGCTAGCGGGCAAGAAACCTTCCAAAATGCGCACCATATTATCGCTAAAGTAGAATAGCAAGATTCCCCAAAATAGTAGCCCAACAAGCACGGGACCCAAATTCAAAAACAACATCTTCCAGCTTAAAAAATCTTTCCAGCTCTCTTGAATGGTGCGCAACGGACCTTTCATGTCATTCTCTCTTTCTTATTTGTTTAAGCTTAGCATGCTAAAATGCGGGCTTATGCGTGCTTACTATAGCAGGCTCTCATTCTACAATACTTTGGAGAATTTTATGGTTAAAAGAGGCATGATTTTAGCGGGATTGCTAGGTTTTAGTGTACTAAGCGCAACCACCTTAGCCACCGTAACTTTTGCAGGTAAAAAGGGGGGCAAACCTGTAGTAGTGGATATCACTGAAAGCGATTTTGATGTCATCAAGCAAAGAAATCCCAATTTTGATTTCAACAAATTAGAAGAGAAGCAAAAAAGAGGGTTACTAGAGAATGCGATTAATAATCTCTTAATTGAGCGAGAAGCCCGAAGAGAGAACTTAGAAAATACTCAGGAATTTAAAAATAACCTAGAGAGTTATAAGAAGCAACTTTTAGTGGAGATATGGGCAAAGCGCAAGGCGGAAGTGATTGGCGAAGAGAAAATTCCAGAGGATCAGCTCCAACGATACTATGAAGATAATAAGGCAAAGTTTGTGCAACAAGAGGCGCAGGCGCGCCATATTTTGCTTAAAACAGAGACGGATGCTAAACGCGTGATCTCTGAACTCAATAAAGTGCCTAAAAACAAAGTGGAGGGCGAGTTTATTAAAATTGCCAACCGCGATTCCATTGATCCGAACACTAAAAATACCAAGAACGGGGGCGATTTGGGCAAATTTCAAAAAAGTCAAATGACCCCTGAGTTTTCTAAAGCTGTTTTTGCGCTTAGACCGGGCACTTACACAAAAGAACCCATAAAAACAGAATTTGGCTACCATGTCATCTACCTTATCAAAAAGAATGAGCCTATCACCCCCACTTTCGCACAAGCTAAGCAGACCATTATTGGTATTCTTAAAGAGCATCAATTTCAAGAATATGTTAAAGGAGAATTGGAAAAGTTGCGCAAGCAAGTGAAGATTGATGTCAAGCCCCTAACTTCTTCACATTAAGGAGAACCCATGCTAGTTAAAGGAAGCGAAATTCTCAATAAAGCCCATAAAGAAGGTTATGGTGTGGGCGCGTTTAATTTCGTGAATGTGGAAATGTTGCGCGCTATTTTTGAGGCGGCTGATAGCGCCAAATCTCCCTTAATTGTGCAGGCAAGTGAGGGGGCAATTAAGTATTTAGGCATCGATATGGTCTTGGGACTTGTGCACACGATGTCTCAACGCTATCCCCATATTCCCGTAGCGTTGCATTTGGATCACGGTACTTCCTTTGAAAGCTGTAAAAAGGCTGTGGATGCGGGCTTCACTTCTGTGATGATCGACGCGTCTCACCATCCTTTCAAGGAAAACCTAGAGCTCACCAAGCAGGTAGTGGATTATGCTCACTCTAAGAATGTGAGCGTAGAGGCTGAACTAGGGCGTTTAATGGGTATTGAGGACAATATTTCTGTGGATGAAAAGGACGCGGTTTTAGTTAATCCTGATGAGGCTGAGGAGTTTGTCAAGGTGAGTCATGTGGATTATCTAGCCCCCGCTATTGGCACAAGCCATGGGGCGTTTAAATTTAAGGGCGAACCCAAATTAGACTTTGAGCGTTTGCTGGAAGTTAAAAAGCGCACTGATATTCCTCTAGTTTTGCACGGGGCGAGCGCTATTCCTGAGAATGTGCGCCAAGCTTTTCTAGCCACAGGTGGGGATCTTAAGGGTAGTAAGGGTGTACCCTTTGCGTTTTTGCAAGAGTCTATCAAGGGAGGTATTAACAAAGTCAATATTGATACAGATTTGCGTATCGCTTTTATTGCTCAAGTCCGCAATGTTGCTAACCAAAATCCTAGCGAATTTGACCTACGCAAATTTTTCACCCCCGGCGTTGAGGCAGTAAAACAAGTCATTATAGAGCGCATGCACCTTTTGGGTAGTGCGGATAAAATTTAAGGGATATCCATGGCTATTGGAATGAGCGAGCTTAAAAAAAATCTCAAGATTGAGATTCAAGGCGTACCTTATCGCATTGTGGAGTACCAACATGTCAAGCCGGGCAAGGGTGCGGCTTTCGTGCGGGCTAAGATTAAGTCTTTTTTGGACGGCAAGGTGATTGAGAAGACCTTCCACGCGGGGGATAAGTGCGAAGAACCCAACCTTATGCAAAAACCCATGCAATTCCTTTACCACGATGGTGCGTCTTATCAATTCATGGATGTAGAGACTTATGAGCAAATCGCCTTGAGTGAAGATCAGGTGGGCGAAGCTCCTAAGTGGATGTTGGAAGGTTCACAGGTACAAGTTCTCTTTCATAACGATAAGGCAATTTCAGTGGAGGTGGCCCAAGTGGTGGCACTCAAAATTACGGAAACTCCGCCTAATTTTAAGGGAGACACTTCCAGTGGTAGTAAGAAACCTGCCACGCTAGAAACTGGTGCAGTTGTACAAGTGCCTTTCCATGTGCTCGAGGGAGAGGTGGTTAAGGTCAATACCCAAACGGGAGAATATTTAGAGAAGCTCAAAACTTAAGATAGGCTTAGATCCAAGCCTTTTCTCGTATAATCCGCGCCTGTGATAGCAAGTTTTTTCTGAAAAGACTCGTTGGTATTTGTGTTGGCTGTGTCCTTTTTGCCCCACAAAACTGACACGCCACCCCCAAACATCAAACTAGATTACAATAATGTCAAAAGTGTCTGTACTTCCTTGTTGGTATTTTTTAATAAAGAGGGCTAATAATCTTCTTTATGAATATGGTGCATTTGTTCAAGTTTCTACCAAGAACAATTAATTAAAACCTAACAATATTGGACTAGAATAAAAAAATTCAAATACCATAGGGAGTTCTCATGCCGATTCTGCGTTTTTTAGAAGATGTTAAGTTTGATTCCTTGTATATTCAAATGCTTTTAGAAACTGCTACCAGTAAAGAGATCCGTATTGTGATGCCAAAGGATAAGGAGATGCATGAGCACTACGCGCCTGGGGCTATCATGGTTCGCGTATTAAGCGGGCAGATTTGGTTTGAAGTGGAGGGCAAAAGGCATATACTTCGTGTTGGCGATTGTATTGCTTTAGATGCGCATATTCGTCATAGTCTAGGCGGGCTGGAAGATAGTGTGTTAAATCTTAGCCTGAGCAAGTTAGATAATGTCCAACGAGTGCTAGATGTTGCTTCATCCAAGTAATCCTCGTGGGAAATTTTTTGTCTAGAATTTTTAAAGGAGAAACAATCTAAGCCTTTGATTCTTGAGGAGAAATAAATGTGTCTCCTAGTTTTGTGGTGGCTATGCCTTGAATGGCTCTTAGCTCAAAATATCAATTTGCAAACCCTCTTAAATAGGCAGGGTGTTTATGGTGTCGTGCAGAAGGTTATAGATATCGGTCCTGATTACAAAATGGTGATTGTGGAAAATAATGATAAGTGGGTAATATGGTGGCTAGATAAGCATACATTTAAACTAGACAGTAAAGAACCGGACGATTACCAAGGTCGCTTACAAGAGCGCGTAGAAGATGAAGTTTTTGCACATAATCAAGCTATGTCTCTCAAAATGTGGAAGCTTTTTAACCCTAAGAACTCTGAACTGTCTGGTTTTTATGAAACCCTGTCCTCTTTAAAGCCTTTGCAGAATACGCACTGGAAAATTGCCATTTTTGAAACCCCTAGTGTATGGCTCATTGACGCGGATTCTTCACAAGCCATAGAAGTTAAGCAAGCCTTCGGACGTGATGCGATCCTTTTTAACCGAATCAATACACGTTTCAAACAAATCTCTCAAAGCAAAGCCCCTGTTCTCTTTGCCTCCTTTTTTGAAGCAGTGCCAAAACCATGCTTGGATAACTTTGAGTCTCCAAATTCTAAAGCTCCTGATCTTTATCTGATTTTGAATTTTTTAAAAGACTCTCATTATAACCTCTATTGGCGCACTAAAGAAATCATCGATAAGTTTCCTCGTATCTTGGGGCGTTATAAGGTACATGTCTTGACCTTGGGAGATAGTGAAGATGGGTTGCCCCATGCTTATGACTCTACGCATAAAAGACTTCCCGATTTCTATGAGGATCTGAAAAAGCAATTTCATGCCATATCAGTGGAGGGCGCTTGTGATAAATGTAACGCGCCTGATGATGCTAAAAAAGTTGGTAATACAGGGGTAGATTGGTTATCATTCCTCTATGGTTTAGATGATGGGCGTATTGATGGCTATCTAGATGAGAGCACCCCTCTACCCCTTATTTATAGTCCTAAATTAGGGCTAGAAACAGCAACTTA
>NZ_FZMF01000042.1 GCF_900197685.1 Helicobacter baculiformis | reverse complement strand
GGCTTGCTCTCCACGCTGTTATTGCCTGTGCCCATTTGCATCACTTTATTTCTTGGAGTATTTAACTTGGATCAGTACGATAATTTCTTAGGCACATTTTTTGCGACATGGTTTCGCCTGCTTCTAACCAATCTTTGGGTAGCTTGTGCGTAGTGTGACGTGTAAACGTGAAATCTTTGAGTTCTAGTATAGCTACATGGTGGGATTGTATGATTAATTCTAGCCGTGTTTGCAAGCCTCTGTCTAGTCCGCTATCCGCACTTCTAAACAACACGGGAATGTTTTCTAGGTCGCCTTGCTTCACTTGTTCCATGCTATCGTCAAAGATATGGGCGGGTGTAATGAATGTGTTATTTGCTATCTATAATCATACCATAGCTGTCTAAGTGGCGGCTGGGTATGGGGAAAAAGTATTTTTTCCTTGACATGCTCCCCATAACCAAAGTTAGGGGATTCTGACTTCAGCGGAGATTGTGGCTTCAAGCGGGACAGCTCCGTTTAGAATTTTATGTTCCCTATTCCAAAGATTAATGCCCCACGAGAACATTATCCCTTGAATTACATGGCAGATATTAGCATAGACATGTCAATACTAGCTAACTATCCCCATGGATAAGATTTGGAGCTCTATGGCGCGCTCACTCTGTATTCCTATAGGGATTTTGCAGAGTTTGAGCTCGAATGCAGTCCCAAAAACGCGTCGCGTTTTTTTTGATCTCACACATCGTACCTCCAAAGGCGTAACTTTGCGCGCTTCCTGCGCTAGATACGAATGTATGCGAGGGTTATACCACGAATTAGCATTCATCCCACTTACTAAAACAAACGCGCCGCGTTTGCTGAGTGGGATTTCTGTTTGAAACGCCCGCATTCAAGCAATCACGGCGCGCTTGCGCGCCAAAATCCAAAAAACTATCCAAGAGAAAGAGGCAAGTATGGCAGAATGCAACAATATTCAAGAGCTTTTAGAATCCAAAACCCAAGTTTTAGAAATCATTAGCGCGCTTTTATCTACAAAATCCACTGGGGAAAACCTCACCCACTTCAACACCGCTATCGCCGAATTTAGGGATTTGACCAAGAAGATCGCCATCCCTAATGAATTAGATGTGTTGTTGCGCTTGCAAGCCATTGAGAATGAAATCGTGGTGGTGGCTGCTTATCCGGAGCTCTTTAAAAAGCACATCATCGCTGTGGAGGGAGGCTTTAGTGCCGGTAAATCCTATTTTGTCAATAGTTTATTGGGCGCACAGATTCAACTCCCCATTGGGATGAATCCCACCACCGCGATCCCTAGTTATGTGATGCACGCGGAAAACTCTCACATTCTAGGGATGGATCATGGGGTAGTACATTTGAGCAAAATCGCCCCGGATATTTTAGACAGACTCACCCACACCGCAGATAAACCTCTTGATTTTGGTTTCAATCTCAAGGACATTTTATCCTTTATGGTGGTGGGCACGAAGTTTAACAATGAAGAATACACCAACATTTGTTTTATCGGCACCCCCGGGTATAACCCTGACAGCTATGCCAACAAAGCCCAAGACCTGAACACGGCTAAAGAGTTTCTCTCTAATTCTAGCGCGATTTTATGGCTCACCGCTGCAGACGCTTCTAGTGGGAACTTGACTCAAAGCGATGTAGAGTTTTTGCAAATTTGGATTTGGAGCACAAAAAGCTTTACATCGTGGTGAGCAAGGCAGACACCAGGACCCAATGGAGCTGACCGCCATTGATGAGGATTATGAGAACAACACCGGCAAGATCGCCAGCTATACAGATGCGATCATCAAATCGCCGATCCCAAAAAGTCTAGCACCTTGTTGCCAGACTTTGAAAAAGCGTTTTTAGAGCTCAAGAACGCGGTAGATGGGTTGTTTGGCAAGGTTTCAGAATTAGAGTCTAACCTCAATCTTAAGTTAGCCATACCTCAGTCAGTACAAATAATAGTCAGCAAAGGACAAAGACAATCAAGCATTGCTTGAAGAAGTGCGGGCGTTTTTGGCAGAAAAGGCAAAAATGAAAATCGATGAGCAAACGGATTTCAGAAGTGTCAATAACGCTCTTGATAAGATGAGCGCTATTGGTACCTTTGAAAAAAAGATTTAGGATTATTATCTTTAGCGTATCTAAGGATGCCGTGCTGGTTAAAACAAGCAAGAATAATTTTAGAGGATATGGGTTAGAACGATCGCGGATATTATGCAGTTGGCTGCTAAAAACCAAAAAAATTCAAGCATATAGCCTAGCAACACTAAAAGCCTATACAAAACGCTATGTCCTAAGACAAGAGAAGAGCACAAGATCTAGTCAGAGATGAGAGTGTGTGTTTAGGGAAAATTGATATTAGTGCCATAGATATTTTGCATGCACTATTTTCAGAAATCAAATTCGATGAGGATAGAAATGTAAGCATGGTTGAAAATATCCCATAATTCAAGCGCAAAAATTTTGATTGGGATATTTCTAGTGTAGAAGAGAGCAAGATGAAAGAGATGTTTGAGGATTGCAGGACTTTAAGGGTTTTAAATAAAATCCTTTATTGGCACCAACACTAACCAATAACCCGGATTGCTATACGCCAAGAAGCGTGGAGGTTTGAGATGAGTCGGGCATTTGGAGGGATAACGTTAGCCTTAAAGCCAAAAACTTTAAGCTTAAAACAACTCTTCGCTTTTTAAATCCCATACCCGCCAGTTGTCAAAATATGCGCCTCGAAACTTGGTTTCAATGTCTAGTAAAGTCCACTTTTGGCTGTCATGTTCGCCCGTGAGGCACTCATAAACGAAACAATGGCAATTGCGCTCGTGCTTTTCTGTGGGGACACCCATAGTGGGGTAGTCTAGAGTTTTGCCCACAAGGTCCTTTGCCCTTTGTGCCGCTTGGGCAAAGCCCACAGCTTCACTGCCCCGACAAGACACATAAATGCTCAACGCTTGCGTGCCGCTAATAAATTCTTTGGGGGTGGAGAGCTTGACCTTGCCCGAACCTAGCAATTCGACAATTTTTTGATTGCCCACATAAATCCCCGTATGGGTCGTAGGTCCTATGAGGCGACAATACAAAATGCTCCCAAGCTTGGGGGTAACCTTGTCTCTAACGACATTGTCCATGAAAGACTCGGCTAAGTTCAAGGCAGCAGGCAAACCAAAAATTAAGGGCAACATGGCAATCTACTAGCTTAACTTGTCCTCTACGATGTCAATGATCGTATTAGCCACTTTGCGCGCGGTTTTGTCCAAAAACTCTACCGGGGTGGTAAAGCCCACGCAAGAGCAGTTGATTTCGCCTAGAATGTACTTATCCTTGCCATGTTCATCCGTGTCTAAAATGAAATCGGCTGTCCAAATCAAGGGCAGGTCGTAATTGCCCAATTTGCTTTGGATATGGGGGAGTTGCCTTAAAAAGTAATGCACTAGATCGTTCCATTGCTCGGGCTTGTCATAGCGGTACTTTGCTCCGCTAAAAAGAGTCGCGCTAAAGGCATCTGCACCTTCAGCGGGTTTTTTATGCACCACATAAATGGGGTGTTTGTAGAGCATCAGAATGCGAATCTCGCCCTCTTTAATGCGGGGCAAAAAGGTCATATCCACCAGCATGCCATTATCCCCGACTAAGTATTTTTCGCAAAAATCCATAAATTCGCCCAGCTTGCGGTGCTCGACATGGTTGTCCACCGCTTCAATGCATTTGATTTTAGCCTCTAAAGGTACTTCACTTGCTCCTGCAGGCAGGGGTTCTTCTAATTGCACATGCCAAATGCCCTCTCCAGTGGAGCCGCGGTTTTGTTTTAACACCCGTTCGCCCTTAGCGAGGGTTTTAGGGAAAGTCTTTTTGAAATCGTGTTTATCCGCCCAAGTTACCCCGATGCGCTTTGCCTCCTCTTTGTCATAATAGGCGTAAGTGTCATCGGGCACTAGCTCAGTATCGGCGAGTTTGGTGAGCGCGTCCTTTGCTCCATAACCAATCATCGCATCCGGATGGGGCATGCCAATCACGCCATGGTCGCAGAGTTTGCGTAAGAGATCAAAATAAAGCTTTTCTTCTTTGAGATTGCCCGGATTGACCCGTGAAACATAGGCATCTGCCACTTTTTGCACATATTCGTAAATGCCCTGTGTTTTTTCGCTATCTTTTAAGATTTCATCGGTGAGTTGCACCACCTCAGCCTGCCAGCCTAGCTTTTTGAGATAATCCATCATGGGCATGGTGTCGCGTCTGTGCCCGTCTCTGCCCTTATCTGTGCCGCCCACAGCCTCAAAAAACACTACATGTTTTTTCATCAGATCCTCCAAAAGATTTTTCGCGGTCAATCCGCTGGGGTTATTGTAGCATTATTGCGGTGCGATTTGGGATTGAACGGGATTGGAGAGAGATTATGGAGAAGGTGTCTTAGAAGATAAAACAAAAGCCCAACAATATCTTCAAAAAGCCTGCCAAATTTGGGAAGCGATCGCGCAAAAAGCTTTTAAGCGTGAAAATTATCCCAAAGCCCTAGAGTATTTCCAAAAAGCGGAGGGTAAGGCACGCGGGTATTATCTCTTGGGCAATGCCTACAGCGGTGATGTCAAAAGCAAGGATTTTTCCAAGTGCTGCAGCACATGCAGCTTTGGCAGAGGCGTATGAAGATGGCAATCATGAAGGGGTGCTAGAGATTTGAAAAAAGCCCTAAAGCACAGCCAAACAGCCTGCTCATTGGATCGCGAGGACTTTCGCGATTCGTACAATGACGCTAATCGCCTCAAATTCTCCATCTGAGCAGAAGCCTATGAATATGGCAGGGGAGTAACTAAGGACTTGAGGGGCTACTTATGAGGATTGCACCAAGGCTGAGAATCTCAAGGGAGCTTCCTAACTAAAGCGTCCTAACGGACACTAACTCGAAAGGTTTTGCTGTTTATAGTCCGCAAGGCTAGTTCCTAACCCAAGAGACTCTTAAGACCTTAGTATGGGCGGGATTTAGCTGACTAAAAGCCCACCACTATGCAAAAACCACATGGCAAAATGGGCGAACATAACTTTACCACATTGGGCTTTGACTAAATCCACTTACCTAAGACGACGCTAGTCTTATTTAGCTTATAGAATGCTTACATCTCCACCCTAAAGGACGGAGTTTTACGCGCGTCCAGGTAAGTATTTTATTTTTGTACCCTGTTTTATCTTTTGTTTGTCCTGCTCCGCAGGATCACTATGTATAAGCTTTCTGCATGATTTTTTTATTTATTATTAAGTTTTATTTAGTATTACTAAAAGGTGTGATGTGGCACTAAATAGAAACTTAAGCGCAAGTCTGCACATGGATAAAGTTGCGAGGATACCAAGTAGAGCGCTTGGCATGGTTAAGTTTTTTTACAGATGTGAGATATGGGAATGTATCAGAAGCCTGTGTAGTTGTGTGTCATGTTTTTTAAGTTCATATTCTAACAAAGGTTATTGATATTGAAAAAAGTCGTTATTCTCTTTTATGGATGTTGCGCAACACTCAATATTATGCAAGCTCTAGAATCGTCCAAAAAGATGGAGACTCACCGCCTACAACGCATAGAAGCTACAGGAACACGCGCAGATGAAGAGGCTCCAAGAAGTTGGCGAAGCAAGGATGTTAAAAGCTACATAGGCAGTCGCACGGTGATCTCACACAAGGCTCTCACCCAACAGGCTAATCAAAGCATTGAAGAGGCCTTGCAAAATGTCCCGGGTATCCATGTGAGAAATGCTACTGGAATCGGAGCTGTACCTAGCTTCTCCGTGAGAGGCTTTGGGGGAAGTGGGTATGAGGGCGATAGTAGCACCGCCTTAGTTTTGGTCAACGGCATTCCTGTGTATGTCGCACCCTATGCCAACATTGGCATGTCTATCTTTCCGGTTACATTCCAGTCCGTGGATCACATCAGTGTTACTAAGGGTGGTGAAAGTGTGCAATATGGCCCCAACGCCTTTGGTGGGGTGATTAATATCATCACAAAATCTATCCCCTACAAGTGGGAAAATCAGGTTGCCGAGAGAATGACTTTTTGGGGACGCTCTAATGGAGGATTTGCAGGTCCTGCAACCAAAGGCGAACCTGAAAGCAAGACTCTTGGCAATAATATTTTATATAATACCTATGTGCGCAGTGGGGGAATGATTAACAAATATATCGGCGTGCAGGCTCAAGCTAACTGGCTAAACGGGCAAGGCTTCAGATATGATAGCCCGACTAATATTCAAAACTACATGCTAGACCTGCTCTACCAAATCAATGAGAGCAACAAAATTACAGCTTATTATCAGTATTACAAATTTTTTCTAACCGATCCGGGCTCTTTGAGTGCGCAAGACTACGAGCAAGATCGTTTCCAAAATTTGCGTCCCAATAATAATAAAAGCGGTAAGGCTATGCGTTGGGGAGCGGTTTATCAGACATTATTTGGCGATACCTCCAAAGTAGGTGGGGATTTCACGCTCACCTACTATGGACATAATATCACACGGGATTTCCAAGTAGATTCCAACTATGAAAATGTCAATAACACTAATAATGCGCCTTACAACAGTGGTTATATGTGGCATCACCAATACCATACATTCAGCACCACAATTCCGGCCTACACAAACCAAAACTATCAAGGCTTTTTTATTTTCGATCACCCTCAGCGCTATATTATGAACGCTATTGAACCCAACTTGAATTTGGTAGTGGCAACCAAATCCGTTAAACAAACCTTCAAAGTGGGTTTGCGCTACATGAACACTAATATGTGGATCCGCCCCTTGCAATCCACATGTAATTGGAACGCGACCAGCAAATCATGTAATGGCATGGCCCCTTATGCACGCACAGGTTTTATTGCCCAATATTGGCAGGACATGTTCAATAACTATGTCGCTGCGTATTTAAGCGACAAGCTAGAATTTTTCAAAGGTAAATTTGTTATCACTCCTGGGGTGCGCTATACCTATCTGAACTATAATGCGCTCAATCACCCTTGGAGTTACCCTAACCCAAGCCCAAGTAACCCCTCCTCTGCTAGTGCCTACAATGGTTTTTGGGCACCTGCTACCAAGCGGATTTACAACGAATGGAGCCCAGCTTTAAATGTAGGCTATAAACCCTTTGAAGATTGGTTATTGTACTTTAACTACCGCCGTAGCTTCATCCCACCCCAACACCATTTTCTTAAGCTCACTGATACGAATTACAACCAAACTTTCAATGAGATAGAAGTGGGCTCACGCTATACCTATAAGGATTTATTGAGTTTTAATGCGAATTACTTCGTAACATTTGCTCAGGATTATTGGTCAGGAGGCTATACGCTGGAGCCAATTAAGAACGCTAGAAGTCAGGGGGTGGAGTTAGAGCTCTATTATACGCCTATTAGAGGTTTGCAATTTCATTTGGGATATACCTACATTGATGCGGTCATCACTAGTAACGAAAGAATAAGCATGACATCAGGACCTTGGTATAAAGGCTTTATTCCTCCCGGCGAGTCTGTCAATGTCAAGGGCAACAGACTCCCCTATGTTAGCCCAAACCAATTTATCTTTGATGCGATGTATACCTACAAAAATACGACTTTTGGGATTAGTAGTTATTTTTACAGCCGCGCCTATTCCTCTATACTCAACAGAACTAAGTCTGCAACACAATGTTTTGCCGTTCCTCCGCCGTTCGTTGTTTTCATGAGTGGCATAGAATATGCCTGTAACAGCGTAGGACTCTTGCCATGGTACTGGGTATGGAATGTGCAGGTAAGTCAAGTATTTTGGCAGAGTGGACGGCATAAGATTGTAGGTAGCTTGCAAGCCAACAATATTTTCGATATGAAGTATTGGTTTAGGGGTATTTTCACCAGCCCTACAGGTAGAGAGCCCGGTCCGGGAAGATCCATAACAGTCTATTTGAGTTATGAGTTTTAAGCTGCCGCGTTTTTGATAAAAAACCACTCCGTATGGAACAAACACACTGCCTTTGCTAGTTCTTACTCTGTATCTCCATAGTAGGAATTTTACAGACGAGCCAGGGTAAGTAGTATGCTTATCCCCGTGCTAGTTACCGCGCAACGGCTACGGGCTTCTGCCCCTGTCAGCTTGTCTCACACACCAATCCGGCAAAGGCGTAATCTTGCAAACCCCCCTGCACTAGATACGAAAAGAAAGGCAATCTTGTTGGATAAGGTTAATATGTGTTACTCAATTCATTGCCTGAGCTTTACAAGCGTCCTTATAGCCCTTATCACAAGCTTTTTTAAAGTACATGGATGCTGCCAACCCATCTTGAACAATTCCCTGCCCTTTTTTATACATGTCTCCCAAGCTCCAATAGGCCTTTGGACATCCCATTTTAGCAGCCTTCTGATAGTACTGGAAAGCCTTTTTGTAGTCCTTTGCTACACCCTGCCCATCTCGATGCATCGATCCAATGTGAGTATAAGCTTCGGCTAGTCCCATGTCGGCAGCCTTTTTGTAATACTCTAGGGCTTTTTTGTAGTCTTTTTCTACACCTTGACCTTTTTTGTACATAGCCCCCAAATCATTGTAGGCTTGAGCACTACCCATTTTCGCAGCTTTTAACAAATGTTCAAAAGATCCATGGTAATCCTTGTGATCATAAGCCTTTTGAGCCATCAAAAGTTCCTGATCGCCACCTCCTTTGGCATATAGGCTACCTAAGCAACACATGCCAAAAAGCGCTACCTTAAAAACACTCTTAGTAACATCTGCCATGATACCTCCTTGTTAAGATCAAAGTTGGAAACCCAAAGATCGGTCTACAGATCTTCTAGAAAGCTAGAAAACCTTTCCTATTTTAACCTATCTCAGTAAATTCGATGTTATTAAAATGAGTGTTTTTATTATATTTGGCATTTACATCCAAGCTTTATAGCTCTCAAAAATCTCTTAATCTGCACGAACTAACACCATCTAAAGACACGCCCTTTTGAATTGTGCTAAGCGCTGAGCATTGAAGCGCTTACCACTCGCACCGCAAG
>NZ_FZMF01000014.1 GCF_900197685.1 Helicobacter baculiformis | reverse complement strand
TGAACTGGTTATTGCGTCTCTCTGACGGGGTTGTACTGTCGCATTCTGATTGGTTGATGTGCACAACCTCCTGGTTTGTGGTTGTTTTTGTTTTTTTTAAAAGGCCGGGGCGACCGAGGAGCTCACGACGCGGGGGTGGGGCGGGGGGGTCAGATGTGTAAAGGAGAGGGGGGGGGGGGTGGGGGGGGGAGTGGGACCGATGACCATCATGCCCTTGAGACGAATATGCGGGCAGGTTTGGCGAATATGGGTGTATATTTCTAGGGCTTGTTCTGGGATCACCCCGCTTTTAGCGCTCTCTTTAGAAATATTGACCTGCAAGAGCGCATTAAGGGTGCTTATGCTACGCGCTTCTATGGCTTGGGCGAGCTCTAGGGAGTCTAGGGCGTGGAATAAGAAAGGTTTGAGGGCTAAGAGTTTGTTAATCTTATTGCGTTGCAAATTGCCTAGCATGTGCCACTCTAGGGGCAGGGCTTGTAGGGTGTTGGATTTTGCTTGCAAGTCCTGCACTTTGTTCTCTGCAAAAGCGCGTTGCCCGCACGCATAAAGGGCGCGTACTTGTTCGGCGGTGGCGTATTTAGACACGGCAATGAGTTGTACAATATGGTGGCGGTTATAGCTCAAACGGGCTTTTTCAATGCGCTTGATGAGGTGATCTAGGCGTTTGGCAAAGTCCATATCTGTCCTTTAAGTGCTAGGGGAGTTGTGAATATGATAGCGTTTGTAAAGCGGATCGTCTAGGGGGGGGATAAGCCCTAGAGTGGATAATTTTTGCAAGACCTCTAAATTGCAATCGGTTTCTAGGGGCCACTCCCTAGTGTGCCCCTCTAGCGCGCCCTTGTCTGTCGCGTCTAAAAAGACTAGCCCATTCTCTACTTTGAGATCGCGCTTGGCGTCTAAATTATTGGCGATACGCCAAAGCAACATGTAGGCGTTGTTGAGGTCGTTTTTGGACGCGTCCACAAAGATCACAATACTCAGCGCGCTTTGCAAGTCTTCAAGCCCATCTAGCGCGCCCAATAAGGGGCGCAAAGCCTTTTGCACCCCCACCACACAAAGGGGGTTAGCGGTGTGCGTGCCATATTGTTTTAAGATCAACGCTTCGGGCAACACCTCTTGTATGCGGGCTAATAAAAGCGCGTCTTCTAACACACAAGGGGTTTTAGAGCTGGGCGTGGTGGCGTCAATGCCCAATTTCCCCCCAAAGGCAAAGCTGGGGCTGGCATGATCGAGCGCGTCGCACACGCCCTCGCTTAAGAGCAGTTTATGGGGATCAAAGTGGTTTAAAATATGCGTGAAAATAGCCGGGTAGTCTTGCAAGCTGGGGGCATCAGGTCCTACAAAAATGGCATGTTTGACAAAGCTCATCTGCCCCGTGCCCCAAAAGTGGTGCATGATTTGGCTGGCATGCGCGGGGTAACTGGGCGCGATCTGGGCTAAAATCAGATTGTGAAAGACCCCATTTTCAGGCATGTGATAATCTAAAAGTCCATAGGCGCTTTTTTGAATGAGGGGTAAAAAAAGCCGTTCGGTCAAATACCCCATATACTTGTCTTCTAAGGGGGGTTTGCCCACCACACAGGCTAGATAAATGGGATTGGGTCTGATGCGCAACGCGCCCACCTCTAAGAGAGGGTAGGGCTCTTGTGGGGTGTAAAAACCCGTGTGGTCCCCAAAAGGACCTTCTAGGCGCATGTGTTCAGGGTCTACCCAGCCCTCAAGGATAATATCCCCATCGCGGGGCACACAAATAGGATTGGTGCGCGAACGCGTTAAAACAGGGCGTTTGCCCCTAAGCAAACCATAGAGCCAAAGTTCGAACATGCCATGTGGCATGGGCGCTTGCCCACACCAAGTATAGAGCGGATCTCCCCCAATGACAACACTCACGGGCATTTTACGCCCCGCTTGTTTGTAAGCGTGGAAGAAGTGATTGCCATCTTTGTGGATTTGCCAATGCAAGCCCAAATGATTCTTGTCATAGACTTGCAAACGATATAGCCCCAAGTTTTTATGCGCCCCATCCAAGCTTTGGGTATAAACCTGCCCCATTGTGATAAAGGGGGCGGCATCCCTCTCCCAAGTGGTGAGAATGGGCAAGTCGTAGAGATTGACTTGATCGCCGGTGTGCTCAATGTGGTCGGTGGGTTTATGGCTGATTTTGGGGACAAGATGAGAGAGGGTTTTTAGCATTTTGAAGGCATGCCAAATTTCTTTGAGACTCTTGGGTTTTTGTACACGCAATAAAGCCTCTAGCTGGGCAGAACAAGCCTCAATGGGCTTGCCTAAGATGAGCTCCATACGCCT
This sequence comes from Helicobacter baculiformis, assembly GCF_900197685.1. GTDB lineage: Bacteria > Campylobacterota > Campylobacteria > Campylobacterales > Helicobacteraceae > Helicobacter > Helicobacter baculiformis. The sequence continues at coordinate 66,271 of NZ_FZMF01000014.1, read as the reverse complement.
AGAAGAACCAAAGAGGTTGATCAACACGGGCATGTTAAAGGATTGGTGGCGCTTGCCATCCATGGGTTTTGTACACAAAAGGGCTTTGCCCCCCTTTGGTTTTTTTGCCTCTAAATAGGCAAGATGAGGGATCTCTAAATAGATGTCTAAAGGGGTATCTAGGGTTTGTAGCTCCCCTAAGCTTTCTAGCTGGGCAAGAAAAGTACGCACTTTAAATACAGACCAAGCAGGCGTGCAAACAATGGGGGATTTGCTGGAGCGCGCGCAAGATGTCGGTGCTAATGGGTGCGTCCACTAAGATCACCGCTAAAGCCTCTTGCTTGTCATTGCGCCCCAATCTGAAATCTGCGATATTGATCCCATGTTTGCCCAAAGTCTGCCCCACATTGCCCACCACCCCGGGCACATCGGTGTTTTTGAATAAAATCATATTCCCTTGGGGTTTAATGTCCATTTCAAAGCCGTTAATATTGGTGATCTTGAGCAAGTCGTTGGCAAAGATAGTCCCGCTCACTTGGGTGGTTTGGGTGCGCGTGGTGAGCTGGAGGGTGATCGCGTTGGTGTAGGGGGTGGCGTTGTCCAAAGCGCGTGTGCTGATAGCAATTTTGCGCTCTTGAGCGATAAAGCGCGCGTTGACTTCGTTGATCTGATCGCCTAGGGTGGGCTTGAGCAATCCTAAAAGGGCAAAGGTGAGCAAAGAGTCGGCGTATTCGCGCACAGGTCCAGCCACAATGAGTTCGAGTGCCCCAATCGCATCCTTATTGATTTGGGCAGAGAAAAAACCTAGTTTTTGCGTCAGTTGTAAATAGGTTTTAGCATAAGTGGGCATGTGCGCTTTAATAGAGAGATTGAGCGCGTTAGGGTACGCGCTCCCTTTTAGGGATTGAATCACCGCCTTAGCTGCTTCTAGGGCGATCTGCTCTTGGGATTCTAGGGTGTTAGCCCCGATATGGGGGGTTACATAGACATTCTCTAAATCCAGCAAAGGGTTTGCTATGCTGGGTTCTTTGCTAAAGACATCTAGCCCCAACCAACGCACTTTCTTAGAACGCAACGCCTCTAAAAGCGCCTCTTCATTGTAAAGCCCCCCGCGCGCGCAGTTGATGAGAATCACCCCCTCTTTCATCTTGGCGATTTGGGGCGCGTCAATGATATTAAGGGTCTCTGCATTCTTAGGGGTGTGGATGGTGATACAATCGCATGCCAAAATCTCATTAAAGTCTGTGGTGTAATGCGCGCCTAAATCTGTGGCTTTGGATTTGTGGATATAGGGATCGTAAGCGATCACCTCCATGCCAAAGGCGCGCGCGCGCACCCCCACACGCGAGCCGATATTGCCAAAGCCAATGATCCCCAACTTTTTCCCCTTGAGCTCTGTGCCATACCAATCCTCACGCTTCCAAAGTCTCTCTGATTTGAGTTGGGCGTTCGCGCTAGGGAAACGGCGCACGGCGTTGAGCAAATGCGCCATAGTGAGTTCTACGGCTGCGATGGTGTTGGCTGTGGGGACATTCATCACCACAATCCCCTTTTTAGAACACAGATCGATATGGACATTATCCACACCCACCCCCGCGCGCACAATGGCTTTGAGCTGGTGGGCATGCTCGAGCATGGGCGCATCAATGGGGGTCATGCTCCGCGTGATGAGCGCGTGGGCGTTTTTGAGCGCGTGGGGTAGCGCGTTTTTGGGGGTGCTAGAATGATCCAAAACTTCTAAATCTGTTTGGGCATGGAGCAGAGCCACCCCAGCAGAGTGGATGGGATCGCAGATGACAACTTGGAGCATGGTCTTCCTTAATTGAATTGGTAGGGGATCTGATAATAACGCAGGTCGTCTAAAAAGGCTTGGCGCACAGGCGAATTAGGCAGATAGATGATTAAGGTTGTTGTGCGCCCCTTTTTATCGGTGGCAAAATCAATGCGCTTTTCTTTTAAAATTTCATGCAAACAGAAGAACTTATATGCGTCCAAATTGCGGACAAATAATTTTTGCGCTTGATAGCGTTCTCGAAATTCTAAAGTAATACGCCGTTCTAAAACAGGATAGTCAAAATCCTTAGACTCTAAAGTGCTGCTATGTGTAATACTAGGTTGTGGGGGATTTGGAGGCTTGGGCTGATCAAGCTCTAGGCTAAGATCGTCGAATGTTAGAGGAGGAGGGGATGCGGGCTTAGAACGCCCTTTATAAAATTTATATCCGAAATCTGCCACTACGATCAGCACGGCCCCCACCATCACCAAAAAAACCGCAAGTCTAAAATGCCGTTTTTTCATCGATCAACACTAGAACTTGCCTAAGAGCTTATCCCCTAAAGTCATCTTATCGCCCCCAGCATTGAATGCTTGCAATTGCTCGCGCTCTTTTTTGTGCTCGAGTCGGCGCACGGAGGCGCGTGCCTTGTGGGTGGTCTTATCCAAAGACACCAGCACACTAGTGATCTCCTGCCCCATGACCACCTCTTCTTTTTTGAGCGGGGATAAGTCTTCATTTTTGATCAAAACATCAATGTTATCCACCCGCACGAACACCCCGAAATCCTTAATGCTCACCACGCTCCCCTGAATGGTGTCGCCGATTTTATGCTGTTGGGCAAAGACTTCTAGGGGCGAGGGTTGCTTGAACTTCATCTCTAAGGAGATCTTTTCTTCTTCCTTATTGATGCGTGCGATTTTAGTTTGCACCACATCGCCCATCTTGAAATGATCCCTGCACTTTTGATCGGATTCCCAAAAGGCATCTCTATTGTGCAAGAGTCCGTCCACACCGCCTAAATTGATAAAAACCCCAAAATCGGTTAGGCTCACCACCTTGCCCTCTACCAAATCCCCCACCCTGTGTTTGGAGACAAATTCGTTAAAAGGCTTGTCTGAAAGCTGTTTGAGCGAAACGCGTAAACGGCGGTTTTTGCTGTCAATTTCAATGATCTTGACATCAATTTCTTGATCCAATTCCAAATAGTCTTGGGGGTGTTTGACATCTTTGTTCCAAGAGATTTCAGAGATGTGCAAAAAGCCCTCAATGTCATTGCCAATATCCACAAACACCCCGTAACTCTCAATGCTACTCACCACGACTTTGATCGCATAGCCCACTTTCAACTTGCTTTGAATCTCCTCCCATGGGTCCTCCATAGTGGCTTTGATGGAGAGAGAAAGGCGCTTTTTCTCCTCATCATAAGCGATTGCCTTGACTTGCACCTCATCGCCCTCTTTGAAATGCTTGGCCGGGTTAGCCGATCCGCGGTGTGTGATCTCACTATAATGCACCAAGCCCTCCACTCCATCCACCTCTACAAACACCCCAAAGCCCGTAATGCTCTTCACAATGCCTTTACGCACCGCCTGGGATTCCATCAATTTCTTAGCACCCTCATGTTGTTGTTTATCATGAATGTCAAAGAAACGTTTTCTAGAAACACGAATTGACCCATTCTCTGCATCTACATCAAGCACGCACGCCTTAACATGCTTGCCAATATGTTTACTATCGCGTCGCAAAGAGGATTGAGATCTGGAAAGGAAATATTCCGCACCCTCTTTATCTGCAAGAATATACCCTCCCTTGTTTTCGCGCACTACCTTCCCCTCAATCACCTTATCTTTGTAATCTGCTCCCAGTTGGGCAATTTTTGCCTGCACCCTGTCGTAAACAAGTGCACGTTTGTAAGAGACGCTAGGGCGTTCGCCTTTCTGAGACACATAAACACGAATAGGACTCTCCACTCCAAAGAGTAAAACCCCCCGCGTGTCTCTAATTTCATCTAGGGAGAGTCGCCCCTCAGTTTTGCCCCCCACGCTCACCATGGCGTAATTCTCCGCTTCGTTGATAGAAACAATCACGCCTTCTTTAACCATGCCCTTTTGTTCTGCATCGTCCTCCTTATCCATGGTGTCCATGTATTGCTTGAACACTTCAGATTCGTCCAAAGATTCCAACTCTTGCTTCATCCACAACCTTCCAATTAACATTCAGGCTATTGTAGCCTTTGTTTACTTATAATTACCAAAAAGACCACCTATGTCCTTGCCCTTTGTGCACACCCATTTTAGTGCCATTTCTCTAGTGATCACCACCTACAACCAAGAGGCGCGTTTAGCCCTAGTGTTAGATTCTGTACTCCATCTAGCTTATAAACCCCATGAAGTCTTGATTGCAGACGATGGGAGTACACCCAAAACCCGCGCCTTGATTGAAAACTATATGCCTAAATTTGCACAGGAAGCCATGCCCCTCTTACATGTTTGGCAAGAAGATTTAGGCTTTCGCGCCGCCAAAAGCCGCAACAATGCCATCATGCAGGCAAGCGGAGATTACATTATCCTCATTGACACGGATATGATTCTACACCCTTATTTCATTTACGATCATCTGCTCTTTGCACGCCCTAAGACTTTGTTGCAAGGGGGGCGCTTGATCCTCAATGCCCAAGAAAGCCAAAGGCTTTTAGATCGCCAAGATTTCACGCTAGCCTATGCCAAACGCGCCTTGAAAAACCAGCGCGCGCTCGCTTTGGCAAGATTGTGTTACTTGCCTAGCGTGCGCACTTGTCAACCCCGCGCCTTGCTCAAGGGGGTAAGGAGCGCGAATATGAGTTTTAGCAAGGCGGATTTTTTAGCCATTGAAGGGTTTAATGAACATTTCATCGGCTGGGGCAGAGAAGATAGCGAGTTTGTGGCGCGTTTTCTCTTCAATGCGGGGGTGATGAAACGCTTGCGCTTTTGCGCGCTCGCTTACCACATTTACCATGAAGAAAATAGCCGTGCCAGTTTGGAGGCTAACCACGCGCTCTATTTGCAAACCCTGCAAGAGCGCAAGATTACTTGGCGTTAAACTTAAACTTTAAAGGCAAGCATTTTGACTTCAAGATACGCCTTATTTTAAGTTAATATTTATTTATTTTAAGATACAATTGAGAGGGCTTTTATAAAATTGTAAAGGAGTTGTGGGAGGGGCGTTATACTTAAGTTAGCAACGCCCTGCTGAGACTAAAGAGAAAAGGAGAGAGCATGAAACTGAGCCTAAAAACCAAGCAATATATCCATGCCATCTTGTTTCTTGTATGGATGGGGGTTGGGGTGGAATTTATGATACACTTTGATAAGATACGCCATTGGTTATGGTGGGAGCACACGTTGTTCGCATTTGGGATTGGGGGCTTGCTTTCACTGGTGTATGTCCTTTTTAAGCTAGACTTAAAACCCGAGCAGTGGCTTCCATGGAAACCCATGCTATTGCTAGGAGCTCTTATAATCCCCATAATCGTGGTGGTTACCGGAGAATTAGGCTGGTGAACTAAGATCATTTCTTCCATGCCCGTGGTTTCAGCGTGGCTCTGGAAAAACCCCTGGCGCGATCTGTGATCGTATCAGGGACATGTTTCATCAGGGCAACAGTCATACAGACAATATCCGCCCCGTTTGAGGGGGTGCTTGGAGAAGTCTCCAAATCCTTGAAGATCGCAAAGCTAGAAGTCGATCTTGCTATTATTAACATCAGCTGTACCCGCGCCCACGCCTTGCTGATAATTGCGTAATTGTTTGAAGGCTTGGGCTTTGATGCGCTCAATGGCAGCACTGCGATCGGGTTGATCGGCATACAAGCTTTTAGAATAGACAATATTGCCCTGACAATCCCTGATATTGAGATTGAGTCCAATATGGAACAAGCCATTTGCCGTACTCTCATAGATTTTATTTTCAATGCGGTACAAGCCCGGATCGTCAGATTGCTGGATAAAGCGCGCGTATTGCCCGGTGAGCGCGTCAGAAATTTCTGAATCGGAGCCGGGCGCGTAGATGAGATTTGCTTTGGGGTGGGGGCTGTTTTTCTTGACAAGTTCTTGATAGGGGGTCAAAGAAGCCACGCCCCGCCCATAGGCGTTTAAAATTTCTTGCAAGGGCATGGCTTTAGCGAGGGTGGTTTGTAATTTCTGTATCTCTTTTAAGAAAATGCCCTTACAGCCCTCTTGGGGGTGCAAAGCACTTAAAGTGTTATAAAGATCTTGGTAACGCTTAGATAAGGTATTTAAGAACATGTTCTTATTAAGCTTGAGGCGAGTATAGCAGACATGGTGCTCACATTCCTCCTTATCTACCTTAATATTGATGAACTTGATAGAATCCACCACTAAGCGAATATTCTGACTCGAGTGTTTATCTAAAGTTTTGTTAACCCGCGTGGTTTGGTTGGTAGTTGTAGAAGATACGCTTACCACAATACCACTAGCCAGATCATTGAGAGCTTTTTGTTTAGCAACTTCCTTACTCTCTCCCATGCCATTGCCATAGAAATATGCAGGGTTACCTTTAAAATTTTGATACCAATGCGGGGCAGAATGAGAGGTGGCTTGGAGCGCTAGGGGGACAATCACAAGCGAGAGCTTGATAAATTTGGCAAGCATGGACGATCCTTATAGAAAATAAGGGCTATTCTACCACAAAACTTTAACGATACTGGTGTAGCGAAAACTTCGGATATAAATGATATTGTGCTTGTTGGCGCAAAAGGTGTTTGGCATAGGGGGCGCAGTAGTCTTATGGCATGATGCAAATGCAAAGCTATAAATATCTTGCCCATCTGCATGGATACGCACGCGTTCATTGGGTGTATTGCTCACGCGCGCAATGTAAAGTTTGCGCGGAAAAATTGTGGGAGAACGGATGTCTGCGGAAGTACTAGCCGCTGCGTAAATCGAAGAAAATAAACCTCCTAATATCCCCAAATATTGGTTAGAGATGGCTTCCAAACCCACCTTCAAGACTGCCGAAGTGATCGCTCGTGTAACGATGTAGGGTAGTTGCTTTTTAAACTCGCTCCCAATAATTCCATCAAGCACCACTAGATTTTCAAAATTCTTATTTTGATGTGTGGCACTTACCATGAAACCTGTATGGAAATCCACACCATCAACTAACTGAGGCAGGGCCAAACTTGCTGTATAAATACCATCTGGAAGAGGAAGAGGCAAAGTTATTTTAAATTCTTGCTTGGTAGCTTGCTTGCCATCCTCAATAAAAATCCATGTAAACTTTTGCGCAGAAGGATATTTAAAAAAGAGTAAATCTTCTCCTACTGTGATGGAGTGACTAATCCCATAAGCTTCTTTAAGGTAGTCAATCCCCCTAGAACGGTCGTTATCGAGAGCAAAAAACAACCCTGAAAGATAAGAGACGGCAGGATTGATCAAGTCATTATAAGCAGCAAAACGATCTAAATTAGAGTAGTCCTGGTTTAAGACTTCGCGTACTTTTGACTCTGAATTTTCTTTACTGAGTCTAGAAGCCCCTTGTTTACGCATGTTTTCTACAGCTTTTTGAATCTGCTTGTGATAAAACTCTTTAGCACGACGTTGGCGGTCATTGGCGCGGTTAAATTCTACGCGCGCGTCTGCAGGATCGCCTATGAGCAGGTAATCCATCGCTTTATAATAGTTCATCAATACGCTTTCATAGATACTACCCGTGTAGGTTTTAACATTGTCATTTACAAGTACAGCGCCAACATTACCTACAGATTTTTTAAAGAAGTTGATATAGTGGTCGAATTGTTTTTCAGCCGCATTAAGTGCACGGATAGAATTTTGGTATTGTCCTAACATAAGAGCGCTCAGTCCATTTTGTAAATCCCACAAAGAACCATCTTTGTGATCTTTGGCACTCATTTGCGCAGAGAACGCGTAGGCATCTTGCATGCCTAATGGCGAATAATAAGACTTATCAAAAAGCGCAAACTCCGAACGATGCCCTGTGCACCCAACAAACAACAGCACTACAAAGGCGAGACAAAGGTAGCGGCAAACTTTCACGAGATCTCCTTGCTAGCAGTTTATCAGAGTATAAGCAAAATTGTAATAAAATCTCGCGTGCCTTTTTTCAGACCTATGCAATGGAGTATTGAGTCAACGCTTCAGGGTGGAGACACAGCAGAGCAGCTTGATATTTTGTGTGCCTTAGTCATCTGGGAAAAGGCTATTTTGATCAAGAATGATGCATGCGCCTACTTTTCATGGGAACGTCCCCTTTTGCCCGAATCGTCCTAGCCTGTCTCTTAGATCAGCGCTTTGAGGTGATTGCGCTCTTCACCCAACCTAGTAAACCTTTTGGGCGCACCCAAGCGCTCAAACACTCCGCCACTAAGGAGTTTTTACAGCGCGCGCACCCCCACATCCCCATTTTTGAGCCAACCAAGCTAGACACACCCCTTATAGAGACGATTCGCACGCTCAAGCCCGATGTGATTGTGGTGGTGGCTTATGGCAAGATTCTCCCCCAAGCTCTTCTAGATATTGCCCCCTGCTTGAATTTGCATGGCTCAATTCTGCCCCAATTCAGGGGCGCATCGCCCATGCAAGAGATGATTCTAAAAGATGCATCAGAATTTGGCGTGAGTGTGATTGCGATGAACGCTCAAATGGACGCGGGCGATATTTTAGGAGTGGCGCGTGTGAAACGCAAATCCTACATGAACGCAGAGGAATTAGGCGCGCTCCTAGCCCCTATAGGGGCTCAATTGCTTGTAGAGATTTTACGCCAACCTTTTAAACCAATGCCTCAAGATCACACACAGGCGAGTTATTGCGCCAAAATCACCAAGCAAGACGGGCTAGTGTGTTTTCAAGAAGCCAAAGAGGTGTTTTTAAAAGCCCTAGCTTACCATCCGTGGCCGGGTGTGTTTTTGGCAAGCGGGCTTAAGCTTTTTGGGGTGGAATTGGTGCAAGAACAGGGTACACACAAGGAAGGGGTTCTCTTGGATTTAGAGCAAGAGAGCGCCTTAGTGGGGTGTGCTAAGGGGGTGCTTAGGATCGCCTCTGTGCAAGCCCCCAGCAAACAGAAAATGCGCACAAAGGCTTATATGAGTGGAAAACGCCTCAAAATAGGAGATGTGTTAGGATGATGCCCATCTTGTCCTTTGCATGCTTGCCTTCTACCCAACTCTATTTGGTAGAACAGGTTAAGCAGCATGCCCTCAAACTGCCCGTGTGTGTCATAGCCCAAACCCAAAATGCAGGGGTGGGAAGTCGGGGCTGTGTGTGGGAGCAAGTGGAGGAGGGTTTGACTTTTTCTTTTGCTATTGCCCTAGAGGACTTGCCCGCTGATGTGCCTAGACAAAGTTGGAGCGTGTATTTTGGGTATCTTTTTAAAGAGAGTTTGTCTAACGCACAGGTGTGGCTCAAGTGGCCCAATGATCTCTACAAGGGAGAGGAGAAAATCGGGGGGGTGATGAGTCAGATTGTGCGCGATAGTATTGTTTGTGGGATTGGGCTTAATCTCAAGGCGCAACACTATGGCGCGCTGGGCATGTTAGATAAAGAAGCGTTATTACAGGTGTTTTTAACGCGCGTGCAAGCGGGTATTTCATGGCAAGAAGTGCTCAAGGCGTACCGCCTAGAATTTAGCGCGCGCCACCAGCATTGTTTTTTTCACGATCGGGGCGTGCGAGTGCCCTTGCGCGGCGCGCGCGTGCTAGATGACGGGGGGCTACAGATTGGACAACAGGTTTATTACGGGGCTAGATGATTTAAGCTAAGCTTTGTTAGAATCGCGCTTTTGAGCAAGGATTGAGCGTGGATATTTCTGTTAATGTGTATTTGATGTTGGTGGTGTTTGTAACTTTTCTGTTATTGATGTGGCTCTCTAATGTGTGGATTTATAAACCCATGTTAGCCAACATGGACGCGCGGGAGGGCTCTATTGGACAAGATAGTGCCTTTATTGACAAAACCACACAGGAAATCGCGCATTTAAAACAGGAGGCAAGTCGTCAGCTCAAAGAGGCGCGTATCCAAGCCAATAAGATTTTGCAGGATAGTTTGCAAAAGGCGTGTGAAGATTATGAGAATACCCTCGCACAAAAAGAGAATGACCTCCAAAAAGACTTCGAGATGTTCGTACAGGGCTTAAAGGAAAGTAAAAGTGAATTGAAACTACAATTGACTCAGGATTTACCCGCCCTAGAGGTGTCCTTACAACAAAAAATATCTCAAATGTAGGAACAGGCTTGGTACGACGCGCGTTATTTGGCTTCTTATGTGGTAGCGTTTTCTTATGGGGTGCAGAGGGGCATGGCATTGCTCAGACAGATATTGTGTTGAGAATGATCAATTTCGTTCTCTTTATAGGTTTGGTATGGTACTTTATTAGCGGGAGCTTGAAACGCATGTTGGAGCAAAGGCGTGCCAAGATTGCTAGCAAATTAAACGCTTTACAAGAGCAGCGTCAGACAATCAAGGAAGAAAAAGAGCGTGCGCTTAAGGCTCTAGAGCAAGCTAGGCAAGAAGCCAGCCAGATTATTTCTAATGCTAAGCAAGAAGCCTTTTTACTCACACAAAAACATGAACAAAAAACCAAAAACGCGGTTGAAAAGCTTTTAAAAGATAATCAAAAACTCAAAGATAAGGAAGTACTGAAGATTCAGCAAGAAGTGGTCGCTGAGCTCTTAGATACCCTTTTTAAATCTAAACAGGCAGATTTTGATGCGCCTATCTACATGCACTTACTTCAAGATAAGGTGGCTCAATGAATCTTGTAGCAAAGAAATACGCGCGCGCGCTCAGAGAGAGTTTTGGCGCAGATTTAGAGAGGGCGCTCAAAGCTTTAGAGCGCATGTGTGCGCTTTACACTTCTGCAGAGTTCATCGAGGTGTTGCAATCCCCCTACTATCCTAATACGATCAAACAAAAGATCCTAAATGATGTGTTAGAAGATAAGGATCCGCGCTTGCAACGTTTTTTAGAAGTGTTAAGTGAGCACCAACGCTTCATTGTGTTGCCAGAGATTTATAAAGAGTTATGCGCATGGGTACAACGCCAACAAAATGCCTATAAGGGTTACCTTTTTTGCAACCAAGAAGTGGGAGATTTAGGCATGTTAGAAGCGCAAGTTGCCAAGCGTTTAAACATCACTCTGAGCTTAGAGAGTGTGCTCGTTGAGCATGAGGGTATCCGTTTAGAGATTCCTGATCTAGGCGTGGAGGTGGCTTTTTACAAGGATCACTTCTTCCGCCAGCTCAAACATTTTATCATGGAAGCGGTCTAAATTACGCAAGGAGACAAAGTGTTAAAATTAAAAGCCGAAGAAATCAGTGCCATTATTAAAGAGAGAATTGAGAACTTCGCCCCCGATATCAATATCACCCAAGTAGGCAAGGTGATCGCCTATGCCGATGGAGTGGCAAAGGTTTATGGACTTAAAGATGTGATGTCTTATGAAGTGGTGGAGTTTGACACGGGCGATCGTGGGTTAGCGTCCAACTTAGAGGAAGGGAGCATTGGGGTCATTGTTTTGGGGAGTGGCAAAGACATCAAAGAGGGTACAAGTGTTAAGCGCACCAAGCAACTCATGAAAGTACCCGTAGGGGACGCAGTGGTGGGAAGGGTTATTAACACTTTGGGCGAGCCCATTGATGGCAAGGGACCTATTGGCGCAGAGGAATTTAGGTTCGTGGAACAAAAGGCTCCAGGTATTATGGATCGCAAATCCGTGCACGAACCCTTGCAGACAGGGATTAAAGCCATTGATGCGCTAGTGCCTATCGGGCGTGGGCAGCGCGAACTCATCATCGGGGACAAGCAGACGGGCAAAACCACCGTGGCTGTGGACACCATCATCAACCAAAAAGATCAGAATGTGATCTGTATTTATGTCGCTATTGGACAAAAGGAATCTACAGTAGCCCAAGTGGTGCGCAAATTAGAAGAATACGGGGCGATGGAGTATAGCGTGGTAGTGAACGCCCCTGCTTCGGCTTCGCCTGCCATGCAATACCTCGCCCCCTATGCTGGGGTTACCATTGGAGAATATTTCAGAGATCATGGCAGGCATGCACTGATCATTTATGACGATCTGAGTAAGCATGCCGTGGCATATCGTGAAATTTCTTTGATCTTGCGCCGTCCCCCGGGTCGAGAAGCCTTCCCCGGAGATGTGTTTTATATCCACTCTAGATTATTGGAACGCGCGGCTAAAATGAGCGATGAGAGGGGTGCGGGTTCTCTGACTGCCCTGCCCATCATTGAAACCCAAGCGGGCGATGTGTCTGCTTACATCCCCACCAATGTGATCTCCATCACCGATGGGCAGATCTTTTTAGAGACTGATCTGTTCTATTCTGGGATTCGCCCCGCGATCAATGTGGGTCTATCTGTTTCTAGGGTGGGTGGGGCAGCTCAAATCAAAGGCACTAAGCAAGTGGCAGGTACCTTGCGTTTGGATTTGGCGCAATATCGCGAATTGCAAGCGTTTGCCCAATTTGCCTCTGATTTAGATGAAGCCAGCCGTAAGCAACTCGATCGCGGGCAACGCATGGTGGAGGTGCTCAAGCAACCCCCCTATTCGCCCTTGCCCATTGAAAAACAAATTGTGATGATCTATGCGGGTGTGAAAGGGTTTTTAGACGATGTGCCAGTCAATAAAGTCGTGTCTTTTGAAGAAAAATTACACCCTTTCTTAGAATCCAAATATCCTAATGTCTTGGAAGATATTCGCACAAAGAAGGCTCTAGATAAGGATTTGGAAGTGGCTTTAAAAGTCGCTATCGATGAGTTTAAGTTAGGCTTCTAAGGAAGATCTCATGGGTGCAAGTCTGAAGGATATTAGAAAAAAGATCGCCAGTGTCAAAAACACCCAAAAAACCACCCGTGCGATGAAGTTGGTTTCCACTTCTAAGCTCAAAAAAACCGAAGAAGTCGCCAAGCGGTCTCGAGTTTTTGCCCAGAAGCTCAACGAAGTGGTGAGTGATATTTGTGCGAAGATTAAAGCGCGTAATGTCAAAGGCATTGAAAGTAAGTACTTTGCCCAACTTGAACACCCTGCGATCCAAAAGATAGATATTATCTTTGTAACCGCAGATAAGGGGTTATGTGGGGGCTTTAACATGACAACCATTAAAGAGGTGTTGCGCCATATCAATCTCTACAAGGCACAGGGAGTCAAGGTGCGCTTGAGAGGGATTGGCAAAAAAGGCGTGGCTTATTTTACCTACAATGGGATCGACTTGTTAGACAGGGCAATCGACTTGTCCAGCGCGCCGGATTACGAACGCGCGAGCGCTTTCATTGATAGAGCGGTGCAGGACTATTTAAACGGCTTAACCGATAGCGTGGTGATTATTCATAATGGTTTTAAGAACATGATCGCCCAAGAATTGCGTGTACAGCAGGTTTTGCCCTTAGATTTTGTCGAAGTGAGTTCGGACGCTGAGGAGGGTATCGTGGTAGAACCCGATGATGAGGAGGGGGTCATCTTGGACGCGTTGGCTAAAAAATTCATTGACTTTAACATGTATTATGCGTTGTTAGACTCTCTAGCTGCCGAGCATAGCGCACGCATGCAGGCGATGGACACCGCTACAAACAACGCCGCAGATTTAGTGCGCAGCTTGACCATCTCGTATAATAAAGCTAGACAGGAGGCGATCACCACTGAGCTTGTGGAGATCAACGCCGGCGTAGAAGCCATTAAATAAAGGAGCAACATGGAAGGGAAAATTATACAGATCATGGGTCCCGTGGTGGATGTGGAGTTTGAGGATTACCTACCCGCCATTTACGAAGCCTTAGATGTTACCTATCAATTTGAGAGTGAGGCTAAGAGTCTTGTCTTAGAGGTGGCGGCGCATTTGGGGGATAACCGGGTGCGCACCATTGCGATGGACATGACAGAGGGGCTCACCAGGGGGCAAAAGGTAGTCGCACGGGGCAAAATGATCGAAGTGCCCGTAGGAGAAGAGGTCTTGGGGCGCATTTTCAATGTGGTAGGAGAGGTGATTGATGAGGGCGAACCCTTGAAAGAGCCCACCACTTGGCCCATCCACAGAAATGCCCCTTCTTTTGAGCAACAAAGCACCAAAACAGAGATGTTTGAAACGGGGATCAAGGTGGTAGACTTGCTTGCGCCCTATTCTAAAGGGGGTAAGGTTGGGTTGTTCGGGGGGGCAGGCGTGGGCAAAACCGTGATCATCATGGAGCTCATCCACAATGTGGCGTATAAACATAGCGGGTATTCTGTCTTTGCGGGGGTGGGGGAGCGCACTAGAGAGGGCAATGACCTTTATCACGAGATGAAAGAGGGGGGCGTGTTGGACAAGGTGGCTCTTTGCTATGGGCAGATGAACGAACCCCCGGGGGCAAGAAATCGCATCGCTTTTACCGGTTTGACAATGGCAGAGTATTTTAGAGATCAAAAGGGCTTAGATATTTTGATGTTCATTGACAACATCTTTAGGTACGCCCAATCAGGAGCAGAAATGTCGGCTTTGTTAGGGCGTATCCCCTCAGCGGTGGGTTACCAACCCACTTTAGCAAGCGAAATGGGCAAACTTCAAGAGCGCATCACTTCCACTAAAAATGGCTCAATCACTTCTGTGCAGGCAGTTTATGTACCCGCAGATGACTTGACCGACCCCGCTCCTGCTTCGGTCTTTGCGCACCTAGATGCCACTACGGTGCTCAACCGCAAAATTGCCGAAAAGGGAATTTACCCCGCTGTAGACCCTCTAGATTCCACTTCTAGGATTTTAGACCCCCAGGTGATTGGCGAAGAGCATTATAAAGTGGCTACCGGTATTCAGCAAATTTTGCAAAAATACAAGGATTTGCAAGACATCATCGCCATTTTGGGGATGGATGAACTCTCTGAGGAGGATAAGAAGATCGTAGAGCGCGCGCGCAAGATTGAAAAATTTCTCTCCCAGCCTTTCTTTGTGGCAGAGGTCTTTACGGGCAGTCCGGGGAAATATGTAACCTTAAAAGAAACCTTAGAAGGCTTTGGGGGGATTTTAGAGGGCAAGTATGACGACATTCCAGAAAATGCCTTCTACATGGTGGGCAATATCCAAGAGGTGGTTGAAAAATACGAAAAAATGAAAAGCGAGGGCAAGGATAAGAAGAGCGCGTCATAAAGGACAAATATGGGATTAGTTGTGAGCATTGTCGTGCCTCAGGGTTCTATTTTTTCAGGCTCCGTGGATCGCATCACCTTGCCCGGTGCAGAGGGCGAGTTTGGGGTCTTAGAAGGGCATAGCAACATGGTTTCCTTGCTTAAAAGCGGGGTGATTGAGATCGAGCGCAATCAAGAGAGCAGTTTGATTGCCATTAATTGGGGCTATGTGGAGGTGAAGCATAGCAGTGTGGATATTTTAGCCGATGGGGCGGTGTTCATCAAGGGTGATGATGAAGTCTACAAAGCCAAGAAACTCTTAGAAGACGCCACCGCCGATAGATTGGCGATTTCTAGTGTGATCGCGCGTATCGAGACGCGTGGTTTGAGGTAGGGCGTGGCTTCACTCCAGCACTTTGTTTATGAAAGTGGGTTTATAACCATAGCGGTGCTTGCCTGTCTTTCTTTTTATTTCATTTTGACTCTATGGGTGTTTTTTTATAAGTATGTTGCCATTAGAACGAGTATTCTTAAAGAGCAGCGTGCCTTAGAAGCACTTATGGCAGGCAACACTAGCATGCTTAGTGTCCAGCTCTTTGAAAGTACAGGGCGTTTTTCCAAAGAGCTTTTATTCATTTGGAAAAATCAAGTACTCCAGCATAGTACCACAGGATTAGTGCTATTAAGTATTGTCGCGTCTACAGCCCCTTTTATTGGGTTATTTGGGACCGTGGTGGAGATTTTAGATGCCTTTGGGCGTTTGGGGACGCAGGTTTCTTTTGATGTGATCGCCCCGGTGATCTCTAAGGCACTTGTGGCTACGGCTGCTGGGATTTTAACCGCCATCCCAGCTTATTCGTTTTTTTTGATCTTAAAGCGCAAGGTTTACGATCTCTCTGTCTGCGTGCAGATGCAAATAGATTTTCTCATCGCTAAGGAGGGATGATCGTGTTCGATGTGGAGCATTGGGACGCAGATAAGCCCGAGCTCAATATCACCCCCCTTGTGGATATTATGCTCGTCTTGCTCGCGATTTTGATGATTGCTACCCCTACCATTACCTATCAAGAAAAAATTAATCTTCCCAAAGGCTCTAAAAATACCCGCACTTCTAAAGGGGATATTTTAGAAATTCGCATGGATATTCAGGGTAAAATCTATATTCACGATAAAGTTTACACCTATAACACCTTTCATGACGCTTTTGCGATATTGGCAAGAAATTATGATAAGAGCACAGCTATTTATGTCCGTGCAGATAAACGTTTACCCTATGAGAATATTATCTACTTGCTTAAGAATATTCGCGAAGCAGGGTTTTTTAAGGTTTCTTTAGTAACTAGTGCGTGATGGGCAACAAAACGCTTGCAATCGGTTCGGGAATTTTAGCCTGCGCTTGTTATGCTGTATTGTTAATTTTGTTGCTTGGTGAGCGTGTAGAAGATGTACGAATTTCTCAAGAAGAGAGTATGGATGTAAATTTTATTATCAATACACTCCCCACACCGGCTCCTGTGCCAGCCCCTACGCTAAATCCAGTCTCTCCCACGCCTAGCCCGGCCACTATTCCTTTTAGAGAACCCGGGGTGAGCGATATTTTTTCCTCTGTTCCAGAACCACAACCGCAAAAATTAGAGGATACGCCACAAAAAAAAGAGATACAGGAGATGCAAACCTTGCTTAAAAATATGGGGTTCAATCAGCATCAAAAAGCTTTTAAGGATCTGAAAGATAGTCTTAACACCGTGCAAGAACAATTACAGGTTTTAAAACATAAGAATATCGATTTGCAAGTGCCCAAAGATGAGAAAAATGATAAGCAAGAATACCAGGCATGGTTTCAAGAAATCTATCGGATTCTCTATGGGCATTGGAAACTGGGTTTTAAACAACCCGCCTCCGTGTATGCGCTTATCACTATCTCAGATATGGGGCAGTTCAGCTTTGCCATCATAGGATATTCTCCTTTTCCAGCGTATAACCAAGAAATTGAAAATTTATTGACTTCTCTGCAAGGACAAAAATTCCCTCCTTACCCTAAAGGCACTATTACTCTCAAAGTGAATTTTAAAACAAAGGACTAATTATGCGGTTTTTGTGCTTTATCTTGCTGTATTTTCAAGCTTATGTATGGGGTGCAGACGCAACGCTGGACATTATCAAAAATATTGAAAGATTGCCTAAAGTAGAAGTGCGCTATATAAATTCCGCCCAAGAGCCTTATTTGTCTAAAATTTACAACATGTTGCTTTCTGATCTAAAAATTAGCAACCACGCGGAAGTGGTTGGAGTTGGCGCGCAAGATGAAAGCATCGATTATGGCTCTATGGGCGCACAAGGGGTCAAGCTTTTAGTGAGTCTGCGCGTGGATAAGTTGGGGCAGATCAATGTGCGCCTTTATGATGTGGCGCACAAGAGTGTTTTGGGTATTAAAGATTATATCTTCACCAAAAAGGAGCTCTACCCCTTCATTGCCCACCGCGTTGCGATTGACATCAACGATGCGCTTAAAGCCCCTTCTATTGCATGGATGGCACGTTTTGTTGTCTTTGCTAAGTATATCCAGCCTGGAGTTACCAACATTGTCGTGGCAGACTATAGTCTGACTTATCAACAAGATATAATCAAAAACGGCATGCTGAATGTCTTCCCCAAGTGGGCTAATGCAGATCAAAGCGCAATCTACTATACCCAATATCTCAGACACCCCACTATTATCAAATACAATCTACGCAATGGATATAGTGAGGTAATCACTCAGAGCGATGGCATGGCTGCAGTCTCTAGTGTAAGCCAAGATGGTCGCAAATTGCTCATGACACTAGCTCCAGAGGGTCAAAGTGATATCTTTCTTTATGACACCATCAAAAAAAGCCAGACCCGTTTAACGCATTATCAAGGCATTGATGTCTTAGGTAACTTTGTGGATCATGAAAAGGCTATGGTTTTTGTTTCCGATCGTGCCGGCTATCCTAATGTCTATCTTAAAAAACTTAAGCCTGATGCCCCCATTGAACAAGTTGTTTTTTATTCTAAAAATAATGACTCCGTTACAGCTTCAGGAGACAATATTGTTTATGTAAGTCGTGAAGACCGCGACGCTGATGGGCAAAATGTCTTTAACCTACATCTCATTACACTCAAAAGCGATTATGTGCGTCGTTTAACAGCCAACGGAGTTAACCAAATGCCTCGCTTTTCTCAGGATGGTAAGGCAATCATGTTTTTGAAGAGAGCCTCGCAACAAAGTGCTTTGGGGGTCATTTTGCTCGATTATAATCAGAGCTACCTCTTTCCGCTAGAGAATACGCGGATACAATCTTTTGATTGGTAATTATCAAAATGTTAAGCGTGAACAAGATATAATCAGAGTTTACTTTATTAAAATGGGTAGCAAAGGAGAGTTATGAACAAATGGGCGATAGCGGGGGCTTTGGCAGCGTTGTTAGTGATCACGGGTTGTGGTAGTGGTGGTAAGGCAAAGCCAGCACCAAAAACCCCGCAAGGCAAAAGTGCACAAAATGCTCAAGAAAAGCCTGTAGAGAATAAGACTCTGCATCCAGAAGGGGCACAAAAAGAGGGTTCACAAGCGCCTCATGAGCAGAGTGAAGAAAGCGAAGAGGGAGAGCATGGGAAAAATAACACCTCACAAGCGCCTCATGAGCAGAGTGAAGAAGGGAAAAATAACACCTCACAAGCGCCTCATGAGCAGAGTGAAGAAAGCGAAGAGGGGGTAAATAACGCTTCCCAAGCCCCTCACGAGCAAGTGAAAAGTGGGAGTATTGTCAGTCAAGTCTACTTTGACTTTGACAAATACAATATCAGGACAGACATGCAGGATGCTGTCGAGCAAGGTGCACAAAAAATCCAAGAATATAAAATGAAAGTACTCTTGGAAGGTAATACAGACGAATTTGGTACGGGTGAATATAACTTTGCTTTGGGCAACAAGCGTGCTTTGAGCGTTAAACAGGCTTTGGTACTCAAAGGTATTGATCAGGATAGCATCCGTACCGTGAGTTTTGGGGAAACCAAGCCCATCTGCCAAGAGAAAACTAGAGAATGCTACCAAAAAAATAGAAGGGTTGACATTAAAGTCGTGCAGTGATGCGTATAAGCTATGTGGCTTTACTTGTTGGGGGGGTTTTAGGGCTTTATGCGGAGCCCTCTGCCTTTGATTTGCAGAGTGGAGCGACCAAGCAAGAGCTAAGCACTCTTAAATCTAGTAATAAAAATTTAGAAAACATCATTGCTACACTCAAGAGTCAAACAGATACCCTATTGCAGAATCAGGATGGACTCAGGAGTCTTTTTGAAGGGCAGGGGGCTAAACTCAAGGAAGTTAGCGATACTTTAAATGTGCATGACAACACACTTAAGGCACTTAAAGCAACTCAGGACATGCAAGACAGCATGCTTAAGCAGCAAGGAAATCTAATCGAGGCGCTTAAATCCCAAATAGAAGCTAATAAAAATGCCTTAAGTCAACTAGATCAAAAGATCAACGACATGAACGCCGTACTCACCAAAATGAACACTGATTTTGCCACAAAATTAGAAGCTATTCAGGATTCCATTAGAGAACAAGCAGATGATAATGCCAAGAAACTTAAAAGTCTTGCGCGTATCCAAGCTAAAATGTTGCAGAAGAATCAGGCAGTTTCAGATACAAAACAAAATGAAATAGCTTTTGAAAAGGACCCTGATAAGAAACCACAAATTTTTCAAGAAGCCTTAGGATTTTATCGCCAAAAACGCTTCGATCAAGCGCAAGTGCGCTTTGCTTGGCTGGGAGATAATGCATACAAATCTGCGTATAGTTATTACATGGCTGGCGAAGCAGCGTATCTACAAAAAAAATATAAAGATGCTATTGCTCTATATAAAAAAAGTGCGCTCATTAAGGATAAAGCGGATTACATGCCCGTTTTATTGTGGCATACAGCATGGGCATTTAGATTTTTGGGCGATCATAGCACCTACATTAAATTCTTGCGCTCGCTTTCTAGTCTTTACCCTGAGAGCGAACAGGGTAAAAAAGCTTTGGGCGCTTTAGGTAAAGAAAAACAAAATTAAAAAGGACGTTACTATGGCAATATCTACAAAACATCAAGTAGCTATTATTGAATACCAAGTCATCGACTCCCAAACACAGGAGGTTATTGATTCTACGCTAGGGAAAAAGCCCCTAGAGTTTGTTCTAGGGGCAGGGCATGTTATTGCTGGCGTGGAAAAAGCACTTAAGAATGCCACGATCGGGCAAACACTAGTTGTGGACATTCCACCCGAAGAGAGTTATGGGCACTACCGCACAGATTACCTACAAGAAGTGCCTAGAGATCAATTTGAGGGTATTAAGTTAAAAAAGGGTATGACCTTATTTGGACGAGGCGCTAACCAGGAGAGCGTACAAGTGAGTGTGAAAGATTTTAGCGATAAGATGGTGATGTTAGACTACAACCATCCTTTAGCCGGCAAAACCCTTACTTATCATATCAAACTCTTAGGTTTCAGGGAAGCTTTGGAGCAAGAAGTGTTGCCCGCTCCAGGTGATTCTAAGCAGTGTTGCGGGGGTGGATGTGGCTGTAAGCACTGACGATTGGGTTTTAGGATTGTATGCGCACTTTAAACATCGGCATTATTGGGCTAGGTTGTGTAGGTATGGGGGTTGTGGAGATTTTAGAACGCAATCAGACATGGATTGCACAGCGTTGTGGCTGTCTCTTACAAATACGCAAAGGTGTGGTACGCGATCTCTCTAAAAAGCGCACGCTTTCTTTCGCACTTAGCGATTGTGTCGAGGATATTTTAAAAGACCCAAAGATCGATATCGTTGTAGAATTGATGGGCGGGGTGCAAGATGCCTTTAGCGTTGCGCAACGCGCTCTTCAGAATAACAAAGCCTTTGTTACTGCCAACAAGGCTATGCTAGCAGAGTATTATCATCCCCTACAGCGTCTTGCCAAAAAAGCTATTGGCTTTGAAGCCAGTGTAGGGGGCGGACTTCCCATTGTTAACGCACTTAAAGAAGGATTGGGGGCAAATCAAATCCTCTTCCTTGCAGGTATTTTAAATGGCACAAGCAATTTTATTTTAGATCAGATGGAGCTGGGCGCGCACTTTACACAAGCTTTACAACAAGCCCAAGCTTTAGGTTATGCAGAAGCCGATCCCAGCTTAGATCTTAGTGGAGAAGACAGCGCGCATAAATTATCAATTCTAGCTACTTTAGCTTTCCATACCCAACCCACACTCAACTATTTAGAGGGTATTGAGTGTATTGAATCTATAGACCTGCAGCATGCTAGGCATTTGGGTTATCGCATCAAACTTTTAGCCAGTGCATGGCGTTGTGGGCAAAGTTTGGCACTCGTCGTGCGCCCCACTCTGATCCCCCAAGCGCATTTTTTAGCCCAAGTGGATGGCGTGATGAATGGCATGGTGATTATTGGGGATTGTGTGGGCGAAACTTTCTTTTATGGCGCGGGAGCGGGGGGCTTAGCGAGTGCTAGTGCAGTGGTAAGCGATCTAATGGCGGTGGCTAAAAACCCCAATCCAGCACCTCCCTTAGAAACACTAACCTATAATTATACAGATATGCCTCACGCTTATTATTTACGACTAGATCCTCTAGATTTGACGTCTATCGTTTCCATCCTTAACACGCATGCTATCCAATTAGATAGTTACCAAGTAGAACATAATCAAGTCATTTGTATTACCAAGCCCACCACACAAGATCGCGTTCAAAAAGTACTGCATCACTTCCAACAAAACCATCAAAATGCGCGCGCCCTAGCTATCTATGAGTCGCCATAAAGGCTTGCAAGCGGAGGAGTTAGCCTGCGTATACCTGAGAGAACAGGGATGTACCATTGTGATGCGTAATTTTGCGTGTCGTTTTGGTGAAATTGATATTATCGCGCTCAAAGAGGGCGTTTTGCATTTTGTGGAGGTAAAGAGTCGCCAACAGGTACCGCCCATTTACGCGCTCACACCCATAAAATTAGCTCGTATTGTCAAGACAATTCAGGTTTATTGGCAGACCTATCCTAAGACAATGCCTTATTGTATCGACGCTGTGCTTATCAAGGGGACTTTACAAAACTACACAATTGAATGGCTTGAAAATATCGGGTTTTTAGAGTAAAGGCGGGCTTTATCTTTAGTGGTATAGAATAGCCAATCCAATTAATTTTAAGGAGCGATTATGGCAGATTATATTGAACTTACAGGTGAGAATTTTGAAAGCGTAACTAGCAGTGGTGTGGCTGTGGTGGACTTTTGGGCACCTTGGTGCGGACCTTGTAAAATGCTTGCACCTGTGATTGACGAGCTTGCTAGTGAGTATGTGGGTAGAGTGAAGGTCTGTAAAGTTAACACTGATGAACAAGAAGAGCTTTCTGCCAAGTTTGGTATTAGGAGTATCCCCACTGTACTTTACATGAAAGATGGCGTAGTGCAAAACCAGACTGTCGGCGCGCTCTCTAAGCAAGCTCTTAAAGATAATATCGACAAGTTACTATGATCGATCTAGCTATTATTGGTGGCGGGCCTGCCGGTTTGAGTGCCGGTCTTTATGCCACAAGGGGAGGCTTAAAAGATGTTGTGCTTTTTGAAAAGGGCATGCCGGGGGGGCAGATCACAGGAAGTAGTGAGATTGAAAACTACCCCGGTGTTAAGGAGATTGTGAGTGGCATGGACTTCATGCAGCCTTGGCAGGAGCAGTGTTTCCGCTTTGGGCTCAAGCATGAAATGGTTTCTGTAGTGCGTCTCAATCTGCAAGGAAAGCATTATGTCCTTCATTTAGAAGATGGACGATATATAGAGGCTAAAAGTGTAATTGTAAGTACAGGGGGTCGTCCCAAACGCACGGGGATTAAGGGCGAGGCGGAGTTTTGGGGTAAAGGAGTTAGCACTTGTGCTACCTGCGATGGCTTTTTCTACAAGAACAAGGAAGTGGCCGTTCTAGGAGGGGGGGATACTGCTTTAGAAGAGGCGATTTATCTTACCAAGATGTGTTCCAAGGTGTATTTAATCCACAGGCGTGAGGGCTTTAGAGCTGCACCTATCACCATTGAGCACGCCAAAAAGAATCCCAAGATTGAGTTTTTAACCCCAGCTGTAGTAGAAGAAATTCGGGGTGATGCAAGTGGCGTTAACGCTCTTTTAGTTAAGAATACACAGAGTGGAGTCTTGCAAGAACTCAAGGTGCCCGGCATCTTTATCTTTGTGGGTTATGAGGTTAATACAGAAATCTTGAAGCAAGAGGACGCGAGCATGCTTTGTGCTTGCGATAACTACGGCTCTGTAATAGTGGACTTATCCATGAAGACTAATTTGGCTGGCTTGTTTGCTGCTGGCGATGTGCGTGCCCAAGCGTCCAAACAAGTTGTTTGTGCTGCTGGCGATGGAGCTACAGCAGCGCTCTCTGCTATTGCCTATTTGGACGCGCACTCCTGATGTACAACATCGGCATTTTTGGAGCAAGCGGCAGAATGGGAAAGTTGCTCGTGCAGGAGATTAAGAAGGATTCTAGTCTCTGTCTCTCCAGTGTCTTTGTACGCAAGAGCCTTAACATGTCTTTAGTGCAGATGCTTCCTGAAAGCACTTTTGTAACCAATGATTTAGAGCAATTTTTAGCCCGTTGTGCTTTGGTGGTTGACTTTTCCCTTCCCCAGGCTTTACCATCCCTTTTAGAGGCTTTGCACAAGCGTCCTTTACCCCTGCTTTCTGGTACGACAGGCTTAAACACACAGACATGGGAAGACTTGCAAGATTTGAGCAAGCATGTACCTGTTTTGCACGCTTCTAATATGTCTTTAGGCATGGCAGTTCTTAATAGGGTTGTAGCTTTAGTGGCACAGAGCTTAAAAGATGCAGACATTGAAATTGTGGAGACGCATCATCGCTACAAAAAAGACGCACCTAGCGGGAGTGCTTTGAGCTTAGGACAAAGTTGCGCCCGAGCAAGAGGTTTAGATTTTGCGAAAGTGTGTGCAGCCAGTAGAAATACCCAGAGACAAGAGCATGAAATTGGATTTGCAAGTGTGCGCGGAGGGGATGTAGTGGGCAAGCATGCAGTAGGGTTTTACCTAGATGGTGAATATTTAGAGCTCAAGCATGTTGTTACAGAGCGTGCTATCTTCGCTAAGGGGGCACTTGCAGTTGCTAAGTGGCTTGTTTCTCAAAAACCCGGGTTCTATGGAATTGAAAATCTATATGCCGAATCGTAGCTTTTGCGTAACGCTGTATTTGGGATAAATGCAAAAACGTCGAAGTGGTATTAGTCTATTGGTTTGTCTCCTACTCGATCACTAAAATCACCTACAAACTTTTTCCTTATTCGTGTCGTTGGGTCTCTTATCTTTATCTTGC
Organism: Helicobacter baculiformis; assembly: GCF_900197685.1. GTDB lineage: Bacteria > Campylobacterota > Campylobacteria > Campylobacterales > Helicobacteraceae > Helicobacter > Helicobacter baculiformis. Next base: position 42,016 of record NZ_FZMF01000014.1, on the reverse strand, counting down.
AGATCAGGGCGCATGCTTTTTCAGTCTGAAAGACTCACCTAAAAAAATATCTGTGTTTTAGTCTCCAAAGGCGAGAGATAAGAGGAGTACCTACATCATAATAACTTCGAATAAGCCGATATTATAGGCTTTTTATCCTGTGAAATTTATGATTTTATGTCTAGATTTAGGAGAATCAAAGAAAGTGAGTAGAGTTGTAAAATTAAACTATATGACGAATAGTTAACCTACTATTAACATAACAGATGGATTATTTACCCGGAGTGCTAGGAGGCTATAATGAAGCATCTTAGGAGTCTTGTATTGGCGTTTGTATTTTTACATGTATTGTATGGGGGTGATGTGCGCAATGGCTTCTTCGTGGGGGGTAGATTTGGAGTCAGCAATAGAACCCTATCTTCCAGAAATGCCAACCCCACTTCTATACAGCAGAAACAAATTTATAAGCCTGTGGCAGTGGCAGGGCTTGTTAAAGGACTTGACAAGAATCTTCAAGAGGCATTACAAACCCTTCAAAGTCTTAATAAGCTGATCGCCCAAACTAAGGATGGTAACCAAACATTCAAAGATCTCTCTCAAATTAGTCTTTCTGGGTTGGATGGCATGTCGGCATTGCAAGAAAAAATCGCCACTGCAATCCAAGAGCTTGGGGCAATTATAGATATTTCCGCAGAAAAAGCACAGGATCAAGGAGTCCTATCTCAATACTCTGCGCTTCTTAACACGCTTAATGGATTACAAAAAGATCTCATCCAAGAAGTGGATAGCTACAATCAGGCTCTCAACTCCCAAGAGCAGAACTACATCGCTGCACATGTAGCTTATGAAAAAGCTATGGGAGTCTATGAAAGCAATATGCAAAACTATACAAAGGCTTATGATTCCTTGACTAGCGCTCTTAACAGCGCCTCTAGCGCAAGTGATATTTTGAAGAGTGCCCCAATTATTACAAAAGACTTGAGCGCGCTGATGCAAGCAGATCCAGCTTTTACACAAACCCAATACAACGCTGATATGCAAACGGGTATTAGTCATATTATCAGCGGACAGGACTTATCGCAAAAAGTTGGCACACAGAATCCCGACACCTTTTTCCTACAAATTCTCAAAAGCATCGATCCTGATTTTCCATATGCAAATCTTAACCAACTTGTCGCACTCGCGTATTGGTTTGAAGGGCAAGCGAGTGTCATTAAAGGCTTACCCGACTCCAGTTCTTTTATGTCCGGACTCTTGAATGCGTATGATGGCTTCTTCCAAGTTGTTGGTGAAGTAGGGGGTTGGAATAGTGTTATACCCAGTGCCTCCAGTGTGTTTTCTAAACCGCAGTTCACTACCCCAGATACACTAAGCTTTAACTACAAAGATTTTTCTCAACAAATTCAGACGGCTATGCAACAGGCAAGCGCAATCCCACACCTCTCGAGTGTTAATGACATACACATACAAACTAGCTTAGCCCCTTTAGCCAAGAGCATCAATAGCGCGGGATTTTTTCAAAATATAGGTTACAACGTCGACTTTTTAGTGGGCTACCAACACTTTTTTAGTCGCCATTTTGGATTGTCCGTCCACGCTTCTTTGGGCTATGGATACACCCAAAGTCCCTCATTTAATAACACCCCCTTCAAGTCCTTGCAAGATGTGCAAATAGGTTTCGGAGGAAACTTGCTTTATGACTTCAATGCCCCCTCCAACTATGAAGCGCCTTTGTATTATGGAATTTTTGCAGGTGTAGAGGGAGGCAATGTCAATTATGCGCTCAATGTTGGTAACCAAGCCCTATGGCGCGCCTCCTATAATTTGGATGTGGATTTTGGCTTGAGATTCCAATTTTCAAGCAATATTTTGAAGTGGGGAGTTGAGATTCCCTTGATTCGCCATGATGTCAGTTGGCAAGCAGATCCTCTAGATTTCCAGCTCGATCAGAGCAGTAGAGATATAGAGTTTTTTATCACTTACGAAAAAATAATATTCTAGTGTAAAAGAGAAAGTAGCTCTCTACCTCTGATATGGCAAATCTACTTTTGGTTATACTTGAGCAAAAGGATTACTATGCGTTCGCTTGTCTTGTTTTTGCAAAATTATTCGCCTTCGCCTTTTATTTTTTGCCATTGTGCTCACTTTGCTCACCATCTCTTGTGCGGTGGGGATTGTGGGAGTGGGGATTGAGCAGGTTCTAAACCAATGGGGAGAGAGTTTATTTTTACTCTTAAAATTTTCCATGCAAATGCTTCTACTATTAGCCACCGGGATCGCTCTAGCCCAATCCACCCCTATCAAAAAAATCTTTTATACCCTCGCCTCTCAAGTCAAAACCCCAAAGATGGCAATTTTTGTCATTACTTTAATCGCATTGTTGGGCTGTTATGTGAGTTGGGGGTTTGGCTTAATTGTGGGCGCTGTGTTCTCTAGGGTACTTGCTCAAAGAGTTAAAGGCGTGGATTACCCCCTTTTGGTAGCTAGCGCATACTCGGGCTTTTTAATTTGGCATGGTGGACTTTCTGGAAGTATTCCGCTTAAAATTGCCACCGCCGATGGAGATTTGGGCAAGCTCAGCGGAGGTGTTCTAAACAGTCCTATTCCCTTGAGTCAAACCCTATTTGCACCCTTCAATCTAGCGATGATAGGCTTACTGCTGGTAGGACTGCCTTTAATCAACATGTTATTACATCCTAAGAACCCGACTGCTATCGATCCTAAATTACTAGTCCAGCCTCCTCAAGAGATAATCCCCGAAAAAGAAAGCTGTTTTGCCTACCGCTTGGATAATAGCAAATACTTGGGCTCTTTATTAGGGGTTTTGGGGCTGATCTACTTGGGGATCTACTTTGCACATGGCGCGTCTTTAAACCTCAACAGCTTGATTTTAGTCTTCTTGTTTTTAGGGTTACTCTTACATGCTAGTCCGCAGGCATACTTAAAAACAATGGAGGCAGATATTAGGAGTGTAACTGGTATTGTGCTGCTCTTCCCCTTTTATGCGGGCATTATTGGGGTAATGGGCTTGAAAAATGCCGATGGGATAAGCTTTGCGAGCCTCTTAGCCGATGCCTTTGCACGTTTTGCAACTAAAGACACTTTTCCAGTGTTAAGCTATCTATCTGCCGGGTTGCTTAATATTTTTATTCCTAGTGGGGGTGGGCAATTTGCCGTGCAGGGACCCGTGCTTATTCCTAGTGGTGTGGCTTTAGGGGTGAGCCCAGCAGTTACAAGCATGAGCATTGCTTGGGGCGATGCGTGGACGAACATGATTCAGCCTTTCTTTGCCCTACCTCTGCTAGGGATCGCGGGACTGGACGCGCGTAGCATCTTGGGATATTGCTTAGTAGGCTTTATGTATGCAGGCGCGGTGAGCATGCTTTGTTTATATTTCTTCACTTAAAGGCTGGGCTTGGCAAATGAAAGTTTTCTAAACAAGGCAGAATCTGGTAATAAAACCTTTGGCACGATTGTGATTAGCTATGTGCTTTTAGCACTCTTGGGCGCAGTGTTGCTCAGTTTTGAACCTATGCGCACTAAACCGATTGCCTTTATCGATCTCTTTTTTACCACCGCTTCGGCGGTTTGTTTAACCGGTCTTATCACTGCTAATCCCGCTGTTGATTTTAGTGTATATGGGCAGGGGGTGATCATGGGGTTGATTCAAGCGGGCGGTTTTGGCTACATGGGCTTAGCCGGACTTTTATTCTTGCTCATCGGCAAAAAAATGGATTTCAAAAATCGCGTGTTGCTCAAAGAATCCTTAGATTACCCCAACTTACAAGGTATCATTAAGTATCTCAAAAAAATTCTACTCTTCACACTTGCCATTGAAGGGATTGGAACTTTGATTTTAACTTTGCATTTTTTACCCTCCATGCCTCTTAAACAAGCCTTTTGGGCAGGACTTTTCCATGCCATTTCGGCGTTTAATAATGCTGGCTTTAGTATTTTTGAATCTAATTTAATGGATTATCGTGATGATCTCGTGGTGAATTTGACTATCTGCATTTTAATTATCTTGGGAGGACTTGGGTTTTTGGTACTTAGTGAGTGCTATAACTACCGCTATAATGCGCGTTTGAGCGTGCATACACGCATTGTACTTATTGCTACGGCAATCTGTATTGTGTTAGGTGTGGTGGTGATTTTGTTATTTGAATGGGATAATCCAAAAAGTATGGGAAATTTGGATTGGTTTCACAAGTTTTTAAGCACTTTTTTTATCTCTGTGAATTTGCGCACGGCCGGATTTAATACCATCGACATGGCGAGCTTGCATGATCAGAGTCTCTTTTTTTCTTCTTTGCTAATGGTGATAGGTGCAGCACCCGGAGGTACGGCTGGTGGTATTAAAATCACCACGGTAACTTTATTGCTTTTTTATGCCTACTGCACCCTCAAGGATAAAGAAGTGGTGTTATTCCAAAGAGCCATCCCCGAACCTATTCTTAAGAAATCCTTTTTGGTCTTCATTATCACCATGTTTTATATCATCATCTCAGTGATGATTTTGAGCGCCACAGATGATACGCAAAACAAGCACTTCCTACCTCTACTCTTTGAAATTTGTTCTGCCTTTGGCACGGTGGGAGCTAGTACGGGCGATGGGGGCAATCTTTCATTTGCAGCAACTTTTAGTCATTTTGGTAAACTCTACTTGGTGGTGCTTATGTTTATGGGACGCGTGGGGGTCTTGGTCTTCAGCATGGCTTTGGTGCGCAAGAGTAAAACACGTAGCGTTAGATATCCAGAAGAAGGAGTTGTTTTATGAGAACTTATGCAGTCTTGGGACTGGGAAAATTTGGCTCACATGTAGTGCGAGGGTTGGTGGAAAATGGTGAGCAAGTCATCGCGCTTGATATTAGCGAGGATGCCATCAAAGCGTTTAGGGGTGTATGTGATAATCTTTTTATTATTGACACAACAGACATTAATGCACTTAGAGATACGGGTATTGCTGAGGTGGATACGGCGATTGTTAGTATTGGACAGAGCGTAGAAGCGTCAATCCTAAGTGTGATGGCGCTCAAAGAGATTGGCGTGCCTGAGGTTATTGCCAAAGCTTCCACTCTCATTCACGGGAAAATCCTCTCTAAGATAGGTACAGATCGCGTGATTTACCCTGAACGTGATGCAGCCAAGAGATTGGTTAAAGGGCTCTCCTTTAATCCCAATTTAGAAGTGATTGATATCACCAATAGCATGAAAATCGTGCGTCTAAGCATTGGTAACGCGCACGCAAGTATGGTGGCGCAGGATTTTTTAAATCTCTTTAAGGCGGATTTGAAAATTGTTGCCCTAAAACGCGAGAATAAATGGGAATATGACATTAGTGTTTCCCTGATCTTGCAAAACGCGGACATTCTCCTACTCTTTGGGCATGCTAAAGAAATTGAAATTTTTATGGCAAGCAAGGAAGTGGCGAAGTTTAACAAATAATTTTTCAAAGCGTGTGCTTTGATGTTACTAAATGTAAGCCCTAGCGCGCCATTTCATAGGAGTTAAATATCTATTAACCAAAAACTCGTTTTGTCATAGGACAATCCCCAAAACCATTCAAGGATAGTAGATGGCAGGGTTAAAAGAGGTTTATATCTATAGCGCTAAGCGGAGTCCTATTGGCTCATTTAATGGGAGTTTATCTAGTGTGAGCGCAACCGCTTTAGGGAGTTTGGTGGCGCAAGACACGCTTGGGGCAAGCGGGTTTGATGCGCATTTAGTTGATACCTGTATCGTGGGCAATGTGATTAGTGCGGGCTTAAAACAGGCTCCAGCTAGGCAAGTGGCTTTGAATGCCAATCTGCCTAAATCAGTAGCGTGTTTTTTAGTCAATGAGGCTTGTGGATCGGGTTTAAGGTCTGTGATGTTGGGGGCAGATGGTATCGCCTTAGGGCGATCACAAGTAGCTTTGGTCGGAGGGATTGAAAATATGAGCCTAGCCCCCCATCTACTGATGGGAAGTCGGAGTGGCTTTAAGATGGGTGATACTAAATTAGAAGACAGCTTGTTTAAGGACGGCTTGTTAGACGCTTACCAACATGCTTTAATGGGGGATTTTGCCGAGGGGTGCGCTAAAAATCATCATCTCAGCAGAGAAGAGCAGGATGCTTTTGCCAAGCACAGCTATACAAAAGCACTTGAAGCGATTGAAACCAAGGCTTTTGATGCGGAAATAGTGCCCATTAGTGTTAAAGGCAAAAAGGGGGAAGTACTGGTGAGTGTGGACGAAGAGCCGGGCAGAGTGAATTTTGAAAAGGGTTTAAAACTCAGACCTGCCTTTGATAAGGAGGGCACGATCACTGCCTTTAATGCGAGCAAGATTAGTGATGGGGCGAGCATGCTCATTATTGGGAGCAAAGACCTAGAAAAGGAAACTTCTAGCAAACCCTTAGCGAAGATTTTAGATTACAACTCTTTTAGCCACGATCCTCATCTCTTCCCCACCGCCCCAGCCCCTGCCATTGCCCAACTTTTGAAGCGTAACTATAAGAATGTGAAGGATATTGACCTGTATGAAATCAGCGAAGCTTTCGCGGTGGTGGGGCTTCTGACTCAAAGAGAATTAGACCTAAAAGATACACAGATTAATGTGCATGGTGGAGCGATCGCCTTAGGACACCCCATTGGAGCAAGTGGAGCTAGGTTGCTCACCACTTTGGTGCACGCGTTGCACAGGCATGACAAACATTTAGGAGTCGCCTGCTTGTGTGTGGGTGGGGGCGAAGCTGTGGCAATGCTTGTTGAACGACTCTAAATAAGGAAAGTGCATGAATAAAGTGGTGAGCAGTATTGAGGAGGCGATCGCAGGTGTGAAAGATGGCATGACCATCATGTTTGGAGGTTTTGGGCTGTGTGGCATTCCAGAGAACGCTATCCTGGCCCTAAGTCAAAGCGGGGTAAAGAATATCACCTGTATCTCCAATAACCCCGGGGTTGATGATTTCGGGCTGGGCTTGTTAGTAAAGAACAAGCAGATTAAAAAGATGATCGCTAGCTATGTGGGCGAAAATGCCACCTTTGAACAGCAATTCTTAACTGGGGAAGTGGAGGTAGAATTTAACCCTCAGGGCACTTTGGCTGAACGAATCCGTGCGGGGGGGGCAGGTATCCCGGGCTTTTACACCCCAACTGGGGTGGGTACTATCATCGCTGAGGGCAAGGAGCATAAGGAGTTTGAGGGACGCACATACATCTTAGAAACCGCTCTTAAGGCAGACTTTGCCTTTATTAAAGCTCAAAAGGCAGACACCTATGGCAATCTCATTTTCAACAAAACCGCAATGAATTTTAACCCCATGATGGCTAAGGCTGCTAAAATTAGCGTTGTGGAGGTGGAGGAAATTGTAGAGTTGGGTGCGCTCGATCCTAATTTTATCCATGTAAGTGGCGTGTATGTAGATCGCATTTTCAAAGGGAATTTCGAAAAGCGTATTGAACAGCTGACACTCAAAAAGGGAGAATCATAATGGATTACAATAATTTAGGTTGGAGTCGCGCACAGATGGCGCAAAAAGCAGTAGAAGATATTGAAGATGGGTATTCCATTAATTTGGGAATCGGAATCCCCACCTTGGTAGCAGATTTTATTCCTAAAAATATCCGTGTGATGTTGCAGAGTGAAAATGGGATGTTGGGCATGGGACCTTTCCCCACACAAGATCAAGTGGATGCCGACCTGATCAATGCGGGTAAGCAGACCATTACAGAGAGTATTGGAGCGAGTTACTTTAATTCTGCAGAGAGTTTTGCAATGATTCGCGGACAACACATAGACCTGACAATTTTAGGGGCAATGGAGGTTTCTGCGCAAGGAGATTTAGCCAGCTGGATGGTACCGGGCAAATTGGTTAAAGGCATGGGCGGGGCGATGGATTTAGTCGCTAGCGCCAAAAAAGTGATTGTGATTATGCAACATACTGATAAAAAAGGTAATTTGAAGTTAGTCAAGCAGTGTTCTTTGCCTCTAACGGGTCCTAAGTGCGTCTCCAAAGTCATTACCAATTTAGGGGTGTTTGAGGTCAAGGGGGGGAAGTTTATCCCGTTAGAGTTGGCTGAGGGCGTGCAAGATGCACCCCTGCCTTAGAGGAGGTGGCACACAAGTGATTTGCGGATTTGATCAAAAACCCCAATAAAAGGAGCTACTTTGAAGTACTTAGTTAATTTGGACAATGGTGGAACGCTGACGGACATTTGTGTAGTGAGCGGTTCTGAGGTGAGTTATACCAAGACTCTTACAACTCCTGTGGATTTGTCAGAATGCTTTTTTAAAGGCATCACTAAGGCAAGCGAAGAAATCTATGGCAAAGATGGATTCACTAAGCTGCTACACACCACAGAACTTATTCGCTACTCATCGACTCAAGGTACAAATGCCTTAGTGGAGAGAAAGGGACCTAAGCTGGGACTCATCACAGATGACTCACACTTGCATGCCAAGCTTACCCAAACTTCTCATCAACAAGATCTGTTTGAGAGTCTCGTGGGTGCGCGCTTGGCGCTTTTGCATCATATTCATGATCCCCATCAAATGGAGAGTGAATTGGTGAGTGCGGTCAATACCCTGACTAACAAGGGAGCGGAGCGTCTTGTAGTTGCTATCAAGGATAAAGAGCTTGAGAAGGAGTTTAAACATGTCTTCCTGTTGCAATTTCCTAGGCATTTGCTAGGATCCGTGCCTGTGCTTTTCTCTTGGGAATTTGCGCATGATACAAGTCGTGTAAGACGCATTTGGTCGGCATTGCTCAATAGCTTTTTGCATCCGACCATGGAGCGTTTTTTATATTCTGCTGAGCATCGTCTTAAAGCCCATAAGGTTAAAAATCCTTTGCTCATCTATCGTAATGATGGAGCTTCTTCTCGGGTGGCTAAATCTGTAGCACTTAAAACCTACTCTTCAGGACCAAGAGGGGGAATCGAGGGTACAAAGGCTTTGGCGAAAGCCTATGGCTTTAACCATGTGTTGATGGTGGATGTAGGGGGTACAACTTCAGATGTGGGAGAGGTGTATAAACACAAAATTAAAACGGAACGGCGCGGATCTGTGGAGGGAATCCAAATTTCCTTTGAACTTAGCGATGTAAAATCTTTTGGAGTGGGTGGGGGCTCGATCTTGCGTGTGGATGACAAGGGAAGTATTACCGTTGGACCTGATAGTGTAGGCGCAGCCCCGGGGCCAGCGTGCTTTGGTTTTGGTGGCACGGAAGCGACTATGACCGACGTCAATGTGGCTTTAGGGATTATCGATCCGGATACCTATTTGAATGGACAGCAAAAATTGGACAAACAACGCGCAATCCAAGCCATCACTGAAAAGATTGCTAAGCCCTTGGGTGTGAATTTGGAAAAGGCATTATTTGCCTTAGAGGAAGCTTATGGAGAGCATTTAGCTGCATGTCTTAAGGATCATGTCCAAAAAGACACGGTGCTAGCCGCCTTTGGAGGCGGAGGACCTATGAGCGCATGTTTAGCTGCGCGCAAGGCAGGAATTAAGCGCGTAATTGTACCTAAACTGGCTGCGGTGTTCTCCGCTTATGGAATCAGTTTCTCAGATGTGGCGCAAACTTTTGAGCGTGACATTACGGATTTAAGCAAATCTGAAATTGAGGCGGTTCAAGTGCAAATGCATGAGCAAGCAAAGCGACACATGTATCAAGAGGGCTACAACTGGAGCGAGTGCAAGCACGAGTGGAAGGTGATTGTAGAAAATGCTGATGGGTCTGAAAACCATGTGACACACCTAGAAGACACCGCCCAAATTGACAAGGATCAAAAACGCATTCTAGCCTACCATGTGCGCTACGAACTCTCTCATCCGAGCCTGCGCGCGAGTCTGCCCAAGCATACAACTACGGCTAAGGTGGCTAGTAGTCGCGAAGTGATCGAAGAAAATGGCAAGCATCATAACCCTGTGGTGATGTTGCTGGATCAAAAAACTGGCGCACATATGGAAGGACCTGCCATTGTGGAAGGCCCTTTTTTCACAGCTAGAGTGCCTGAGGGTTGGAGCCTGTTCGTAACAGACAATGGCGATTTGATTTTAGAAGATAAAGCTTAAGGAGTAAACCATGCGCGTTCCTATGACAGAATACCTGATGATCGATCTCAATAGTGAAAGGTGGCTATGCCGTGTATGTGGACATGATTTTGGCGATGCTAGAGACACCTACAAAAAAGGCACGCTCATTTACGATCGCAACCCTGAGGAGATTCACCCCCCCATCTTAGACCCCAAACGCTACCAATATACCTTTTCTCCCGATCCGAAATTCTGCCGGATCTACGAATATTACTGCCCTACTTGTGGGACTCAAATCGAAACCGAGTATGTCCCCCCCCACTACCCTCCCACCATCGACATGCTTTGGGACATTGATGATCTCAAAAGGCGTTGGAAAGAAATTGGAGAGGATCCGGAGACTTCCGTCCACTATGGGCCTGGCGAGAATGCTCAAGCGGATTTACGCGCCAAATTTGATAAAAAGTAAGGAGTTCCTATGAGGAGAATCTCAGTAGACATTGGCGGGACTTTCACCGATTGTTTTTTTGCCTGGGATGGGACTTACATCGAATCTAAGTCCCTCACCACGCACCATAACTTGTCTCTAGGCTTTAATGCCGCTTTGGACAATGCTTGTAAAATGGCAGGACTCACACGAGAGCAAGTACTCAAAGAAGTGGATAGCGTGCGTTATGCGACCACCTTAGGCACGAACGCTTTGATTGAGGGCAAGGGTCCGCGTGTAGGCGCGATTGTTACCCATGGTTTTGAGGACACAATCCACCTATCAAGAGGTAAGGGCTATGGTGAGGGCTTAGATGTTACCGAACAGGGCAATATGCCCAATGCGCAACGTCCCGATCCGATTGTGCCACGGCGCATGGTGCGCTCTGTGAAAGAACGCGTAGATAGTGTCGGTGAGATTTTAGTGCCCCTACAAAAAGAAGATGTCAGAAAGCAGGTGCGCGATTTGGTGGATAATGGCGCGCAAGCTATTGTGGTTGCGCTCACCAATGCCACCGAGAATCCTAGCCATGAGCAACTCGTGCTTGAAACCATTTTAGAAGAGTACCCTGCTCACGAACTAGGCGCAATCCCGGTGATTTTGAGCTCGCAGGTCTCTGGGCGCAAGGGTGAGTATGTGCGCGCCAACACCACCATCATTGATGCCTTTCTCTATGAAATCATGTTCCATGCCCTAAGTCAACTGAGCTCCAACCTGCGTGATAGTGGCTATAGCAGACCGATGTTGGTGATTCATAACAGCGGAGGGATGGCGCAAAGTAATTCTACTGATAGTCTGCAAACCATTCACTCCGGACCTGTAAGCGGAGTGAGCGCGTCTCAGCACCTTTCAGAAACCACAGATATTGGCAATGTGGTGTGTATGGATATGGGCGGGACTTCCTTTGACATCGGGATTTTGCCCAAAGGGGGAGTGAAGCACTACGACTTCCAGCCCGTGATCTGCCGTTGGCTAGTAACCTTGCCCATGATTCACCTCAACACTCTAGGGGCAGGGGGGGGATCGATTGCTACTTACGATCGCATCCACCAAGCTGTCAAAATTGGACCTGAAAGCGCGGGTTCTGATCCCGGTCCTGCTTGCTACGATCGCGGAGGACTTAACCCTACGGTCACCGATGCAGATTTACTTTTGGGTTATCTTGATCCAGATAACTATGCTAACGGGGTCATCAAGCTTAATCCTAAGCGATCCAAGTTCGTCATTGAGGATAAACTCTGTGACGCGTTAGATTTAGATGTGATCGAGGTGGCAAAGGTGATCAAGCGCACTGTGGATGAGCAGATGGCAATTGGCATTGAGATGGAATTACGCAAAAACGGGGGCAATGTAGACGAGTTTACTATGGTTGCTTATGGAGGTAATGGACCTCTGCATGCCTGCGGGATTGCTTACCATGCAGGCATTAGCAAGATCTTATTTCCCCCCTTTGCTTCCGTGTTTTCTGCGTTGGGTGCAGGCAACATGAAGCCCTTGCACATCCATGAGAGGAGCGGTTACATCGTGCTTTATGAGCCCATTGAGCGTAAACTCTTTGACGAGTATGACCGCATGAACGAATACATTGAAGAATTGGAAAGGCGTGGCAAAGAAGACTTGCGTCGTCAAGGTTACGATATTTCCAATGTGCAACACCGCTTGGAGATGGATATGCGCTATGGTAACCAGCGCGTAACCACTTCGGTAGTGCTAGACATCAACCGCTTTAATCATGTGGGAGATGTGTTGCGTGCAATTCGTACCTTCTCAGATGTCTATGCTAAACGCTATGGCAAGGGGGTAGAAGCTCCAGAGGCAGGGGTGCGCGTGCAAACCGTGCGGGTAGCAACTTTCATTGAAACCGATGTGGTGCACTTTAAAGAACTCTACAGCGATCATAAGCGCACGATTCCAAGCGCCAAGAGTCATCGCAAGGTGCACTATGTGGACGAAAAAGAACCCATTGAAACCCCTATCTATGATGAAAGTGTCTTGAATGCAGATTATGTGATTCATGGACCTGCCATCATCACGACTAAAAGCACCACTTACCTAATAGAAAAAAACTGGCGCGTCGAACCCACGCCCCAAGGTGCTGTTTGGCTTTTAAAAGATGAAGTGGATTCTAAGTAAGGAGAAAAGATGTCAAATAAACAAAATCAAGGAACTCATGTAGAGGCTCATAAACACCCCCATGCCCATAGTCATCACGGCACGCACACCCGTAAAAAGGAATTGAGTGCTGAGGAGCAGGCGTGGGTAGATGACTTTATGAACGAAACTACCCTGTTTTTGGGACCTGATCCCAAAATCATGCGCCATCACTCTATTGCCAAACGCACTCCTCTAGAAGAGGAGGTGCTTAAAAAAGGGGGTGATCCCTTGCTTTATGATAGGATTCGCCGTCGCTTAAGCGGATCGCTCGATGAAGCCTTCGAAATGTGCGAGAGCATGGGGGCAGCACCGGGAGCCAAATGGGCGGATTTATCTGTAGCCGTGTATACGGCAAGTGGGGATGTGTGTTATATGTCTAACCGAGGGGTGATCGCCTTTGCGGCTGTATTGCACCACCCAATCCGCTATATTATGAAATATTGGAAAGATGAGCCTACCGTGGGAATTCATGAGGGCGATGGGTTTTTCCACAATGACGCGCGCTTTGGTTGTGTGCACAACACGGATCAGTCCATGCTTACCCCAGTCATTCGTAATGGGGAAATCATTGCGTGGGTGGGGGCGACTATTCACGAGGGCGAAAATGGGGCGTGCGAGCCAGGCGGGATGCCTTCCGGCTCTGAGACCCCCTTTGATGATGGTTTGCGCGGAAGTCCGATGAAAATTGTCGAAAGGGGTAAGCTGCGTCGCGATTTACTTACCTTTTTACAACACTCCACGCGCGATCCCAAGCTGATGCTAGCTGATATTAAGGTCAAAATGGGGGCAGTGCGCCGGGTGATGGATATTGTGGATCGCATGATCGATGAATATGGGATCGATGCTTTTGTGGGGGCAATTCGCATGACTGTAGAAGATGTGGAAAATGAAGTACGCCGCCGTATTGCCGCCATGCCTGATGGTATGGTGACCGTGGAGCAATTTGTCGATTCCACACTCAAGGAAAATATCCTGATCAAATTTGCCTGTAAAATCACGGTCAAGGGCGATCATATGACCGTGGATTTAAGAGGTTCGGGCAAAGAGATCATCAATCGCGCCATCAATTCACCCTTAGCTTCTACAAAGGCTTTCTTTGCCCAAGCAGTACTTTCTTATTGGTGGCCTGATTTGCCTCGCTCTACGGGAGCCTTTTCGCCTATTGAGGTGATTTCTGATGAAGGCACTTGGGGGGATTGTTCCTATGATGCGCCTAATGGACAGAATTTACAAGCGTCTTTCCGCGCTTTTAGCGCTTTGCAGATCGCTTATGCCAAATTGCAGTTTTCTATGCACACTAAATATGCCAATGTGGTTGCCCCGTGGTTTAACCAAATTAACGACTTTTTATGGGGCGGAGAAACCCAACATGGCGAACAGGTAGGTAATCTGTGCGCGGATTTAAATGGCATGGGTGGAGGTGCAAAAGCCTTTAGAGATGGTGAAGACGCGGTTGCTCCCTTGTTCTGCGCAATGGCAGATATTGGTGAACAAGAAGTGATGGAGGAGGAAGTGCCTTTTTTACAGCTAGTGAGCAAGAGGGTTGTGCGCGATAACCAAGGTTTTGGCAAGTACCGCGGAGGTATGGGCTATGAAATGATTGTAGCGGCGCGTAACACACCCGAATGGGGCTTTATGACCGTAACTTCAGGAGCAAAGTTCTCTAGCGTGGGCGGGCTCTTTGGGGGCTATGGATGCGCCACTTACCCTCTAGCGATGGTCAAGGGAATCAATATCTTTGAAATCATCAAGAAAAACCCCGAAGAATTTGATCTATCTATGGAGCGTGTCATGAATGAACGCCCCTTTAAAGGGGGAGTTTATACCACCTACCATATGGGCTTGCAGTTTGACCGCTCCCAAGAAGGCGAGCTATATATGATTTCACAAGGTTGTGGAGGAGGCTATGGAGATGTGCTAGAGCGCGACCCTGAGCTAGTCATGGACGACTTGCAGGTGGGGCGCATCTCTGAGCATGTCGCTTCCAATATTTACAAGGTAGTTTGGGATAAAGAGACTTTTGTCGTAGATGTAGAAGCCACTGCCCAGCTACGCGCCAACGAGCGTAAAGCGCGTCTCAAAAGGGGCTTGCCCTATGACGAATTTGTTAAAAAGCATGTCAAAGATGAACCTCCCAAAGACTTACTCTATTATGGCTCTTGGGGTGAGGAAAACCCTGAAGAGTTGATCGCTACAGTTTGGGATCATCATGGTCCTAAACGGGTGAAAGGCAAGCTTAAGGACATTCCCTTGGTGGTCGTACCCAACCGCCATGTGCTTAAAATCGCTCAATTAGAGAAGCGTGTGCAGGAATTAGAAGAAAAATGTGGCGAGGTGCACCACAAATTAGTGTAAGAAAGTTTTGGAGGGAGAAGGGGTGGGGGTGGCGTGGGCTAGGGTCGCGCGTGCTGTGCCTCTCAAGACTAATCTAGGTCTAAAACCTTATAATCAGCTCTAGCAAAAAGGATCTTCGTGCCTTGTGTGGTTGTGATTGATATTCAGGAGAAGTTGCTTCCCGTGATGGCAGAGCATGAGGCATTGTTGAATAATTGTGTGAAATTCTTAAAAATTGCTCAAGAATTGGGTTTTCAAGTTTATCTTACTGAGCAAAATCCTGCTAAATTGGGTGCTACTATAGAAAGCATCAAGACTTACAGCACTCAAAAAATTTTCGTGAAAAATAGCTTTAGTGCCTATCCTGTCATCCCTTTGTCTAAAGAGACACCCCTATTAATTCTAGGCATAGAGGCGCATATCTGTGTTTACCAAAGTGTTAAGGACTTCTTAAAGCATGGATTTGAGGTAACCCTTTTGGCTGATTGCACCAGTTCTAGAGACTTTCAAAATAAAGCTTTGGCTTTGGAGGATTTGAAAAGCTTGGGTGCGCGTATTTTATCCACCGAAATAGTTGCTTTTGAACATATGCAAACTTATACACACCCTAGTTTTAAAGCTGTCTCTAAAATCATCAAATAGGACTCCAAAGGAAGAGGATGCGTTTTAGCAAAGTGCCATTTAGTTTTGGTGCTAGAAGTCTAGCTAATGAAGTAGCGATCGTTTTTGGCACTCAAGACATTTTAAAGATTTCTTCATTTTTTCGAAGTGATCCCTTAATAAGAACTTGACTTAAAGTTTTTAATTTACCAATGTTGCAATGAGCGAAAGGAGCTGTGTGGAAAAGATAGAATGGAGTGAGGAGCAAAAACAGCGATTTCAGAACTTGTTGCGGGAGTTTGTGGGATTGGTGGATGATAAGGTACAAGAATGGAAGCAGACGGGCAGAGCTCCAACAATACCAAAGTATGCTTTATGCCAAAGTGGGCTGAACAATTTTTTAGCGCAATGGGGCTATGTGTGCCGTGTTAGTGTTGGTTCTGGGTATCTATCTGATGAGCCCGCAATCGCCTTTTTTCGTCAAGATATTTTAGGGGAAGGATTTGTCAATCTTAAAACACCAACCCTCCAACAAGGCTTTTACATTTGGCTTGCGCGCTATTGGCGTAATTTAGAAAAGATTTATCTTTGTATTGGTCGATCTGTGCGAGGGGATGGCGAAGAAGAATGTCAAAAATGCCCAGCGTATGACATATTAATTAAACCCAATGGGGCACGATATCAGGAGTCTTATGACGATTTAGAGGCTAAGATTGAAGAGATCACCAACGATTTTTTATATTTTGCCAATGAATTTAAGAAAATCCCCACCGCGTATTTTAGACCATCTGGTACACACTCTCAAGAAACAACCCCCCATACAGAAAAGGAACTCCCCATGAGTGATTCTCCTAAAATCCCCCTTAATCAAATCCTCTATGGTCCTCCGGGCACAGGCAAGACTTATCATACCATTAACAAGGCTTTAGAGATTTTGCTAGACAAGCAAGGGCAAGAGCTAGAGACAGAAATCCAAAACGCATTTGAGGCGTTAAAACTAGAAATCCCCCAATCTAGCCAAGCAGAGAGTGAAACAAACAGAGCCCGCGCTAAAATTTTGTTTGACCACTATCACGATCAAGGGCGTATTGGTTTTGTTACTTTTCATCAAAGTTATGGCTATGAGGAGTTTGTAGAAGGGATCAAGCCGGAGATGGATAGCGAAGAGGAAACCAGCGAGCAGGTGCGCTACAAAGTTGAGAGCGGGATTTTTAAAAGGATGTGTCAAGTCGCATTACAAAATTACCAAGATTCCCTTAAAACAGATGAGGCGATTGCGCAAGAAATAGAATTAGAGGATCTCTTAGAAAAATACGCAAGTCGCGTTGAAAACGAGCTCAAGGAGGGAAAATTTCCTAGTCTCGCTTCATTTGCTCAAGAGTCTCTAGATTTAAAAACACAGATGAAAATTAGATCGGTGTGTCGTTTGCAAAATGGGGATTTCCGATCTGTTCGCATCGGGACAGACGAATCGGATCGCTCCTCATGGCAGAGTTTAACGAAAGATATCCTTGTGCGGGACTATGCGGATTTCAAAGATGGCAAGATTAAAAACTATCAAGACATCAAACCAACGCGCCAATCACGATCAAAGTCTCATGGCAATGCGCCCTACTATTATGCCCTGCTAACAGAGCTTGAGAAGCTTGAGAAGCTTGAGGAAGGTCAGCCTCATACTCAACCCGCCCCCAAAGCCCCCGCCCAAATCCCCTACATTCTCATCATTGATGAGATCAACCGGGGCAATATCTCTAAGATTTTTGGCGAGCTCATCACCCTAATTGAGGAGAGCAAACGCATAGGCAAAGAAGAAGCCCTAGAGATTAGCCTACCCTATAGCAAAGAGTCTTTTGGTGTGCCTAAAAATCTCTACATTCTAGCCACCATGAACACCGCCGATCGCTCTATCGCCTTGCTAGACACCGCCTTGCGCCGTCGATTTAGTTTTGTAGAAATGATGCCTGAGCCTAGTTTGCTCAGTACAGATTGCGCTGGTGTGGATTTGCAAGCCCTTTTAGAGGCGATGAACGCGCGCATAGAGTTTTTACTTGATAGAGATCACACCATCGGACACGCCTATTTTCTAGGACTCGATAGCTTAAAGGGCTTGCAAGATTGCTTTAAAAACAAAATCATCCCGCTCTTGCAAGAGTATTTCTATGACGATCACGCCAAAGTTAACGCGGTGCTCAATGTTAATGGCATGCTAAAAGATAAGAATATGGACGGTACATTGCAAAAACTCTTGGGGGATTTTATAGACACAGATAAAAAGGTTTACTCAATCACAGAGACTAGCGCATGGGGCGTTGACACTTTTAAAGCGATTTATGGGGGTGCTAGCCAAAAAGAGGAGTAGATAGCCTCTAGTGCGCCTGCAACCCAAAATGCAAACCCATGAAAACCACGCCCACACTCCATTTAGCCGAATACCAAGCTTTCAGCCAAGCAGACATTGCAAGGCGTTTAGGGGATCGTAAAGACAAAGCCTCCAAAATATGGAAAGCTCTTGAAAGTTTTGCAAGGCAAGAGGGCAATCATCAATTTTTAAGATTCAGTGGCAATAGCCTGAAAAGCCAAAACCATGTGGGTTTGATTCAGGTTAAGGACTTTTGTATCGAGATTTTGCCTAAGATTTGTGGGCGCGATTTAAACGATCATGTTGGCTGTAAAAAGCAAATGGCTCAATTCGATCGCATCAAGTTTCAAGAGCAGGTGAGAGAATTTATCAAGCCAGAGACCAACTTAGCCCCACAAGAGCCCCCATGCCCTCTCTGCCATGCCAAGCAAGTTTTGTATAATTGCCTAACCACGCTTAAAAACGCGCCCTTTAAACAAAGCCAATTTTCTCATCTGAGCAACGCGCACTTGCCCCTGCTAGATGTCTTTGTACAGATGTTCTTAGAGGAGTGCGCCCAGCTCATCAAACGGGGGTTAAAGCGAGATTACTTAGCCATCTCCAAGAATCGCCCCTTTCTTAAGGGCAAATTAGAGTTTGCCAGCCATCTTAGAGTGAACATGATCCACAAGGAGCGTTTTTACACCACTAGCGATGAATATAGCCTAGATAACCCACCCAATCGGCTCATTAAAGCCGCTTTGGAGTTTTTTAAAACCTTGAGCCTAAGCCCTAAGAGCCAAGAAAAATTAAACGCCGTGCGCTTTGTCTTTGATGAGGTGCGTGCGAGCAAAGGTAAGGATATGAATACCGATTTTGCCCAAAGCAAGCACGCCACGCGCTTTAAAGAGTATGAAAATCTTTTAGCATGGTGTGATCTTTTCTTGCGAAAAAAATCTCTCACTCCCTATAGCGGATCGGACCTAGCTTATGCGTTGTTGTTCCCTATGGAAAAACTCTTTGAGTCTTTTGTAGGGTATTGGTTGCAAAAAAGTTTGGGGCAATACAGGGTGTATCTGCAAGAATGCAAGAAATTTTTGATGCAAGATGAATGGTGCCGGGGTGTTTCTCTTCTCAAGCCTGATATTGTGCTAAAAAACAAAGAAGAGGTGCTAATTTTAGACACCAAATGGAAAATAGAAGACACCAGCACCGCCGATCTTTACCAGATGTGGGCGTATGCGAGCAAATACGCCTTTCTCGAATCAAAAGGCAGACAAAGACGCATGGGCGTGTGGCTGGTCTATCCTTGGCAGGATCGCATAAAATCCGCCACCTACACTTTTAACGCCAATCAAGACATCGCGCTCCAAATCAAGTACTTTCCACTAGATAAAGGCTAGTCTTGCTTGCGGAAAATGAATTTGTCAATTTTAAAGAAAATGATCGCCCCGATGGTCTGCCCCAAAAAGAGATTGATCCACAGGGGCGTGCCTAGCCATTCAAAAAAATGCATGAAGGGCAACATCACCACCGCTGAGAGCATCCAACGCAACCAATACACCAAAAAGAGCTTGCTCTTATACTCTTGAGGAAGCCGCAGTTTCTTCAAAAAATCCATTCACACTCCTAAAATTTAGCAAGATAGAGTGCGCCCCTTGTGCGCAAAAGAGGCTATAGTGATAAAATACATGTCCGGTAGGTCTAAAAGGGTTGCTTTTTCTCCCAAATCAAAACCCCGATGAAGCAAGAACACTTCTGTTAGCATAGTGGTCTTGCGCGTGCCTAAAAAGCAACGGGGGTCGTATTCAGGCGTGCTCTTAAAGCTCAAAAAGGGCTTCATATCCGCATCGCTCTCTTGAAGGGGGCGTTGTTGGTATGCCTCTAGTGCAACTTGTACCGCCCTGATGGGATCGCACAAATCAATGAGCAAAGCCCCCTTCAGAAAGCCACGCCTATGCATGGGCTACCTATAGCCCTTTTTGCCACAACTCTTCAATGCGTTTACCATAATGGGCATCGGCTTTTTTGAAGTGTTCTAATTGGCGTTTGATAATCTCTGCAGGCACACCCTGCATCGCATCGGCGACATTTTGGCAGGTGCGCTCTTGTTCGTCTTTGGGCATGAGCCTAAAGAGATCGCCTGCTTGCGTGTAGTAATCTGTATCATAATCGCGGAAGTTGTAGGCATAAACAGCCATTTCATCTTCAAGTTTAGCAAGCTCTAATTTAGGCTCGCGCGCATGGGGGGCTTCTTTATAGCCGGGCAGAGAGCTAGGCTCATAGTTGCGCATCGCGCCGTCATGCCCATTATTCATAAAGCCATCCCTTGAAGAAGTTGCAAAAGGACAACGGGGGGCATTGACGGGCAGTTGGCTGTGGTTGATGCCTAGGCGGTAGCGGTGCGTGTCCCCATAGGCAAAGAGCCGCCCTTGCAACATGCGATCGGGGCTATAGCCCACGCCCGGGATCACATGGGCGGGATTGAAGGCAGATTGCTCCACTTCGGCAAAGTAGTTTTCGGGGTTTTTATTCAGCTCCAAAATGCCCACTTCAATGAGGGGGTAGTCTTTATGACTCCACACCTTGGTCACATCAAAGGGGTGGAATTTGTAATGTTTGGCATCGCTTTCGGGCATGATTTGCACGCAAAAACGCCATTTAGGATAATCTTTTTTCTCAATGGCTTCAAAGAGATCGCGTTGGTGGGAGTCCATGTCATGCATACGGATTTTAGCCGCTTCTTCGCTAGTCAAGTTTTGAATCCCTTGCAAGGTTTTAAAGTGGAATTTCACCCAAAAGCGCTCGTTCTTCTCATTGATGAGGCTAAAGGTGTGGCTGCCATAGCCATTCATATGGCGGTAACTCTTGGGGATGCCCCGATCGCTCATTAAAATGGTAACTTGGTGCAGGCTCTCGGGCACTAAGCTCCAAAAATCCCAAACCATAGTCGCGTCTTTGAGATTGGTTTTGGGGTGGCGTTTTTGGGTGTGGATGAAATCGGGGAATTTGAGCGGGTCGCGGATGAAAAACACCGGGGTGTTGTTGCCCACGATGTCCCAGTTGCCCTCTTCGGTGTAGAGTTTGAGCGCAAAGCCTCTAGGATCGCGCTCGGCATCGGCAGAGCCCTTTTCGCCCGCCACAGTAGAAAAGCGCAAAAAGCAGGGGGTTTTTTTGCCCACCTGATTAAAGAGCTTGGCTTTGCTGTATTTGGTAACTTCAGTGCTGGTGATGGTCAAGGTCCCATAAGCCCCACTGCCCTTAGCATGCACCACGCGCTCAGGGATTCGCTCGCGATCAAAATGGGCGAGTTTTTCTAAAAACCAAGTGTTTTGTAAAAGGACCGGTCCCCTAGGTCCGGCGGTAGAAACATCCTGATTATGTCCAACGGGCGCGCCCACAGCATTGGTGAGGATAACATCTTTATCCATGACAAAAATCCTTTCAAAATTAGTTGAGTTCTTAGGAACGACAGAGTTCCTAATTTTGATTATAACGCGTAATGTGTAAATCTCTTAACATGTGGAGGGGACATTTTTTTGGATCTGTTACTTAAATTATCATAATGAGAGACTTAATGCCTTGTTGTGATTCAGATTTATTGGAATTGAGCATGATAGTAACAAAAACAATCTATAATGATAACTTATATCGTTATTTTGAAGTTTTAAAAATTTATTCAAAATTAGAATGTTATTCGTATGCACATTTTGAAAAAATAGAAAGGAGTTTTTGTGTCGAATTTAGATTGGAATAATTTAGGGTTTGAGTACATTAAAACGGATTTTCGTTTTGTGGCGCATTATAAAGATGGTGCTTGGTCGGCAGGCAGTTTGGTAGAAGACAATCAATTGAGCCTGCATGAGGCCTCTCCAGCCCTGCACTATGCCCAGCAGTGTTTTGAGGGGCTAAAAGCCTATCGGTGTCAAGATAATTCGATCAATCTCTTTCGTCCTGAGGAGAATGCAAAACGCCTACAACAATCTTGCCAACGCCTGCTCATGCCCTCTGTGCCGGTGGATTTGTTTGTGCATGCGTGCACTCAAGTGGTCAAAGCCAATACGAAATGGGTGGGACCCTATGGTTCGGGGGCAACTCTTTATGTGCGTCCCCTAGTGCTAGGGGTGGGGGCAGGTTTAGGGCTGCGCCCGGCTAGTGAATTTTTATTTTTAGTTTTTTGCGCACCAGTGGGTCCTTATTTTCACGGGGGGGTGCGCCCGGCTAATTTTATCGTTTCTGAATTTGATCGCGCCGCGCCCAATGGCACGGGGGCAGCTAAAGTAGGGGGCAATTACGCGGGGAGTTTGCTCCCTGCTAAATTGGCTAAAGAACAGGGTTTTAGCGATTGTGTCTATTTAGACCCCGCCACACACACCAAAATTGAAGAAGTGGGCGCGGCGAATTTCTTTGCCATTTCTAAAAAGAGTGGGGCGTTTGTAACCCCCTCCTCTCCCTCCATTTTACCCAGTATCACGCGCATTTCTCTAGTACACCTAGCTAAAGAAAAGCTAGGGCTAGAGGTGGTAGAAGGGGATATTTTTATCAACTCCTTACATGAATACAGCGAGGCAGGGGTGTGTGGCACGGCAGCGGTGATCGTGCCTGTTGGGGGGATTTCTTATCAAGGGAACTTGCATGTCTTTAGCCAAGAGAAGGCAGGACCGATTACCCAAAAACTCTACGACACTCTAGTGGGCATGCAATTTGGCGATTTAGAAGCGCCCCAAGGTTGGATCACTAAGGTTTCTTAAAATTTGAGGTAAGGGAGGTTTTTGTGAAGGATTTCTTGCTCAAGCTTTTGTATGGCATGGCATTGGCCGTGGTGATCGCTCTAGCCCCTAATGCGATCTTGGGGGCTCTGCTCAAACCCTATAACTCTATCCACGCTATTGCGTTGTTCTTAGATGCCCTGATCATTTTGCAGGCATTGGTCTCGCTCATCACGGGCGTATTGGTGGGGCTTGCCTTCAACTTTAACCCCATGAAATCTGCCATTATTGGCGTAGCGACCTTTATTGCCTCTGGGGTGGTCAAACACACCGCCCATGGCTTGGCGTTGGTGGGCATAGGGGATTTGCTCAATGTGCTCATCATCGCCGCGCTTGCGGTCTTGCTCACAAAGTGGTTGGGCGATAAATTTGGATCGTTGACCATCATTTTACAGCCCATTGCTATCTCTGTGTTCTGTGGCTGTTTGGGCTTGCTGATCTTGCCCTACACCACCAGTGTTACCTTAAAAATTGGGGATGCCATCGTGTATTTCACCCAACTCCACCCCTTGCCCATGAGTGTGCTCATCTCGATCTCCTATGCGATTATCATCATCTCGCCCATCTCCACAGTGGCGCTAAGCCTCATCATTGGGCTGACCGGTTTGGCTTCAGGGGCGGCAAATTTGGGTGTTACTTCCACCACCGCCGTGTTGATTGTGGGCTCCCTATTTGCTAGAAATAAAATGGGTGTGAACATAGCGCTCTTGTTAGGGGGCATGAAAATGATGATCCCCAATCTCTTTAAAGCCCCGGTGATGTACGCGTGCATTGTCTCTAATGGGGTTGTGGGGGGGCTGATCACCTATTTTTTCCACATCACCGGCGATGCCAAGAGCGCTGGGTTTGGGATTGTGGGACTCATCGGTCCTATTAAGGCGTATGAAGAAGCCCTATTGCACCACCTAGATCAACCCTTTGTACGGGTGTTGGTGGCTTATGCCTTCTTGCCCTTTTTGGGCGCGCTGATCTTACACTTTCTGTGTTGTAAACTGCTCAAGAGTTATGGGCATCAAATCTATGCCTTTCAGGCAAATTAGTGTTCGCGCCCCTTCTGGAGGCTTACAGCGCGTCTAGACATTTAAGCCCTCAGGCACACAAGCCCCTCTTAGTGGTGGGCTTGTCCCATTGTCCGGAGTTCTCCGCGCATGGCTTTGAACATATTCTCTCACAGGTTTATCAACTCCGTTATCAAAACTCCCCCTTTGAGCCCTGCGATATTGTCTTTGGCGCGTCTTTCAGACTCGAGGGCTATCATAAGAAAATCTTAGACTTCCCCCAAAAGCGCATCGGTTACACGGGCGAGAATGAGAGAATCAATTTTGATATTTACGATTTTGGCTTGGGTTTTGATCATCTGCATTTTCATGAACGCTATTTGCGCGTGCCCCTATACTATCTGCATTTGTTCAAACTCTACGCTATTCTATGTGCCCACCAAAACCCCCCTTTTTTGCTACCAGATAGCCCCCCTTTGCACGCACCCCCCTTTGTACACGCCTATCCTAACCTAGACGCATGCGCTAGAGAGGGGTGCGATCTAAATGGGCGCGATTTTGCCAGCTTTGTGGCTTCTAACTCCAACGCCCCAGAGCGCAACCGCTTTTATCAAGAATTGAATGCCTACCGCCCTGTAGCCGGAGGGGGCAAGGTCTTTAACACCACCGGGCAACCCGTAGCCAATAAATGGGATTTCTTAAGCCATTATAAGTTCAATCTATGCTTTGAAAACACAAAGGGCTTGGGCTATACCACAGAAAAGATTGTTGACGCTTATTTTGCCCACACCATTCCCATTTATTGGGGTAACCCAGAGGTGGCAAAGGATTTTAACCCCAAGAGTTTTGTCAATGTGCACGACTTTAAAGATTTTCACGAAGCGATAGATTTTGTGCGCTACTTAGACACCCATCCTAATGCCTATTTAGAGATGCTTTATGCCCCTCCGCTCCACACCAAAGAGGGCAGGGGTACTTTTTGCAATGATTTGAGTTTTGCGAAAATTTTGGCTTTCTTGCAAAACGCCATCGCCTGTCCAGAAATCTACCATGAGCATTGTTTTGCGCGCACCACCCACACCTCCATTAGCCGCGCTCTTAAAAGCCGTTTGTATGCCCTAAAAGCCTATGGGCTAAAAGGTTTCACCCACTATAACACCAGCGGACTCAAACGCCCCTAAAATCCGCATTAAAGGGGATATTTTGCTATAATACGCCCTTATTAGTTAGCATAAAGGATTGCGATGGGGCAGGATATTCTAGACCAAATCCATGAAAAACTCGACGATCTGTTAGTCAAGCTCGCCCTCTTAGAAGAAGAAAATAAGGACCTGCAGCTCAAAAACGCGACTTTAAGTACCCAGCACGAAGAAAAAGATCGCCAACTCAACGCACTCTATGAGGAAATTGCCAATAAAGATAAACGCCTCCAAGAACTCTATGACAAGATTTTAAAAGTATTTGAGACATGAATAATGCACCCCTCTCTCAGACCATTGAAGTGAGTATCGGTGGTAGACGCTACAAGATCACTTTGGATGCTAGCTTTAGTCCAGAAGCGATCAATGAAATTAAAGACACTTTCCACCTTAAAGAGATCACACCCATGGACCTCTTTAAAGCCTATCTTGGTAAAGTACGCGACATCTCTGAGCTCAACGCTCAACTTAAGCAGCTTTTAAATAAAATCCCCTAGCTATTTGACATTGCCCATATCCGTAACCTTACCCCACATCAGGCGGTACTTGCGCTTCATAAATTCAATCTCTTCGCGTAGTTTTGTGAGCTCGTCTTGCAAAACCTCGATAGTGCGCTTGTCTTCATCATAGACCTCTTGCATGTCGATCACCGCATCTTTTAAAAAGGCATTCTCGTTTTTGTAAGCACAGATCGCCTCGTCCTTAGCCCCTATGACTTTGTCATGTAGACTCAAGATAGTGTTGATGGTCTTCTCTACAAAAATGGGATCAAGCGCATTAGCCCCCATATTTTCTAGCAAGGCCGGGTAACCTGTCTTGGGTACGACATTCTTACCCACCACGCGCCTAGCTAAAACTTGGGTCGCGCTGTGCAGGTCCACCCAAATATGTTCTTCATCATGCTTACTTAAAATACTTTTATCTTGAATCAGGGCTAAAATCCGCTCTCTAGGTAACCTAGAAATCTCTAAAAACTCTTCTAATTCCATCCAAGTAGCTTCTTGCACGACTTCTTCCATCTCAACCTCCACGCAATGTCTGAATCGCCTTGCTAATTCGATCCACGAGAAAATCTACATCTTCTAAAGTATGACTATAGTGCAAACTCACGCGCAACCAACCCGGTTTTAGCCCCTTCTCTTGCAAAGTGCAAAAACTACTATCTTCCATATCAAGCAGGTCATGTCCATAGGGTCCCGCGCATGAACACCCGGCCCGAGTCTCGATGCCAAATTGATGGCTAAGAAAACGCGCTAAAGTATAGCAAGACACCCCACTGGCGTTAAACGCCACATTACCCAGTCGTGGAGTACGGGTATTGCCATAGATTTGTACGGCCGGAATCTGCTCTAAGGCGTGCATAAAAACTTTAGAGAGCATGCTCTCGCGTCGCCTGATGGTAGACATGCCAATTTCATTACGCAATTGCAACGCCAACGCTGCTCTAAAGAGTTGTACTAAACCATAAGTGCCCACTTCTTCGCGCACATCTGGGTTGTCCACATACTCTTGCGTGCTTCGACTCACATACTTTACTACTCCACCCCCGCTAAAGCTAGGGGGCAAGGTGTTATCAATAAGATCTCTTTTTACGCCCAAAATCCCGCATGCCCCCACCCCCCCCAAGAGTTTATGTGCGGAGAGAAAGAGCGCATCAAAATCCAACACTTCCAAGTTATCATGCGGGCTAAAGGCGGCTGCATCAAAGGCCAAACGGGCTTGATAACGCGCGCAAAGTTTGGCGATTTCCTTGTAAGGCACAATCATGCCCGTAACATTAGAGGCCACGCCCACAGAAACAAGGGGAGCAAATCCACGGGCATTTTTTTGAGCTTCTTGCAAAGCTTGTTCTAAATTCTGCAAAGAAAATAGCCCTTGCGCATCTAGTTCCAAACGCACCACTTCACATAACCCCTCGCGCCAAGAGATTTCATTGGAATGGTGCTCATAAGGTCCGATAATAACCCTGGGTAGGGCAATTCCCTTCAATTTGCCTAACACTTGACGAGTTTTTGGGGGAATATAAATCCCTAAAATTTCTTGGAATCGTTTGATTGCATGGCTAGCTCCAAATCCAGAAGCGAGAACGACAAAATCCTCGCTCAAACCCAAACTCTGTTTGATACGTGCTTTGCTCTCTAGGTAGACTTGCTGCATCAATGCTGCGTGTTTAGAAAACTCCGAGTGCGCATTAGCATAAAAGGGCAGGAGCTTGAGCACGCGCTTTTCTATTAGGGTGCTAGCCAGTCCAGAAGCCGTCCAGTCAAAGTAGCGCACCCCTTTTTTCAAGATGAGACTCTCACGCACACATGTAAGCTGTCGGGCTTTTGGTTGCGCCTTGAGCAGGGGGGCAAACGCCTGCGCTAAAAAGCGTTGCGAGTCCTTGGGGTCTAGTAGAGTTTGGTCCATGTGAGCTTAGTTCCTCCCAAAATGTGGAAATGCAAATGAGGCACCTCCTGCCCCCCATCAGTGCCGATATTAGTGATGAGTCTGTAACCTTTTTGATCGAGCCCTAAGACCTTGACAACTTCTAAAATAAAGGCATTGATTTTAGCAGAGAGTTCCGGGGTGATGGCGTTAAAATCCTTCACGCCCACTTTGGGAATCACGAGCACATGGACGGGGGCCTTGGGGTTGATGTCCTCAAAGGCTAAAAAATCCTGATTTTCCAAGACCTTTTTACAAGGCAACTCTCCAGCGACAATTTTTTCAAACACATTTCTTTCTGCCACGATACACTCTTTATGATGATCTAGAGTATATTATAGCTGAATTTGCACATTTAAAGGTTAGAGCACGCCTGAGCCACTTTATGTTACAATATTTGCATCAAATTAAAGGAGTACAGGGTGGCTGGGAAAGTAGTTTTAAGAAACGAGGCGGGGGAAAGCAAGGTCTGCAAGGTGGGTTTTAGTTGGACCATTTTGTTTTTTGGTATTTTCGTGCCTTTGTTGCGCAAAGATTGGAAATGGTGTGTGATTTTTTTGGTATTTGTGGCTATAGGTGTATATTTTTACACTACTTATCCCGATGGAGACATGGCGGGTAGATTTTTGGGGCGTATCCCTATGTTCTTTGATCTAATCATGGCCTTTGTTTACAATAAAATCTACATCAATGGTCTTTTAAGCAATGGCTACACCCCCCTAGAAGAAGCCGATCGCAATATTTTGAATTTACATGGTTGGCGTTTTTCTTAAGTAAACTAAAAATTATAATTCAAATACACCGTAACCGAGCGTCCCGGACCAGGTTCCCTGCCTGTGGGGCTGGTGCCAATCCCTCGAAAATAGTATTTCATATCAAAGATATTATTCACCTGCAAACTGCCCGTAATTTGATGCCGTCCGCTCTGCCAAAATACTTGGCTTAGTTGCACATTCCACACCCAATACCAAGGCAAAAGCCCCACGCTATTACAACCATAAGTCGCTCCATCAATACTATAGCCAAAATTAAAACAAGCGGTTTTTGGAGTGGCTTGATTAAGAATAGAAGAGTAGGCGCGGCTGTAGAAGTAACTAGAAAGTCCAAAAGTGGTTTTCTTGTAGGTATAGCTCATATCAAAGATAAATTGATTGGGGCTAACATAGGGGAGTCGTTTACCCTTAAGATTAAAAGGGTGGTTGACAATGCCCCGAAAATAGCTAGGGTTATCCTGCGCATTGTTAGTGATACGCGCATCGATGTAAGTGTAGGCTAGATGCATTTGTAGCCCTTTAATGGGGGCATAGTAAAGCTCCAATTCCACGCCCTGACTCTTGGCATCAATGTCTAGACTATTGCTTCCATACCCACCACTATAATAATGGTTAGCAAGAATCACAAAGCAGCTCGCGTTAAAGCTCAAGAGATTTTTATAGGAATAGCGCGATCCCACTTCAAATTCATTAAAGATTTGGTTGTAATTGGTCGAAAAGATACTCACTGATTTGGCTTGTGGCGGGATAAAACTACGGCGGTAGTTGAAATACATCACCCAATTTTCTAAGGGCTTGTATCCTAGGTTAAGGGCAGGACTCCATTGGTTATCTGTTTTTTTGATCGTCTGAGAGGCACTAAACTGCCCACTAGTGGCATTAACATTTTCAGGCAACACTTTTTTGTAGTCTAGGAAAGTATAGCGAAACCCGGGGGTTAGCACCAATTTGCCTTGAAAAAATTCCCATTTATGACTCATGTAAAACACAACATAATTGTTAAACATCTCTAAATTTTGACTCGCTTTTGTATCAAAAAGAAAGCCGGACATATTGCAAGTGCCATTGCTAAGGGAAGCACATTTATTTTCTAGAAATCTGAACCACATATTGCTAGACATGTAGCGCATGCCAATTTTAAAAGTGTGCTTGATATGTTTAGTCTGCCATACTAGGTTTGTATTGGGCTCAATCGCGTTAATGAGGTAACGACGAGGGTGATCGCCAATACTAAAGCCCTGGTAATTTTGGTTGGTATAGACCGGCCCTAAACTAGGGTCTGTATTGACATTCAGGAAGTTAGAGTCAAATTGGAAGTCCCGGCTGATATCATGCCCATAATAGGTGAGAGTGAAATCCCCGCCTAGCTTGTCTGTATCGCCAAAAAAGGTTTGATACACAGCCCCCCAGCGCATTGCCTTACCACTTTTGTCATTATTCGGGCGGTTATTTTGGAAGCGATTTTGTTCATAGGCTTGTACGCCTAGAGATCCGGGATCGGTCAAGAAAAACTTATAGTATTGGTAATAAGCTGTGATTTTATGGTTTTCGTTGATTTGATAGATTGCGTCTAAAAGATAGTTTTGAATATTGGTGGGGCTGTCCATACGGAAACCCTGACCAGCGATGTAGTTAGCTTGGACCTGCACGCCTACATGGTTATTAAACATTCCCCCGCTTTTTAAATAGGTGTTGTATAAAAAGTTATTGGCTAGAGTTTTGATAAAGGGTTGATTTTGACTGGCTGGTCCTGCAAATCCCCCATTGCTTGCACGCCCCCAGGCAGTCATACGCTCGGCGATTTGGTTCTCCCATTTATTTGGAATGGGCTTCGTGATAATATTGATTACACCCCCAAAGGCATTAGGTCCATACTGCACACTCTCCCCCCCCTTGATCACGCTGATACGATCGACGGATTGGAAGGTTACCGGGAAAATGGGCATGCCAATATCCACATAAGGCGCGACATAGACCGGAATCCCATTAACTAAAATCATACCTGTATTGCTATGCCCTGAGCCCCCGCTTCCAAAGCCTCTTACAGAGAAACTAGGCACAGCGCCTACCCCTGTAGCGTTGCGAATATGCACCCCGGGCACATTTTGCAGGGCTTCTTCGATGCTTTGGTTAGCCTGTTGAGTGAGTTGCTTGTGCGAAATGACAGTTTGGCTACCTAAGTAATTTCTCACTTCAGGACTACGCCAACTTTTAGGAGCTTCTTCGTTGAGAGTTGATCCTGTGGTTTCTACTCTTTGTAGGCGGTGGGTTTTAACAGCTTCCTGTGCACCCAGTGCTAAATAGCCCGCAGACAACAATACCAAAGATTTACGCATACAACGCTCCTTGTAGAAATGAGAGCCGATAATACAATATCAATTATAAGAATTATATTAATTTAATGCCTATGTATGGAGAAATTTATGGAGAAATTTTTGTATACTCAATGGTTAGCACCAAAAGCGCATGGAGGCATGCATGAAAAACTATGTCGTTTCAGATTTACACTTTTTTCATGCGAACATTATTAGGTATTCCGCACTTCCTTTTAACTCTGTGGAGGAACTTAATCAAGAGTGGCTCAACATG
Organism: Helicobacter baculiformis; assembly: GCF_900197685.1. Lineage (GTDB taxonomy): Bacteria > Campylobacterota > Campylobacteria > Campylobacterales > Helicobacteraceae > Helicobacter > Helicobacter baculiformis. Next base: position 11,348 of record NZ_FZMF01000014.1, on the reverse strand, counting down.
TTAGATTGCGTAGAACAAGATGATATTGTTTGGTATTTGGGTGATCTCACTTTGGCTAGAAAAACATCTAAGGCGCTTAATACCCTTCTTTCTAGTTTAAAGGGCCAAAAAATTTTGATCAAAGGTAACCATGATCTCTTACTGGATAACGCTTATAGTAATTGTAAATTTCTTGTTTGGAAGAAGCTTTTTCATATCCTTGATTTTGAAATGGGCGATCTTTATAGATTTATTATGTGCCACTATCCGCCCGATTCTCAAGAATATAATCGTTTAGTTGCTGACGAAATTCTAGCAGAATGGATGCAAAAGGAAGAAGAGAGAGCTTCAGTCAAAACTTATTGGCTACATGGACATACACATACAAGACAGATACAAGCTCCACATGCAAACGCTATCAATGTATGCATTGACTTTAGATATAAGAAGCAAATGCCCATTTTCTGTATCGAAGATTTTTTACGCAATCTGCCCCCTTTAAGGGGCACTTACACCTAGAAGAAAGTGTAGCGTTGGGCTAGAGGCACTTCTGAGGCGGGTTTAGAGGTGCAGAGTTTGCCATCTACAAAGACCTCGAAGGTTTTAGGATCCACGGTGATCTTAGCCGTTTTGTCGTTAAATTTGAAATCCTTCTTGGTGATGTTGCGGCAGTTTTTCACGGGTAGCACCTTGCGCTCTAAGCCTAGTTTCTCTTTCACGCCATTTTCATAGGCAACTTTGGAAACGAAAGTAATGCTCGTGTCAAATTTAGCCTTGCCATGGTGTCCAAACATTTCGCGGTAATAAACCGGTTGGGGAGTGGGCACGGACGCGTTGGAGTCGCCCATTTCAGAGAAGACCACCATACCGCCCTTGATCACGATTTTAGGTTTCACACCAAAAAAGGCAGGATTCCACACCACCAAGTCAGCGATCTTGCCCTCTTCCACAGAGCCGATATACTCGCTCACGCCATGTGTCAAAGCAGGATTAATAGTGTATTTGGAGATATAGCGCTTAATGCGGAAATTATCGTTATCTTTGCCATCTTCTGGAAGCTTACCAAATTCTTTTTTATTCTTATCTGCAGTCTGCCAAGTTCTAGGAATCACTTCCCCCGCGCGCCCCATTGCTTGAGAATCCGAGCTAGTCATGGCGATCACACCCATATCATGGAGCACATCTTCAGCCGCGATAGAGCCGGGGCGGATACGGCTTTGAGAAAATTGGAGATCCTCGCGGATGCGTTTATCCAAGTGGTGGCAGGTCATAAGCATGTCTAAGTGTTCTGCAACCGTATTAATGGTATAGGGGATAGTAGGGGTTGTGGAGGAGGGTAGAATATTCACTTCGCCTGCCATGGTGATAACATCAGGTGAGTGTCCTCCACCCGCTCCCTCAATGTGGTAGGCATGGATGGCGCGCCCGTTCATCGCATTCAGGGTGTCATCTACATAACCTGCCTCATTGACCGTATCGGTGTGGATACAGACTTGCACATCGTATTCATCTGCTACACTCAAGCAATGGTCGATCGCACTTGGGGTTGTGCCCCAGTCTTCATGCAATTTAAAACCAATCGCGCCCGCTTCTACTTGTTCTACAAGTTGTTTTTTGCTAGAGCTATTGCCTTTGCCCAAAAAGCCCACATTCATAGAATACTCTTCTGCTGCGCGCAACATGCGGTGCAAGTTCCATTTGCCCGGAGTGATGGTAGTCGCATTCGTGCCATCTACAGGACCTGTGCCGCCCCCAAACATGGTGGTAACGCCATTGGCTAGAGCGGTAGGGAATTGTTGGGGAGAGAGGAAGTGAGTATGTGAGTCAATCCCACCAGCTGTGATGATCATGCCTTCCCCTGCAAGTGCTTCTGTGCCCACACCCACGACCATATGAGGGCTTACGCCATCTTGCATGTCCTTGTTTCCTGCTTTACCAATACCATGGATTTTGCCATTTTTAATCCCAATGTCGGCTTTGTAAATCCCGGTGTAGTCAATAATCATCGCATTGGTGATCACTAAATCTAGGGTGTTTTCATCAGGGCTATTGCTCTGACCCATACCCTCACGGATAGTTTTACCCGCACCAAATTTGAGCTCTTCGCCATAGGTGGTATAGTCATGTTCTACTTCTGCCCAAAGATCGGTATCTCCTAAGCGCACTTTGTCGCCTTTGGTAGGTCCGTAAGTGTTTACATATTCTTGTTTTTTCATTTTCATGGGAGTCTCCTTACTTGATAAATCCGTGAGATTTCGCTTTTTCTAGCGCTTTGTGTTTATGGCGTTCATCCGCGATGTTATTCACAAGCCCGTTCATGCCAACCACTTTTTTGCTGCCACCAAGAGGAATCAACTGCACTTTGCGGGTTTGTCCTGCCCCAATGCGTAGCGTATTGCCAGAGGGAATATCTAAGCGTTTGCCATAAGCTTTTTCCCGATCGAATTTCAACGCCTTATTAGCTTCAAAGAAGTGGAAATGGCTGCCTACATGTAAGGATTTTGGTCCTTCGTTAGTAACCTCAAGTTCGGTTACTTCTTTGCCTGCATTGAGCTCGATGTCTTTATCACAACCAAATTTCACTTCGCCCGCTTTGAAGTGCTCATCTGGTTCAATGGGCCAATTCACAGTTACAAGTTTCGTACCATCAGGAAAAGTGGCTTCTACACCTAGATCAGGGATCATGTTACCCACGCCGGGCATCACCTCGTCTTTTTTCAAAAAGTGCATGCATTCTTCCATCAGCTGAGCGACGGTCTTTTTACCACGACGTGCCTCGTCCATAATGTGGGCACTAATGTAGGCAATAGCTTCGGGTTGGTTGAGTTTTAAACCCTCTGCTTTACGCTTTCTAGCCACTTCGCCAGCATAATATAACAAGAACTTTTCTTGCTCTTTGGGTGTGAGTTTCACCTGTTGCTCCTTACTCTAAATTTTAAAGGCAAGATGATTATAGTCCAAATCCTGTTACTTTGTATTAACTTTTTAAAATAAATAATAATATTATTATATATGATAATGATAATTATTAAAAAATAATATATCATATTAAAAAAATTAATATATTTTTCACAACATAATAAGCGTTACCACACTTAAAATTTTAATGTTACACAAAGACATGGCTCTATTTTGAGAAAGGTTGAACATCCCTTCTCTGCACCCAAAGATCAATATTAAATAGAGATAAAAAAGGATTCGGTAAGGATTTGCTTAAGCTTTCAAAACCCCCCTTTGTAACTTCTAGCAAATCATCAAAAGTCCAAAGAGGTTAGTTAAAAGTAGATAATCTATCAGTCTCCAAACAACACAGCATAGGAAGCGTAAAGATTGAAGTTGTGGAAAGTCTCATGAACGAGGAAATGGGTAGACCCTGCTTGTAAATTAATCACTCTAGGAATCAAAGGACTGCTCACACCCAACTTCACAATATTGCTTCCAAGCTGAAACCTGAGCCCAGCATTCCAATGGACATTAAAGGAGTACTTCCAATAGGTTTGGAGGGCTTTAGTGGTCAGAAAGTAGTGGCTATTAGTGCCAAATAGCCCTGCAAATAGTCCGCAATAAAGACCGCTTTGGGTTGCCGGGGCTTTGAAATCATAGAGCAGATCCCCTCCCAAAGCTACGCGTGCTCCCTGCATGCGATTAAAGAGAGGGGATTTTTGGAAAAGAGGGCTTTGCACCCATTCATACCCCGCACTCGCCTGTAGAGAAAAACCCAAACGACGACTAAAGAAGTGTTGGTAACCCGTGATCACATTTGCGTTGTAGCCCACATTGGAGTAAAACTTAGAAGCTCCATTGATGGTATCTACAAAACTACCCAAGCTGGCATGGACAGCGCTTGGAGCGCTCTGTTGAGCGGGCACGCCTGTTGTAACTTGAATATTAGCCATCTTGGGATCGGCATTTTTAATTTGATCGCTATAGTCCTGGTAAGAGAAACTGAACTTATCGTCGGGGGCAGTGGGCGGTGTAAATATAGAATTAGCAGTGGGGATCACTTCCGCATATGCGTTCCCCGTAAAAAGTTGCTGAGTCGTGTTAAAAAGTGTGCTGTAGACATCAGAAAGCCCCTGCTTTAAGTAGTTAACATTCAATGGAAAATATCCCGGTCCCCCCAACTTGTCTATTTCTTTTATTTGGCGTTCAAACCAAGTTTCAAGTCCCCAAAGACCCAGCAAAGTCAAATTCTCTAGTTTTTTGCCAACATGCAGATCGGATAACAGACCATCAAATATTTTAGAAAAATACTCTCCAGCTTGGGCTCTGTTTTGTTCTTCATTGATCCCTTTTACTTCTCCAATAACTTGGTTTAGAGCTTTTGCATCAGCAACTCTATCAATCCCATCATTTGTGGCTATCTGATAGTCTATCCTTTGTTTGCCAGATTTATAATGCGGGTCCGCGTTTATCAGCTTATACATATCGTTGTATGTTTTAGTAACACCAGCCATGCCAGCATTCTGTTTAGCTGCTTCCTTAAAATCGCCGAGCACATTATCTCGTGCATTTGTGTAGGTCGAAACATTGCTATTATAGGCATTCATGCCATTTTTATAAGTGGCTTCTGCTTTTTGATATACCATTTTGTCCGAAGAAAGATTTTTATTATAGTCATTAACTTCGTTCAAAAGGCTATTGCCAAGACCCTTTAGTGTGTTCAAAGCTTGTTGGTACTTTTGGATAATTTCTTGGTTAGCTTGAACAACACTCGTGTCCTTCTCTGTAGTGGCATTGATCATCGACTGAAGCGCTTGGATTTCTGTCTCAATCTTTGCTTCTAGTTCTTGATTATTGCTCGTGTTAGGCAAATCCAGCTGACTGAGACCTTTTAAAGATTGATTACTAACCCCCACCTTAGCAACTTCATTGTTCAGAGCTTCTAAACCCTTTACCAATGCTTGTAAATCTTTATTAAGCGTTTCTTGTAGGGGAATCGCACCCGATTTAGCTACACTCAACAGATCGGGGTACTTTGAAAGAATGTTACTAAGGGTAGCATAGCTGCCCACACCCGAGAGTGTAGACACATCCTGATAACTAGAAAGCACTTCATTTTTAGCCCCGAAACCACCTCCGATAAAGAATCCATTGCGAATATCTTTACATATTAGAGGACTTAAAGTTACACACAAACCTATAGAGAGGGTTTTACGAAGTCTGAGATTCATCGTAGGACATACTCCTTTTAAGCAAACCGCCATATTTTTGGTTTCATATTGTAGCGAAGTTGGTATGGATCAGACGGGGAAGGTAAAATATCTTTAAAATGATCCTAAAAGACGATACTATTTTACACAAATATATACGGAAACCGCAACTAAAAATCACATGAAAGACAAATCCCACCCTGTTAAGGTGTAGCGTAAATGTTACAAAAGAACGAAAAACCTAAAAATTTTGCAGAAAAACTCTTGAGAAAACACGCCCCGCAAGACGGGGCGCATGCCAACTAGCTAGTCTAGTTGTCACCATGTTGTTCATGGTGGTGATGATGTTCTCCGCCATGATGATGGTGGTGGTGGTGATGTGTCCCACCATGGTAATGATGATGGTGGTGATGGTGGTGGTGTACTCCGTGTTCTTCGTGCCCTTCGTGCCCGTGGCAACATTCATCAGTATGTCCTGACATCGCGTCTCCTTCTAAAAAATTCCTAGCACTAGCTAGGTAAATGCATACTACCAAAAAAAATACTAACTTTGGTAAACCTAGTGCAATTTTAAACTATTTTCTGCAAGTAAGGCGATACATTCTTTCTCTAAAGTGTAGAGTTCGTAACGCAAAGTTTTAAAAGTAGGAGGAGGCTGGGAAGGATAGGCATACTTTAAGCACTCTTCTAGTACGCGTGCGCTTTCTTGAGCACGCTTGAAATTAGCTTGCACCATATGCAAGATGGGTTGTTTACTAGTCCGTAACACATCGCTTTCTTGGAGCACATCGTGGGCGCTATTTCTATGTACATAGAGCGCACCCACATCGGGTATACTTTTGGTAATAATATCCGTAGCGCTATGGCGGATATTTCTAAGCTTGAAGGCTAAAGCAGGGTGATCATAAAGATAGCGCAATACATCTTCTACAACCCGCACCCCCTCCTTAAAGCGGTTTAAATTAGCATCTAAAAGACGCTCAAAGGTATGCGGACTATTCGTCTTTACCACCCATGATTCCAAAAATTTGTAGCAAAGAGACAAAAACATTTAGAAAGTCCAAATAGAGCGCTGTAGCTGCTTCGATGGGTGTCGCATAAAGACCACGAATGATATTTTGGGTGTCGTAGGCGATGAACAAACTAAAGAGGATCACACTCACGCCAGCAATAGCAACTTGCATCATAGGTGAGCCTAAAAAGAGATTGATAAGAGAAGCTACCATAACCACAATCACGGCAATAAAGAGCATCTTACCCATATTGGCTAAATCGCTTTTAGTTTTTATGGCATAAACGCTCATGATTCCAAAGACGATAGTTGTCATTGCCAAAGCTTGCCAAATGGCGCTTGTACCCGCTCGTGCAATCACAAAGCCCAAGAGAGGTACAAGCGTGATGCCCGAAAGGAAAGTGAATGCAAAGAGCATCAGCAAATTGACCGTGGGCATCTTCCTAGTGAACATCAACCCAAAGAATGCGGCAAATTCCGCAATAAAGAATACCCACTTGTACTGAACAGCCATTTGAAAATTCATAAATCCCACTAATGCGCCAATGGTGGCTAGCAATAAACTAGCAGCAAAGAATTTATAGGTAGTCTTGACAAAGCCAACTAGGGCTGTGTCGTCGAGCTGCGCGGATGTTTCTATGCTGGGGTTAACATTAACATTGCGATCGTATAATGCCATAAGTACTCCTTTTGAAATAAATGGCAGGTATTATAGCACTATACCTTAATGCTAGACTTAAAATATGCTAAAGCATTTTCATGGAAGTCCCCACCTCCTAATTGGGTGTCGAAGAGGTAAAGATGAGATCGCTAGGATTGAGAGGAAGTGATCTTCCACACATCAAACTATGCTAGAATGTCTAAAAATCACGAGGATCGTCAATGTTACAAGCCACTCAAGTTAGCATGCGCTATGCCACCAAAAAGCTCTTCGAAAATGTAAATCTCAAGTTGGATGCCCATAAACGATACGGACTGATCGGAGCTAACGGGGCAGGTAAGAGTACCTTTTTAAAGATTTTAGCTGGAGAGATCGAGCCAAGTAGCGGGGAAATTAGTGTAGGTTCAGGGCTTAAGGTAGGAGTTTTGGGGCAGGATCAATACGCTTTTGAGGAATTTAGCCTAAAAGATGCGGTGCTGATGGGAAACATGACTCTGTATAAGGCGCTCAAAGAAAAGGAGCAGCTTTATACAAGCGCAGATTTGAGCGATGCAAAGATTAATGAGCGGTTAGGTGAGTTAGAAATGATTTGCGTGCAAGAAGACCCGCTATATGAGTGCGAAGTGGTGGTAGAAAAGATTTTAGAAGACTTGGGCATCCCGGCTAGTCGCCACGACGATTTAATGCAAAGTCTACCTAGCAGTGATAAATTTAAAATTCTCTTAGCTCAAGTACTCTTCCCTAAACCGGATATCCTGCTTTTGGATGAGCCCACAAACAACTTAGATTTAAACGCCATCGCGTGGCTGGAAGAAGCTCTAAAACGTCATGAGGGCACAATGGTGATCATCAGCCACGATCGTCATTTCTTAAATGCTGTGTGCACCCATATTTTAGATTTGGATTTTGGCACTCTAAGAGAGTTTAGCGGGAATTATGACGATTGGTATATCGCTTCGACTCTTATTGCGAAACAAAAGGAAGCTGAACATAATAAAAAACTTAAAGAAAAAGAGGAATTAGAGCGTTTTATTGCACGCTTTTCAGCGAATGCAAGCAAGGCAAGACAAGCGACCAGTCGCCAAAAGCAATTAGAGAAACTGGATATTCAAAGCATTGAGGTTTCAAGTCGGCGCGATCCTAGCATTGTCTTCAAACCTAACCGCCTCATTGGAAATGAAGCCCTAGAGTGCACACAAATTTCTAAATCCTATGGGGATTTAGTGGTGCTAAATAAGCTTAGTCTTAAGATTGCTCCTAAGGACAAAATCGCACTTATTGGACCTAATGGTGTAGGTAAGAGCACGCTATGTAAAATTCTGGTAGAGGAGTTGTCCCCGGATAGTGGCAGTGTCAAATGGGGGGCGACCACACAAAGAGGCTACTTCCCCCAAGATGCTAATGAGAGTATTCAAGGAGAAGAAAGTTTGTACCAATGGCTGTTTAACTTTAATAAAAAGATTGAGAGTAGCGAGGTGCGTAACGCTTTAGGGCGTATGCTTTTTAGTGGGGCAGAACAAGAAAAGAGCGTGAGCGCCTTGAGTGGAGGGGAAAAGCACCGCATGGTATTAAGCAAGCTCATGTTAGAACGAGGCAACTTTTTGGTGCTTGATGAACCCACCAACCATTTAGATTTAGAAGCAATTATCGCACTAGGAGAGGCTCTATACAAGTTTGAGGGGGCGGTGATTTGCGTAAGTCATGATAGGGAACTTATTGGTGCTTATGCGAATCGTATTATCGAACTTATGCCAAGTAAGAAGGGTGCAAAAGTGTTAGATTTTAAAGGAAGCTATGAAGAATTTTTAGAAACAAAATCTTGATAATTAAGCTGAAATATGCTAGAGCTCGGGTTGTTTTTTATGTTAAAGGAGGGGTTTTTGGTGGCTCTAAATAAAAAACAGGGATGGTCTCGCGTTTACGCACAGGCGCTCTTGGCGAGTGCGTTTGCATGCAATTTTTCAGCTTTCCTGAGTGCAGAGGAGAATGGTGTATTTTTGGGAGGCGGTTTCCAGTATTCCCATTTAGCGGGTAAAGATAACTATAGTCAGCCTCTGCTTCACTTTGTTAGGAATGGTGTCGTCTATGGTCAAGCAGGGTATGACCAGCCCGGCAAAATCTCCAGCAATCTTTATGGGGGAGATGTTCAAATTGGGTATAAGCAGTTCTTTGGCGAGAGTAAAATTTTTGGTTTGCGCTACTATGGATTTTTCAGCGGTCAAACTGGAAATGCGACTTTCTCCTTTAGTGCCGTACCTTCTCAGGGAATAGCAGCATCTTCAGTTGTGGCGCGAGCTGTAGATCTGTTTTATGGGGCGGGCATAGATATGCTTTTCAATTTCTATAAAAGCGCAGATCATGCTTTTGGACTCTTTGTAGGGGCTATGGTTGGGGGCAGCTCTTGGATGATTGGTAAAGCCTACAATACCAGCGGACATTATTGTGCTACCCCTAGCAATGGTCAATGTATCAGTGTCAACGATTATTACGCGCAGAGCGCCAAATCTGCAAAACAGAGTGGCGATTATGCTAAATTTAGCCCAACTTCCTTACAAGTTATCGTTAATGTAGGGTTGCGTCTCAATTTTACTAGACATCAGGGCTTGGAAGCAGGTGTGCGCATTCCCACTATTGAAGCGCCTTACTACATAGAGAGAAATGTCTTAATGCAGGGCAAGGATGCATACACGATCGCTCTCAAGCGCGCAGTGGTCGCTTTCGCTAACTATGTGATTAGCTTTTGAGCTAGATGAGCTGATTCCCGACACTATGATAGGCGTTATAGCATGGAGTGCTAGCGCCTTAGTCCGTTCTAACTACTGATCACTGAGTCAAGAAATGCTAAACACAACGCAAAAAGGACCGGCATGACTTTTAAGACAATAAACAACAAGTGCAATTCTTGCGCACAAGTATTCCTAGCCGGCACATTCATACTTTTATCTCTAGTTCTTTTGGACGCGGAGGATAATGGTGCGTTCGTGGAAACAGGTTTTCAGTATTCATACGTAACGGGCAAATACTACTTTAGTCAACCAACAATCCCATCAGGACATTTCAAGCAACAGGGATATAGCCAAAATGGCGCGACCTCCGGTAATCTCTTTGGGGGAGATCTCCAAATTGGTTATAAACAATTCTTTGGGGCAAATAAAACTTTTGGCTTGCGCTATTATGTTTTTTTTAGCGGACAGGTCGGAAATGAGAGAAGTACTCGTGATGCTGTATCTTCTGAGGGCCTCGCGGCGTATTCTTTGAAAATGAATGTAGCAAATCTATTTTATGGTGCGGGCATTGATGCGCTCTATAATTTTTACGAGAACTCCGATCATGCTTATGGAATCTTTGTGGGAACGATGTTAGGAGGGAGCTCATGGTTTAGAGGTGTCGCACATCTTGAAGACGGACGTTGCTTCACTACTGCAGCGAATCAATGTGTCAGCATCGATAATTATTACCTGCAGTATGCAAAACTTGCCAAGGAAGATGGCGATAAAGCTAGCTTTAACCCCACCTATGTACAACTTATCTTTAATGTAGGTTTCCGTATTAACTTCTCCAAGTATCAAGGCTTAGAAATGGGCGCGCGCATCCCCGTGATTGACGATCCTTATTATACAGAAAAGGATAGTTTATCTTCGGGAGGATACAAGTATAATATCACTCTCAGACGCGCCGTAGTGGCTTTTACTAATTATGTGATTAACTTTTAGTTCAGCAAGAAGGTGATGTATAAAGCTCACATCTTGCGCCCCTTATGACGGGAATTTTAATATCGGTTTGAGAAACCAAATTGGCTATAGGGGCTGTGGAAATCTATGATTAAGTGTTAGAGTGATTAGACTATAATTGACCTCTTTTGCTTTTTGTGAAGGACATCTATGCAAGAAGTCATAGGCGCACACACAGAACCTGCAGGCAACTAAATCTCCCATAAACAAAGCGCATCGAGCTTTTCAAATCATCTAGAGCATCACTGACAGATTGAGAGGTGCGGTAGATAGCTGGGATTTTAAATAATTTGTTTTAGGCATGATCTTTTCAAAAGAATTTTATAGGGCTCTTTGCGGATTTAAACATGTATAGAGACAAACTAGGCAAAAGTGTTAAGGAGAAAAAACGAAAAATTCGCCAATCTATTAGGAGGAATTAGAGAGATGAGGATTAGCGACTACAAAGAGAGTGGGATTGATGTTTTGGGGATACTTATGAGTTTCTGATAGGCATGTATGCCAGCAGTGCGCGCAAGAGTGGAGGGGAGTTTTTGCCCCTTTAAGAGGTCAGCAAGCTGTTAGTTAAACTAGTGTTGCATGGACAAAAAGAGATCAATAAGGTTTATAAGCCCTGTTGTAGGAGTGGCTCGCTCTTGCTCAAGTTCGCTAAGATTTTAGGCAGGGAGAACATAAAGTAGGGCTTTTTTGGCCAAGAGATCAGTTCGACCGCCTATAACCTCTGTTGCGCCAAATATGTTTTTACCATCCGCGCCGTTCTTAAATTATCGGTTGATTGGATTCGTACATATAATATAGCCCCCCCATTAATC
>NZ_FZMF01000019.1 GCF_900197685.1 Helicobacter baculiformis | reverse complement strand
GCTGATATTTCTGATGCTGGTATTTGGAGTTTCTAGGCAAATTACCTAATGACTGCACACAGCTCTTGCATGGTGCACATGGTGGCACCATTTTCTACTTCTCCTTTAACTAATGGTTAAGTGGGCGATCTTTTTGTCATTACTTAAAAACAAATGCGCGACATAAAAGATCGCAATTTCGGATTTTTGAAGCTCTATGCCCAAACTTTTTAAATCAAGCTTTCTTTCACAATTGGGCTTTAAATTTTCAGCCAAGCAGTAGCGCGCGACCTCATCCAAGAGAGCGATTAAATTTTTTGTTTGCGAAGCACTGGGTTTAAGCAAATCGTAGTCGCGTAACCTAATGGCTCTTAAAACACCCAAGAGCGTAAGGGTTGTATTGACAATGTTATTTAACTTTTCAAGCCTGCTAGGGTTATCCCTTAGAGATTTAAGAGCCTTAAAATTAGTCTGCATGTTATTTTCGATTTTATTTAAGAGTGTCTTACAATCCTGTTTTTCTAGCAACTCATAAGCCTCTTTAGTGTGCCATAGCGCAACCTGCAATGCAAAGAGGGCATGCTTTTCTTCTAATTTAAGGACATGCTCCATCAATGGCTTAGAGTGGGTGCTAGCAAGATAAAAGCCTAAATATCTCAGATCTCTTGTTCTGCAAGCACTGCATAGAAAATGCCTTTTAAAATAAGGGTTAAAAAACTCTCTTTGTTTATGGCTTAAAAGATGTCCTAATGGCGCGATGATTTTTAAGTATTGTTTTTGGAAAAACGCCTCTTCTTCTTCGGTAAATTCTTCCTCAATGAATTCTATCCATTCCTCTAACATTGCTTTAAATTCCTCTGAAACACTTGTATCTAGGGGTCGTCTTTGGGCAAAAATGGTAGCCAAAAAAGAGGCAAATCTATTGTAAAAGTCCTCTTGGCTATAGATTCTTATAACGCTAGCCTGACTCCTCCTCTCATCGATTCTAAGTTTAGCCCTTAAAAGAGTGCCGGGTTTCAACATCTCCTCATTGCAATAGTCTTTGGGAATAACCTTTCCTTCTTTAATATCGCCATAAAACCAACGCGCAGTGGGAGGATTTGTTGCATCTAACCTTTCTAAATCTACATGGGCACTATAAGAGCCGGTTTGTCGGTTATAGTAACTCCCAATTTTTACATTTTTAGGGACCCGAAGGTGCTCGTAATTATCCAACTGCAAGACTTCATCTATCAACTTTTTTTGGAGCGGTTGTAAATCCGGGAAGTTGGGGTAAACACTAGGATCAAAGGGCTTTTGCTCAATAATGCTCGGGATATACGATCTAGGATAATCGGGGTTGGTGGGCAGAAAATGGATAGTGTAGACATTCTCATGTTCATAGCAGTATTCCAATTCTACACGACAGACAATATCGCTCACATGCGGCAGAGTTTCTAAATGGAGTTGGTAACGGCTGGGCTTGCCCGCAACACTGATATTAAAATAATGAGAAGTCTCTTTGGCTTTGAGAATAAATTTTTCTGCAATGCAAGTTTTGTTGCCCTGAAAGAGGCTTTTTTCATCGACCAATACAAAAGATTTAAAATAAGTCCCATCAAAATATTCTAAAGAGAGATTGGGTAGGTGATCCTTATAGGGCTTGTTGCCCTGTTCAATGAGTGTAAAAACCTCGCACATGCTTATAAGTAAATCTTGGGCATTGGGGTGATTTACAACAAAAGAACGATTTTTAAAAAGTTGGGGGTATTTTTGGTAGCTCGCCTTAAGAGCAGAGACATTTTTAGTCTCTCTGTCCTTGCTGTCTATAAGGTGTGTGGGGTAGCGCACCAAAATCATGCCCTTGATACCTTGCTGATCTTTAGGCGCGTGCTCTACAACAAGGGGTGTCAGCCAACATCTGCCCCCCGCAACGCCTTCTTCATAAAACACTACAAGCGTGTCGCCTATTTTGATGTTTGGATGCTTCAAATACGATAAGGCGCAAGCAATGCTTTTTGGGAGACTCTTACTTTGATGAAAATAAGAGGCAATCAAACTTTTCATGTTTTTAAACTCAAAGTCATCTACCCAATCTTCCACCAAATAATGCATGTCAGAAAAGTAAAACCGTTCCTTAAAGTCGTGCAAAAACGCGCCCAGTATAGGAGTATCCAACTCTTTGAGGGCTCTAGGCAGACTAAAACATCCGCCTACATGTAGTACTCTCGCGTTATTGGCGTTAATAAGTTGCCCTTTCACTCTTTGCTTATGTAATAGAGGTAATTGCTCAAGCTTGCCATCTAAAAGCGCACACGGGTGATCTTGAAAGAGGTCTATAAACACATCTTGGGTTTTGGAGGGGGTGAATACCCGCTTCTCCTGCAAATGCGTCCTTAGCATCATTTTAGCCATTTGTCGTGTTTGTCTAAAGCAAGGTGTAGATACCCAATATAAATCGCGCAACACCTCATATTGGCAGATACAAAAATGCTCTATAGACAAAGGAGCGGGCAAAATGGGGATTTGGCTAAAAAAATGCAATTGCATGAGCATCTCAAAGCGCAACACCTGTTTAAGGGTGAGTCTAGGGTATTCTAAGGGTCTGTGGATTTTTTGATAAGCTTTGAAAATTTTGCTGTAATGATGGTGGTGTAAAAGCAAGTTATTAGGCATAACAGGCTGGTTTTCGTGGATATTTTGCGCCACTTCGCTTTTAAGCCAATGACGCATTTTGAGCAAAAGCGTTTGAAAACTGCAGAGATCACCTAAACGAGTCTCTCGTATTTGAGCGATGCGCAAAACCTGTTTGATAAAGCGTTTGAGCAGTCTATTTTCTATGGTGTTGGGATCATAAACTCTTTTGACGCAGAGCATCTTACCATCGGGGAGTCTATCTTTAAGTGCGCGTCCGGGTTTCTTTCCTAGCCAAAATACACATTGCGCATCAAATTCCTTGGCTTGAGCGAGGGGTATTTTAGCATGGGCGCGCCTAATATTCGTGTTAGGATTGCGTATTAAGCACTCTAACGCCTCGCTGGTATATTCCAAGAGATAATAAAAATCATCGCAGTAAATAGATTGTGCATAATCAAAGCCGCGTATATTTTCCAAGAAAGAAAACAAATCGGGCTGCTCGAATCTGCCTATCTTTTTATCAAAACCGCTATTCTGCCTCAGCCAGCTTAAAACCTCCAAATGCGGCTTGTTTTCAGGGAGGTAGAGTTCCTCTAAGAGCATGGCTATTTTTGGGTTTTATGAAAGAGGGTTTGCCACTCAGGATTATCCAAATAGTGCGCACTATTAAAAATAAATTGTCGATAAGGGTTGTTAGTCGCGTGTCGGAGATCCTCCTCTAGCTGTATATTTTTCTCGCTCAAGAGTTTTTGAATATCCACTAGCACTTGATGGGTATCACCCTCAATTTCCATGCCGCGCAATTTAGGGACAATTTTTTGTACAACTTGTTCTTCAAAAGCAAAACGTAGAGCCTGATCTAAGAGGGTTGAATCCTCTTTATGGGTAAATACTAGAGGGTGGTTTTTCATATAGAACTCCATACCCTGCCACACACGATGCCCGATCGCGCGCCCTGTTTTTTCTAAAAGCCCATTGATTTGTTCGACAAGCTCTTTATAATTTTCTAAAGCTTGTGCGGGGATTTGCTCATCTCTTAGCCATGTCTGCCAAGTGGATCGTGGGAGGTATTTAAAATCTTGTCGACTAATACTAAACCCTGTTTTACGGCTATGAAGTTTGGCAGGTCTAGGGAAATTGAGGCAGAAGGCGCGATCGAGGACTTTATCAGAAAGCGCTTTTGTGCTCTCATCTTCGTTCATTGTGCCCACCCAAAGCAAGTTATCACCTAGTAAAACCTGCCATGACATGCCCGTGCCTAGTTTGACATGGACAAAAACCCCCTCTTTATCGCTGCGTTTTTGCTCCAATTTGCTCAAAAACTCTGCAAAGTAGAGTTCGATATGTGCAAGATTCATCTCGTCTAATAAGATGAGGTTCATGCTCTCTTGTAATCCAAAGTCCTGTTTTTTCGACTATGTGCCGTTTGGACGAAAAAGCGTAAAATCTCTGTGGAGTCAAATTTATTTTCAATCATATTGAAGTAACCCATCATTGATTCGGGGCTATCCCAAGTGGGTTGAACAGCCTGAGCAAGAAAATTAAACCCGCCAAAATGGGCATAAAGTTTAGGCAACTCGGATTTGCCCGTGCCAGAGACACCGGAGAGCACGCTTAAAGGCGCATAGATCGCTGATTTTAAAGCCGTATGAAAAGCATAAAGTAGACGCGTGGGGTAGTTGATTCCAAAATCTTGGATTTTTTGTTGCACATGGCTTAGGTATTCCATCTCGTCTGTGATGTCCAAAGGTGCGCCCAATTTTTGGGGACTAGAAGATTCGATTTGCCGAAAAACATCACTTTTACGCGCTTCAAATTCTTTTCCGCCCTCATAAATGGAACGCAGGCGTTGGTTTTCTTCCTCTTTGATTTCCAAAGCACTTTGTAAGCTTTCAAGCTTGGATTCTAATAATCTATTGGTACTTTCTACTTCTTCAAGATGATGGAGTTCATGGATTTTAGTCATGATTTCTTGGCTTTTCTCTGTCTCTTGCTTGGTGAGTCTATCAAAGTGCTCTTTGATCTCGTGGTATTGTTCTTTCCATGTCTGTCTTTCCTCATCCATCTGCTCAAACTCCGTTTCTAAAGTTCTATACTTGTGCTCGAGAATCTCAAGCTCTTGATAGGGTTCTTGTTGTTGGTAGGTATCAACCTGTTTTTCTAGTTCTCGATTGGTGCTTTTAAGTTCGAGGTTTTGCTCATCTAACTCTCCAATTTTTTCAAGCAACTCTTCTAATTTATTGTCCTTATGTGCTAACCTGGACCCCATGTGCTCGAGTTCTTTTCTCACATCTTCAAGCTTCTTGGTTTCAAGCCTATCAATAGCTCCTTCTTTTGCCTCTAAGTTCTTTTCCCTCGTATCTAAGAAAATCTCTTTTTCTTGTAAAGATAACTCTTTTTGCAAAATTTCTATAAACGCGTCTCTTTGTTGCTGGACAAAATCCCTAAAGGCGTTTTGTTCTTGTTGGATCAACGCGCATTGATCGTTGTAAGCCTGTTGCAGATCGCGCCACTGGGTTTGGTAAGTGTTTTGCAGGTGCTCTACATGGGTAGCGTTTTGATTTTCAAGTTGTTGCACCAACTCTTTTTGCAGATTAGCTGTTGCTTGCTGCAGATGATCACATAAGGCTTTAAAGTTCTGTGCGTTCTGTTGTTCGCGTCGCTCTATATCCTTTCCCACTTGTTGTAAGATGCCTAGCTCTTGCTCTTTTTGGTGTTCCCGTAGCGCTGCCTCAATTTCGTTACGCTTGGTCTGTGCGTAAATCTCCATGTCCTTTGTAAATGCTTCAAAATCTTGACGGCTTTTGATAAAGGCTTGTTTGTCCGCTTCAAATACCTTCATCTTGTTTTGCAACTCTTTTTGTTCTTGCTGGAGCGCATTCGTTTTTTGGTGTAATTCCTTTTTCACCTCTTCGATCTTGTCTTCACGCTCCGCGACCGCATTAAGGGCTTCTTGGAGTTTGCCCTTGAGTTCTTTCCCTGTCATACTTCTTCCTTTAAAAGTTTTTTAAGATAAATAAAAGCGTTCTCCGTCAATATCTTAAGTTGCGCGCAACTTAGAATCCCCAATTCTATGTTCACTCCATTGCCATGCCCTCTTAAAGCGATGAGTTTCTCTACCAAGCGTATTTCATCACTGCAGGCTTCCCTAAAGCTTAAAAAGACTAAAAAATGCGCTCCCAAACTAGCAACTCCCTTAGCAAAGGCACTTTCTAGGTAAGATTCGCGCACGCCCTTCAAAGGTGCGCCTAGACGATTGCGCAAAGAGGTCAAAAGCGCATCTTTAGATTGAGGTTTTAATTTGTTAGAGACGTTGATCTGCTTGAAAACTCCTTCAAAGAGTTGATAAAGATTGCAAATCACCACCTCCTTAATTTGGTTTGCGTGATTGTCCTCATCCACATAATTGAGGTGAAAATGAATCTCAATGATCAATTCGCGATCCCAATGATCCAAGTTATCAAAGAGATAATCAAATCTTGTTTTTGCATCCAAGATAGCGTTTTGTCTGTAATTTGTTTCGCTTTGAATATTTTGTTCTGCCCCCTGTTGTAAATTGTCTAAAAACACTTCTACAAGGGCATAAATCTCTTTTTGCCACCTGTGGATGGTTGCTATTTCTATAGATTCGAGTTCCTTGTGCTTGCGCGGGCTGTGGTGTTTAAATAGGTTTCTAAAGGGGTATAACGCCTTTAGAGTGTTGAGAAAATGGGGGTGTAGTTGGGCTATTTTAGTTAGTCTCTCATCTCTATTTTGCAATAAGTGCTTGAGCTCTAAAATGGGAATTTCTACAAAACTCTTAAATCCCATATCCTCAGCATAGCTTTTTAGTTGCTCCTCTTTGATAGCGCGCTTGGTGTTTTGGGATGTGTCATTGAGCACGCGCTCGCACAGATCAAACAAATCGCCACACACGCCTTTAAAAACCTCATCTGTAATTTGTTTGCTCTTGTGTTTGGCAAATTTTTCCTCGATCATCTTGATCTTGTCATCATAGGGAGTTGGAAACTTAAAGGGGGATTTGATGCTCTGTGCTACTTTTGCCCCCTCCACTTTTCTGTCCTCCAAAATACGCATTTTGAGTTCCTCATTGGTATGTTTCTCAAAGCTGGCAAGCAAGATAGGAGAAAAGCCCCCAAATCCATCACTTAGCTTAAAACGCCCCTCAAAGAGCACTAAAAGCTGGCAGTGCAGATAGAGTAAAGTGGGTTTGTCTTTGATCTCCATAGACTCTACAGACAAACTCTCAGAGGGGTAATTTTTATTATAGGTGTTGAGAGCCTTTGTAAACTCTCTTAAAGTGGGCTTATTAAGTTTTTTTATTGGCTCATCAAGGTGATAAGCCCACCTCTGCTGGATTTGATTGCGCTTGAAAAAGACTTTTGGAAGCGCGCCCTCTTTGGTTGTACCTACTTGAGTTCTTGGTTCTTGCAAACTCACATAATCGATCAGAGCACCGCTCAAAGCGTCTTGGAAAAAGTAGCCCAGCATAGGTATGCTCTCCTTAGCATCGTTAATCTTATTGCAATCAAAAATTTTTTCTGACACCTTGTAAAACAGATCTTCTAATTTTGGGGGAAAACCCAAAGCTTTGGCTAGTTTTTGAGGGTTTTTAAAGCTCGAATCATTTTCTATCAATCTTAAAGCGGTGCGTTCTATGTGGTTTAAAGAGTGCTCATCACTTTTATGGTAGAGCAAAACCTTGTAGCAATAACATGGCATCAAAATAGAGGTGCACTCCGCTTCAATCTCTTTTAGGCTCAAAATTTCCAAAAATCTTGCCCTCCTTTTCACACAGTTGAATGAAGTTGTAAAGCCCGGGCACTTCCTCCTGTGCCTTGGGGCTTTTATAAAAGTCTAATTCGCCCACTACAATGAGGGCTTTTTTCTGCCTGCTCATGCTCACACAAAGGCGATTCACACATTTTAAAAATCCAAAAGAACGCCCCGCTGAAGTGCGCACGGCAGATAAAAACACAATGTCAAATTCCATACCCTGAAAGGAATCCACCGTGCCAATTCTAGGCATTTGTTCTTGGGGCAACAAAGTTTTTAGCCTCTCCTCAAGCCTATCTTTTTGGGCTCTATAGAATGTGATAACCCCAAAACTCAAATTTGGATTCTCCTCTTTGCATTGGATTAAAAGTTTCATAATACAATCCACTTCTGCCTCTCTGTAAAGGGAGGTCTTGCTCCTTTTTTCGATACCTTCTGTAATTTTGATGTCCATCCACACGCAGGGCTTGTTTTCCAAAAAACCTAAATGGTGTGCAAAGTGCGTAGCGTCTAAGGGGGATTGAAAACCCTCTCCATGTTGCTCATAAAAGGTATCGCTGACAAATTTTCCCAAAATAGGATGGGTTCTATATTGGTTGCTCAAAGTGATTTGACGCTTTTTTCCATCAATCTTTTCAAGAAAGATAGCTCTCTTTTTAAGCAGACTAAACATGCTCTCTGAGATCATCTCTTCAATGCGTCCCCTCACAGAGACATCTTCATTTCTAAGAATCTCTTGGGTGATCTCCTCATCTTTTTCATGGGGTAATTGGCGGTGATCGCCCACTAAGATAATGCGCTTTTTGGCTAAAACCATCACGATCAAGAGGTCTAAAGGGGATATTTTAGCCGCCTCATCAATGATCACCGTGTCAAAACAGGAGGCTTTCTTATACTTGATCACCTGATCAGATTGCCCTGTGGTGCTCGCGCTCACAAAGCTATAATCCTTGAAAAAATCCATATCCGGATTGTTTTCTAGGCGTTGGATATATTCGATCAAAATTCGACTGGTGCGATCCAGAGTTGTACGACTTTTCAGAGAGTCTAAGACTTGTTCTACAAAATCCTCTAAATCTTGATTGCGCTTTGCTTTAGAAAAGTGGGGGGCGGGGGTGAAACATGCCAATAAGTGTTCTTGAAGGGCTTTGATCTCTTGGAGATTGGGTTCTCTCTCTTGCAACAACTCTTTTTGACTCTCACTTAACGCGTCTTTGTAGGCACTATAAAGCAAATCTTGATTACGCGCCATGCCGTCATCTTCAAAACTCTTGGGTGTTGTGCGCAAAGCGTAAATGCTAGAGCGTTGATCTAAAACTGCGGGTTTGGGGGTGAGTTTTTCTTTTAGAATTTCTAATTGTGAGCGCAAGGACTTATCCAAATGCCAAATGCGCCCCTCAATGAAATCTAGCAGAGATAGGGGGTCGATGGGAGATCTTCTATAGCTTTCTAAAGCGTTTTCTATCTCTAAGATTTTCTCTTTTTGACTAAAGTCTAAAATCTCCTTTTTGGCTTCTTTGGCAAGTGTTTGACTCCATTCCAAAAACTCTTTTTCAATAGGAGCGCTATCCTCGCCCTTTTTATTGCCAAATTTGGGCGTGGGTAGCCCCCCTATCTCTAAACGATTGCACACATTGGTGGTCGCATCATGCCCATGCGCACAAACCAAAACACTCTTCATGTACTCAGGATCGTATTCTTCATATAGGCGTTCACAAATGGCGTTGATTAAGGTGGTCTTGCCCGTGCCCGGGGGACCTTGTATAATGGCAATGTCTGGCGTGTTGAGCGCGATCCCTATCGCCTCCTCTTGGTTGGGCGTGGGAGGCTTACTTTTAAAAACCTTGTGTGTTGTTTTAGGGGTGAGCGCACGCATTTTATGAGAGCCGACACTTTGCAAAACTCCTAAAAGTTTTTCTCTATCCTCATCTTCTTCATTTTCATCTTTAATATCTAAAATCAAAAAGAGATTAGGGTTTGCACTGCTACCATTCAAAGCCATTTCTAAGGCTCTTTGCTTACGATCAAGATGGGTCTTCTCACCATAGTAATTCAGCCACACCCATAGTTCTTTGTTTTCAAGGTCTCTTTGGGTCTCTACTTCCACCCATTCGTCCTCTACTTTTATGATTTCTAAAATGATTTCTTTTTCTTTAGGTTTGCGCTTTACAAAGTCCAAAACCGCATCGCGATCCTCTAGGTTTAATCTTTTCAAAGACTCAATATCCGGCTCCTCTTCCTCTTTTTGTATATACAGACACAAGCTGTCGTCTTCTGTCAAGGTCTCTTTAGGGATGGAAAAGTAAAATTTATAACCCGCTGGTGTGTGCTCTATCTTTTTAACTTGGCGCGCCCCAAAGCGTTGCGCTCTTGTGAGCATTCTTTTGTATTCCAAATAAAGGTGAGTTTTATAGATATTCAAATAGCTATGGGCATTGTTTTGATAAGTCTTTACTAGCTCTTTGCTGATGGGGTTGGTGCTCTGTAGCGTAAATTTAAGCGCGCCCTGCACTAGAATAAATCCATTGCTAGAAAAATTCCCTCGAGTTTGCAATCTATATGCCTCTAAAAACTTCTGATCTCTCTTAGAAGAGGTTTTAACACCCAAAGTAAAAACATTGGAGTGCAAGCTAAAAGTCTCTATCTCTTCTGTGTTTGTCATTACCCCTCTGGTGTGGATCAAAAAGTAGGGCTCGCCATTGATAGAAAAATGGCACTCCTCGTGGAATTTTTGAAGACATTGATCATCATTTGTGCTTTTGTAATGCCTATTGAGCTCATTTAAGACTTTTTCCTCATTAAAATTAATGGCAGTGGTTTCAGGATGTCGTTTTAGAGGATTGTTAAAGAAAATGATCTCTAAGATCAGAGTTTGTGGCTGGTTGCCATGAATGTGGACAATCCTTACAAGGGCTAAAGGACGGCGCACACATAGACTATTGATCTCCCTAGCCTGACTCTCCTGGATCAATTCTAAGCTAATCACCTTGCCCTGCGCAAAAAGGGATATGCGTTGTCCTTTAAACTCCAAAAATCCTAAATTATCTTTACCAGCTTGTAAAAGCTGTTGGCTTGTATTCCTCGCCCTCACATTTTCTAAAAGAGTGTCTGTTCTTACACGCATGAGGTCTAGCATGTTTGCTCCTTAAGTTGCACATGGACGCAAAAACCCCAATGCCTTTGTTGGCATAGAATTTCTACGCCCCTTTGCAAGTCTGCATCATTTAGGCGTTTCTTGTTTGCGCTCAATTTTCTTTGGTTGACAAAAACCCCTTCCTTTTCTTTGAAGATTAAGAGATCGGGTCTGACTTCTAAAAAATCTGCCTGCATGTCTAAGACATTCACACCTTTAAATAAGCAAGTGGGTAAATGAACACTAAAGCACTCTTCTGTGAGACACAGCGTAAACTTGGCATAAACACGTCCATGTTGTTCTTGATGAAAAAAATAGCTGGTCGCGCATAGTCTTTTGGGTTTGGGCGCATCGCAGTAAGGGCAGATTTCTAGCTCCTCTTTGTAGTGCATACCACAGCGCGCACACTCTAAGCAAGAGAGCGCGCTCAATTCCAAAGCTTGCGCAAAAAGTGCCAAACTTGGACGGCTTTTAGGATTGTCTTTACCCTTTTCAAACAAGAGATGAAAAAGCTCTTCCCTCTCTTGGGACAATATATAGCTTAACTTCAAAAGAGGCGTTTTAATATTACTAGTATCTGTGCGATCTTCTACCCAAGCGCATTGTTGCCAATCGCTCTCAGTAGCTTGCACCCCATCTAAGAAGGGATGGTTAGTTGTCAGTAACCAATAAGCCACGATGCCAAAGGTGTAAATATCACTCTCCATGCTATTGGTCTGCCCTCTAAAAAACTCTGGAGGTTGGTAGGGATAGGTGCCCATAGCTTCTTTTTGCACATAAGATATATTATCCGCATCAATGAGATACACGCTAGGATGTTCTTTATTTTGATCCTCAAATAACACATTGCCTTTTGAAAGATCGCCATAAATTAATCCGTGAGCATGCAATCTAAATAAAACGGCTGCCAATCTTGCTAAGAGTTTTAGCCTCAAGCGCGCGCCCCCGGTTTGGATGTAGTAAGTGAAAAGAGTTTGTAAATCCATTCTCTCTTGAAAAAATTTAGCCCAAAAGGGATGGATATTTTTTAACTTAGTGCCGATAATCGCGCTCCCCTCTTTTAAGATCGCGCCTAAAGACTTTAAAGAAGTTAAAGATGGCATCACATAGCCCGCTCTATCTTGGAGCAAGGCTAGAGGGAGCACCACAGGAATATCTCTAGGAATGGGCATTCGTATTAAATTTTGCACAATTTGGCAAAAAGCTTTTATATCTTCTTCTTGCGTGAGTTCTTGACCATTTTTGCCTGCGACTTTAACCAAGACATCTTTATCTAGGGTTTGATAGACTTTTCCCTGCCCTCCCTCACTCAACACTTTGTCCAATACATGTTGATTCCTCAACGTATCCAATACGCGCATATAACCCCTTACTCTTTCAAAATAGCTATCAAGGTTTTATCATCGCTATAGCCTAAAGAAGGCCATTTTTGAAGCCAAATTTGCGCCTCTTTATAAGGGTCTTTGCTCCGCCTACACTCTTTTAAAAAGTCTTTGACAAAATCTAAACGCCTTGCAGGTTGCAAATCCTCGCTAATTCCATCGGTGCATAGCAAAAGTCCGCACACATCTCTAGTTTCTAAAACACGCCAATAGATAGTAACATCCCTTGTAAAAGGCGTGGTGTGGTTTGCAAGCGTACCTTCTTTATTCTCTTCTAAAATCTCCTCCTGTTTCCCCAAAATTGCCAACATCCCATCACCCACTTTGCCCACATAGATTTTAGAGTCTGTGATAATAGCCATTTGCAAAGTGCTCAAACACTCTTCTGGTAGCTTAGGAAAAATTTGGCATTCCCAAATAGAGGCTAAAATAGGTGCAAAAAAATGCAGATCATGGTGCTTAAAATCAAATACTTTTAAGGTTTCACAAACAGACAAGCAAAGCTTTCTACTCCCCTCTGCAGAATGTTTTCTACTCCCTAACCCATCGCACACCACTGCAATCAGTTGCCCTTTATAGCGCGCGATTTTATAGGCATCTTGATTTTGATCTTTGTGCAAACCCTTTTGTGTGGCTACCCAAGCTCTAAACCCCCGTGCCCTCATGCCAACAAACCAGCTTCCAATAAGACATGATGCAGCGCATTTAAGGCATGTTCTGGCTCATAACATGCCCGACTTATTTGGACTAAATGTTCTTTGTTTGCATCTACGCCCACAGCAAGACAAGCACACACCTTAAAATTAGGTTTTTCAAATAATCCATCGCTAATGAGAATACTAGGAGTTAAGCTAGAAGCATCCTTAAGTCTGAGAATTTCACAAGTACAGCCTAAGAGATCACAGGATTGCTTGAGAGTGCGCGCTAGATAGAGACTTGCTTGCATCTTTCCCCACTCTTGCATAGAACCCGAATCATCTAGGATTAGATAAATACTGGGGTTTTTAAAGTTCATCAATCTGTCTATCTAGATCGTCTAAAATATCGTTATGCGCATTTGTATTTTGAAGAGGGGGATTTTTGGCAAAAGTTGGAGAAACTTTTTGAGTTACAGCTGTGGTAATGGCTTTAAAGCATTGGATGAGAGAATCTACATTATCAGCGTAAAAAATATTTTCACCGCTAAAATCTTTAATCGCCTGGGGTTCTTTGCCCCTTTCCCCGATAAAAACACTATAGCGGACACTCTTAGAGCTTCTATTCTCTTTATTGTGGATAAAATCATGCAAAGGTTCTTCCCACGCGTCATTGGGTTCTCCATCAGACACTAAGATCGTGTAGGGGGTGTAGAACTTCTCTAGAAAAGTCGTTTTGTCGTGAATTAGATCTCTTGCTAATCTTAAAGCGCCACCTAAGGGAGTGTTACCCCCCCCCGCAGATAAAGGCTTGAAGTGAATAGTTTCTATCTTGCTTAAGGATGTATACAACGCCACGCCATTAAGCCCAAAGGTGATGATTGCCAACTTGGAAAAATTTTCCAGTCTAGCTTGTTCTTTGAGTAAATCGATCATAAGTCGCACGCACACATCTAAGCATTCAAGACGCGTTTGACCCCCCGGCATGAGAGTGTTCATAGAGGCACTGGTATCTAAAAGCAAAAAAATAGGGATAAAACGTTCTTCGATTGTGTAGTTAGAAATGTCGATTGCCAAAAGACCCCCTTTACAAAAATCAATCGCCACTTTCAATTCTTGATGCGCATCGCCTTGAGCCCTATCTAGGCACAACATATCCGAAATTCTGGCAGTTTTTATATAAAAATTATCTTAAACTGCACCGCTTGTGGGAACGAGCATATCTTTAAGAATCTTGAGAATCTTGCTCTGCGAACGGGCAAAATAGAGACACACAAAACATGTTACAATTGCACTTTTTTAGCGCCGACGATGCCGCAAAAAAATGTAAACACAGCGGTTCTACCTTTGGTGTTGTCAAATCAAGGATATGGAGTTACCCAATGCATACTCAGTTTACCCCATCAATCACCCCCTTAGCCCACATCTCCCAGTTAGGCATCCCATGCGCTTAGAGCAAATCCTTGATACCTCAAATTTGAAGTTTTTTTCTAGTCAAGCGATCCAAGCTCTTGAAAACCGCCTCGTTGCCACAACAGACAAAAAAGGCAATATCGCCTATCAAGTGTCCTGTTTAGTACGCTATACAAAAGTGTTGCTCAAACCAGAAGAAGTGATCCGCCAACTCTTTATCGATAAGCTCACCACAGAATACGGTTATCCTTTAGATCGTATCGATGTAGAGCGTAAAGTGAATTTAGGGTCTGATTCCAGCAAACGCATCGATATTGCAGTACTCAATGAATCTAAAACACGGGAATACATTGTGATAGAGCTCAAAGCACCACAACACAAAGATGGATTCGCCCAAGCCCAAAGCTATGCCAACGGCACAGGCGCACCTTTGTGTGTGTGGTGCAATGGCAACGATTTAATGGTTTGGCAACGCAAAGAGCCCAACACCTTTACAGAAATGTTGTATTTGCCTAGTGTCGATCAGGATATTAAAGATATTTTTAATGAGCGTTTCACCTATATAGATTTGCAAAAACAAGACATTTTGCAGAACAACCGGGTGAGCTTGAAAGACAAGATTCTATTGATTGAAGATGATGTCCTTGCCAATAGCGGAGAAAATGCCTTTGAGGAAGTCTTCAAACTCATTTTTGCCAAACTTTATGATGAATTGCAAGCCTACCGCTACGACGAAGAAAAAATCAAAGAATACCATAAACTAGAAAAACAGGGGGTAGATCAAGGACAACTTTTAAAGCTATATCAGAGCATGCGCCCCCTAGAGTTTGCTCTAAGAAATGAGGATAACGAGAGTTTAAACCAACGCATACAAGATCTTTTCACAAAAGCTAAAGAAAAATGGCAAGGGATTTTTGCCAAAGAGAGCAAGATCGCCCTAACCCCCGATCACCTAGAAATCTGTGTGGGGAGCTTGCAAAAATGCAAGTTTTTTAACTCCAATTTAGAAGTGATTGACGATGCCTTTGAATACCTTGCCAACAAGGACTCTAAGGGCGAAAAGGGGCAGTTTTTCACCCCCCGTTATGTGATCGATATGTGCGTGAGAATGCTAAACCCTAAGGAAGGGGAAAGCATGATCGATCCAGCTAGTGGGAGTTGTGGCTTTCCCATCCACACTTGTTTTTATGTGTGGCGGCAAATTTACCAAGCACTCAACTTACCCGAAAGTGAAATGTTCACAGCGGATAAGAAGCCCCTGAAAGCGACAGAATATGTCGAGAACCATATTTTTGCCATTGATTTCGACCCCCGCACCACGAGAATTTCTAAAATGCTCAATCTCATTGCCGGGGATGGACACAGCAATGTCTTTAAACTCAACTCCCTAGATTTTACCAAATGGCACGCCCAAAAGGACATTGACAAAGCCACCAAAGCCTTTAATAAGAACTTTGAGGACCTAGAGAAAAAGCTCCCCGAAGAAGAACGAGAAAAAGACGATCGCAAGCGCAGTTATAAATGTTTTGAATTTGACCTTGTGATGGCTAACCCTCCCTTTGCGGGTAATATCAAAGAAAATGAGATTTTAAAACACTACACCCTAAGACAGACAATCACCCTCAGGGACATCACGGCAACGCACGAGGATCGAGAAAGGCGAGAAGACCTTGTGGAAACTGAGGCAGGGTATAAAAAACGCAGAGTGAATCAAAAGGTGTCTCCCACCACCAAACAGACAAAACAAGAAAAGATCGTTGAGGAAGCCATCGCTCAAGGGCATATCTTTGAAAAACCCCCCACATACCTAGAAATGCTAAACCATCCGGGCTATCTCATCAAAACCCCCAGTGGGTATCAACAAATTGTTGTCAATGAGTGTAAGCAAATCACTCGCGACATTCTCTTCATTGAAAGGACTTTAAACCTGCTCAAACCCGGGGGGCGCATGGCAATTGTATTGCCCCAAGGGCGCTTCAACAACACCAGCGATCAAAATATCCGCACCTTCATTGCTGAGCACGCCCGCATTTTGGCGGTGGTGGGCTTACATCCCAATGTCTTTAAGCCCCACACGGGCACAAAAACCAGCGTGTTATTCGTGCAAAAATGGGATGAGCTCTTATGCCCCTACCAAGAGGATTACAATATCTTCTTTGCCACCATGCAAGAATCCAGCAAGGACAACTCCGGGGATAAAATCTATGTCAAACAAGAGATTGTCAAATTAGAGCGCACCACAGCAGGGCAACCCAGCATAGAAGAATTAAACCTAAAGGACTTTTACACCACCTACCCCAACCTAGAGGCGGCTAACTTTATAGAATTTGAAGGGCGCAAAATCAGCGCGCAAGAATATAAAAAACTTAACCCCACACAACAAAAACAAGCCACGATCCAAACCGCCACCCAAAAAACCCGCCCCCTTTTAGACAAACATGGGCATTTGATTGTCCAACACGATTTGTTTAACCATGAGGGCTTAACCCAAGATGGCATCGCTGAAGCATTTATTGAGTTTGCTAAGAGCGAGGGTTTGAGTTTTTGGAGAGAGTGAATGCAAGAGTATAAAATTTTTTGTGATGAGAGTAATCACTTAGACTATAACCCTTCTTTAGGCTCTAAGGTGATGGTGCTAGGAGCAATCAGCCTACCTGCAAGCGAATTAGCCCCCATCAACCAAGCAATCAAGGATCTAAAACGCCAGTTCAACCACCAAAAAGAACTTAAATGGACAAAGTTAATCCACCTCCAAATGGAATTTTATGACACT
Source organism: Helicobacter baculiformis (assembly GCF_900197685.1). GTDB lineage: Bacteria > Campylobacterota > Campylobacteria > Campylobacterales > Helicobacteraceae > Helicobacter > Helicobacter baculiformis. The sequence continues at coordinate 48,402 of NZ_FZMF01000019.1, read as the reverse complement.
TTGTTAGAGTTTTTCTTTTCTAGCGTCCATCTGCACTTTCAAGCTATTTTAGTTCCTGATAAAAGAGCGCTAGAGCACGACCGCTACAATCAAAGCAACCCAGACATTTTCTATTACAAGATGTTTTATTATGTGTTGAGAAATCTCATAGAACCCCAAACCGCCATCAAAATTTACCTAGACTACAAAGACTCAAAATGTGCGGTGCGGATGCACGAATTAGAGAGAGTGCTACACAATCAATACAAAGGCACCATCCAAGCCCAATGCTTTACCGTTAGGTCTCATCAATCCCAAATTATCCAGCTTACCGACATGCTCATAGGGGCGATCGCCTACAAAGCCCGCGATGACATCCCCCACCAAAGCCCCATCAAAAACCATGTCGTCCAAAAAATCGAGGAGTGGGCGGGCTTTAAGCTTGAAGAGGGGACACCCCCTTGGGAGAGGAAATTCAATGTATTTAAAATTGCGCTCAAAGAAAACGCCTAATGTACCCGCTCTTAGATTTTAGCGCATGTGCTTGTGAGGAGGAGATGGTAGAGCTTGCCTACCAACAATTTAAGCAAGATTTTATAAACACGCCCCTTTATCTTGCTAATCGCTTTTATACTGACCCCTTGCAACCCTCAGGCTGCCCCAACCAAAAAGAACAAGTCTTTTGGCATTTAATCACAAGGCGAAACAAAGAGAATAAAAGGGTATTTGACCTAGAAAGGGCTCGCAGAATCGGGTGGATTAAGCAAATTATCTTAGATTACGCAAAACCCCATGTCAAATTGTTTTACTACTTAGACAAGAAAATAAGGCTGTACCTATGGCTCTATGATTTTGATTTTGTGGTGATTTTGCAAAAGGCACACAAAGGGGAGGCAATCTTTCTTGTTACTGGCTTTTACATTGATAAAAACGACAACAAAAAGACTTATGAAGACCGCTATAAAGCCTATAACGACGACCCGAAACTTAAAAATTGCGCGTGGTTTTAATGGGTGCAGATTAAGGCACTGCAGACCATCTCTTTCTACCACCGGTAGTTGAGCGCGCCTATTTTATATTAAAATTGATGAAACTTGCGTTAAAAAACTAGAATTAAGGAAATCCATGCCCCTAGCCCAAAACTACCCCCATTTAGAGATCAGCGTTTTAAAGTTAAGCGAAGTGTGGCGAGACAACCCCACCAAGCGCATGGACGCGGAGTATTTTAAGGGGGAGTGGGTGGAGAATGAGGAGAAACATTATGATTTTGTTACTTTGGGTAGTCTTTGCATAATTAGAAGCGGAATCACGCCAAAGGATAGGGACAATGACCTAAAAACAGGGGTTGTTTTACTAAAAACAACGAACATAAGAAACTCCATTTTATCCAACACAGACGACTATTTTTTTATTGATGAAAACACAAACAGGCAAATGGGGCGTACTCAAATTTGCGATGAAGACGTGTTAATTAACATTGTTGGAGCAACAATAGATGTTATAGGTAGAGTGGCTTATGTCCCCATTGGCTTTCGTAAGTCAAATATAACGCAAGCAATGGCATTTTGTCGGGTTACACACAAAGAAATTTTGCCAGCCTATCTTTTTGTTGTGTTGCAAACTGATAATGCGCTATCACAAATTGGCAGGATAGCTAGACCAACCGGGCAGTATAATCTCAATTTAGAGGAAGTAAGGCGACTCAAAATCCCCCTTCTCCCTCTAGACTTTCAAGAACACATCGCCCAGCTCGTTAAAAACGCCCACGCCTGCTTAGAACAGAGCAAAGCCCTTTATAAAGAGGCACAAGGGCTATTAGAGCAAGAATTAGGCACACTGCCCAAAGCCCCACCCAAAGAACACCAAATCAAGAGCTTGAAAGAAAGCTTTTTAAGCACGGGGCGGCTCGATGCGGAGTTTTACCAAAGCAAATATGAACACCTAGAAACTTGCTTAAGAGAGTATGTAAATGGTGTTGTCCCCCTTAAGGATTTAGTGCATGAGTATTCTAGTGGTTTTGCCTTTAAAAGTGTGGATTATTTAGACCAACAGCAATCTAACGCCCTGATGCTGATTCGAATCAACAATATCAAAAGAAATACCCTAGATACTCAAAATGTGATTTACTTACCCGCTCAAGCTAAAGAATTAAGCCCAAAAGATAAATTACAAAAAGGGGACTTACTCATATCGATGTCAGGCAGTATCGGCTTGGCTTGTGTGGTGCATACAGAAATCGAAGCCATGCTTAACCAAAGGATTTTAAAAATTAGAGTTAAAAATTTTATCCCTGAAGTTTTAGCCCTTTACCTCAATTCTGTGATGGGGAGATTGCAATTTGAACGCATAGGTACAGGAGGCGTGCAAACTAATTTATCCTATGCAGATATGCAAAATATTTTTGTTCCCAAAATCCCCCTAAATGTCCAAGAGCAAATCGCCACGCTTTTACAAGAAAGCTTAAAGCACCGCCAAGAGGCTAAAAGCTTGTTAGTCCAAGCAAGAGCAGAGGTAGAAGGGGCTTTAAGCAGAGAGAGAGAGATCGCAAAAACTTAAATATCACTTAAAGCGTGCCCGCCATTTGGCGCGTTTAGCCCAGTGGCTCTTGCTAGAAACTTTGCTTTTAAACCAAAGAAACCACAGTATCAAGACCTTAAAGCAAAGTCTAGGCAGTAGCGGGCGTTTGGACGCGGAGTTTTACCAAGAAAAATATGAACACAATGAAGCATTTCTTAAAGCCCGCCCCCATGCACGGCTCAAAGAGTTGGCGCAGATCAAAAAGTCCATTGAGCCGGGAAGTGGGGCTTACAAAGATATAGGAGTGCCCTTTATGCGGGTGAGCAATCTTAGCCCCTTTGGAATCAGCCCTAGCGAAGTCTTTCTAAGCCCTAGTGCAGAGTTAGAACCCCTTTACCCTAAAGAGGGGGAAGTGTTGTTGAGCAAGGATGGGAGTGTGGGGATTGCTTATTGTGTGCCCCATAACCTAGAAGTGGTCTTAAGCCGAGGCGTCTTACGCCTTGCCATCAAGGACAAAACCAAAATAAACCCGCAGTATTTAGCCCTATGCCTCAATCACCAAACCACACGGCTACAAGCCCAGAGAAATAGCATAGGCTCCATCATCGCCCATTGGAGCACTCAAAAAATTGGCGATGCGATCATCCCCCTTCTGCCCTTAAGCGTGCAAGAAAACATCGCCCAAAAGCTAAAAATAAGCTTTGATCGGCGCGCCCAAGCCCACAACCAGTTAGAACTGGCTAAATTAGAGGTGGAACACGCCTTGATAAAAAAACATACCTAACTTACCGCTCGCGTTGTGAAGCCCCCTAGCTTTCGCTATTACATTAAATGTTAAGCTGGAGAATCTGATGGCATGGGTGGCAAATCGGCTAAGATTTGATCTATAATCACACGCGCCCCATCATTAGAAATTTTAGTCCTAAGCCCTGAGCTTACTTGAGAAATATAAAGACCCTCCGCTTTGGGGGTTTGCAACCACTCTATGAAATTAAAAAGCTTATCAGGGTGCAGAGCATGCTGGAAGACGATTCTAGCTAAACCTTCTTGCTCAAATTCTAGCGCATTGAAATATTGGTGGTTATCAGTGGCATGCGGATAGGGCACGAACATAGTTGGCAAATTGTTGGCGCAAAGTTCCCACACGCTGCTAGCGCCTGCCCGACTCACGCAAATATCTGCCTGTTGCATTTTTTTTGCCAAACAAGGCTCAAAGGCGAAAAGATCGACACTATCTAAAATCCCCAAACCTTTATAGAGCGTAGCGATACGCTCAAAATTGAGCGCACCACACTGATGAATGATTTTCATGCCTCTTTGGAGTAATTCTCTCGCACATAAAAGGGCAAATTCATTAAGCGCACTCGCCCCTTGCGATCCTCCTAAGAATAAAATAGTTTCAATTTTGTTACGAATGCGTGCCTTTTCAAAGAAAACTTCTTGCACGGGGTAGGGAGTTTGGCTAAATTTAGAGTGAGGTTTTTCAGGTACAAAACTCCCAAAAATGCGCTTAGCGTAAGGAGTTGTGTACTTGTTGAGCACGCCCTCAATGGCATTTTGTTCGTGTATGTATAGGGGAATATTAGAAAAAATACTAGCTAGAGTGCCCGGTCCTGCGCTAAAGCCTCCCACACTAATAAGCGCACGCACATGATGTGCTTTAAGCAAGCCTAACGCTTTTTTAGCCCCTTTAAGTTGTGCCCAAAGCGCGGGGATTTTCTGAATAAAATTCTTGTTGACCACCCCGCTAGTCTCTAAAAAGTAGCGTTCCACAAATAAAGGACTCGTCTCAAACCACGCACGATCCTGCCCAGCCGTGCTACCTAGGTAGATTAAGGACTCGCCCCGATTAACTAACTCTTGAGCTAGGGCTTTGGCGATGCACAAATGCCCTCCCGTTCCCCCGCCGCTGATGGCAAACACGGCTAATAACTGGCGTGCATACTTGCCTGCACGGGTGGCACAAAAGATTTAATGGTTTCTCTAAACCCAAAATCGGGGTAATCCATGATGGATAGGGGGATTTGGGCAGCATAACCATTACTGGGGTTAAAAATAAGGGGGGCTAGAAAATTGACCATTGAATCTTCTAAATTCTTCTGCACCACCACCACGCAATAAACCTCCACTTCAGAGCTAGCATCGAGCTCGAGAAGCAATTCGATATATTTAGGAATACTAAAGCTGTATTCTCTGAGTTTATAGGGGTTTGCCAAAACGAGGCTGATACTGCCATCTAAACTACTAACCTTGCTGAAGAGATCATCTATTTTGGTAAGTTCAACTTCCATGATATTCTCAAAACCAAGAATGGGAGACTTAAGTTGGTAATGCATGCTTGTTCCTTTAGCAAAATATACCAAGTCTTCAGCAAAAGCTGTTCCAAAAAACTAAATAAAAGGATTTATAGGGGTGGCGGACAGGGAGGGATTCGAACCCTCGGTAACCTTGCAGCTACGCATCCTTAGCAGGGATGTGGTTTCAGCCAACTCACCCACCTGTCCTTTCTTTTAGAACAAAGACGCCATTATAGTGTTCTAAAGTTAACAAAAATCTTAATCAAAATGATTCCATTGTTCGTATGGAAAGCATAGTATTAGTCTTTTAGTGTTAGAATTAAGAGTCTAAATTTTATTTAAGGGTTTTGATGCGTAAAATTCTGTGTGCGTTGGTGCTGTGTGTAGGCATGATAGAAGCCAAAGATAGCAGTGTGCTTAATGAGAACATCGTGCAACTCATTCACAAGCAAACTAAAAAACATGTTAAGGTTCTCCGGTCACAATCCTTGAAATCTAACAAGGATTTTCAAATTGTGGTTGTAGAAGAATCTGAAACTAAGTACCATGTTCCTCTGCTTGCCAACAAAAATGGAACTTTGGTTGTAGGGCTGAGCAATCTTTTTTTTAGCAATAACGAGCAAGATATTAAGTTGATCAATAGCATTTACAACCAAACCCAAAGTTATAATTTCAAGCAGGCTAATGGGGCAAAAATTAATGCCATGTTTGACGCATTGCCCAAAGATTACATAATCACACTCGCGTCAAAAAACAAAAATGCCAAAGAGCTCTATATCGTATCCGATCCGATGTGTCCACATTGTCAAAACGAGTTGCGCAAAATCCAAGATCACCTTAAGGATGCTAATGTTCACATGGTCGTTGTGGGTCTTTTGGGTAGAAAATCTATCCTAAAGGCAGCAGATATTATGATGCAGGCAAAACAGGCGCACAATACAGAGAGCAAAATCGCCCTACTCAATAAAGTTTATGCAACCGCTTACGAACCAGCAGAAGTGCCCGATGACAAGATTAAGCAAGTAGAAGAAGTTACTAAGCAAGTTTTAGCAACGGGGATTGAAAGCGTGCCTTTCATCTATGAGCGGCAGCAGTGATCGTTGTGGTTTAGAAAAAAAAGCTATAATGCAGGGCAAAATCTATAAAGGATAGGCAATGAAATTTGTATACGCGGTTGTGGCTTCGGGCTTGCTCAGCGCGCTGGGAGCTCAGGATTTAGGGCTGAATGTGTTTCCAGAATACCATGCTAAGCCGGATCAGGAAATGTTAGATATGGCCGGTAAGGTGGAGGCAAGTAAGGTGATCAATTACTTGAGCGAAATGAAAAACCGCTACAACAAAATGACTCCCCAACATCAGGCGGATTTTCAAAAGCATTTTCAAGAGGTTTTGGCAAAGAATATTGCTAAGCTCAGCCCTGCACAAAGACAGAAGCGCCTAGATGCCATCAAGAAAGCACTTGCACTTAGGGTACAGAATGTCGACAATCTCAAAAAAGAAGTGGATGCAGAGTATGACTATCTGAACCACTGGAAAGCTACCTTGCAGTCTAAAACTTTTTATGAAGACTTACAACAAAATGGTTTTACGCCTAGTGGTGCTACCCAAGCATCCAAAAAGTCCACACATTAGCGCAGGCGCTTTTTACGTGTGCGCGAAAGCTTAAAAATAGCAGAGGGGGGGGCTTGGTAGAGTCCGTGTCTATCCTCAAGAGTAATGGAGGCGTTTTCACGCGCCCATTCTAGATTGAAGTTTGCCCCGCTCGGGTTAGCCGAAGTGCTGTAAAGCACATCAAAAAAAATCACAAATCCTAAGACTCTTGGATCTCTAATTACGCGGTAGCCTCTAGGAGGCATGGTAGGGTAAATAAAGCTGCCCCGCTTGTGTCGCACAAAATGACGATGAATTTGTGGCACGCGCACAGGAAGGGCACGCAAACTCGCTACAACTTGCAGTAAGGGTTTATGAGGAGGGCTGTTCTTGGTGCGGTTTAGTGCGTTAGAATCGGTGCCAAAAAACCCGGCAGTGGTATCGCTCTGAGCCAAAAACAGAGCTGAGGTAATCAAATCTCGCATATCCATATTTTAACACATCTATGTTAGAATGGGCGCTTCACTAAACCTGACCAGCACTAGGAGTGCAAATGAATCTTGGGGCTAAAATTATAGGGGCGATTCTTTTATCTCTCTCCATTGTAGGGATTGTGATCATTATTATCGCTGATCACAAACAATACCACCTTGTATCCTCCGTAATTACCAGCGAAACAAATGGAGACATGAAGCATCGAGGAGATACACTCAAGTATGACACTCACCTAATCGAGCAGGTAGTGTCAGGTTATTATAAGCTCTTCCCTAAGGAACAGGCTACAAAGCTTGCCCTAGAATATTTCGGGAAGATTAATAACGATAAAGGCATGATCTACATGGTCGTGGTGGATATGCAGGGCAAGGTGATCTTCGATCCGGTGAACCCAAACACAGTGGGCAAAAATGGCATGAATCTAACTAGCGTTGATGGTGTTCATTATGTACGAGGTTATGTTGAGCAAGCAAAAAAAGGGGGAGGTTTCACGCGCTATGAAATGCCAAAATTTGCAGGAGGTAATCCAGAGCCTAAAGTAGCTTATAGCCACTACGAGCCTATAAGTGGCATGGTTATTGTCTCAACCTCTTATGTTAGCGATATCTTGAGTGCTAGCGAGCAAACACGTAAAGAGATCAGACGGCAAGTTTCTAAAAACCTTCATGCGCTAATTTATTACATTGCGGGTATTATAGGTTTCTTTATTGTTTTGAGCTCCTTGCTTGTCTACTTTACTATCATTAAACGCTTGAATGTGTTGGTACACATGATGCACGAATTTAATCAAGGAGAAAGAAATCTTACCCAGCGTATCCGCATTAAGGGGTATGACGAAATTGGTAGAGTGGGACAGGGAATCAACCATTTTGTAGAACATATTCAAAGTTTTTTCAACTACATGAAGGCAACAAGCAAAAGCAATAGAGAGATTGCCAATACACTTAAAACAACTATTTTAGCCGTGTTAAATGAGATGAGCAAACGCACGGAAATGATCAACCAAATCAAAAATAGAACCACTGAGATTAATCAAATTTTGGGCAAATCCCTAGATCAAGCCCAAGAAAGTCAGCAAAGTTTGATGGAAGTGCAAGGTTCTATTCAAACTTCCAACAGCGCAATTTCCAATCTATTTGGACAAATTACAGAGGCTTCTAAAACAGAAGAAGAGCTCGCCAACAAAGTTGAACAACTCAGCAAGAACGCCGATAGCGTCAAGGGAATTTTGCATATCATCGACGATATTGCCGATCAAACTAATTTGCTTGCGCTTAATGCTGCTATAGAGGCTGCACGGGCAGGCGAGCATGGGCGTGGCTTTGCAGTGGTGGCGGACGAAGTGCGTAACTTAGCTGCACGCACACAAAAAAGTTTGGCAGAAATTAATTCGACTATTGGGGTGATCGTACAAGAGATTAACGATGTTTCCAGCCAAATGAATTTGAACTCCAAAAAGATTGAAGAACTCAATAATGTAGGGCTAGAGATGCAAGACAAGTTTAAAAACATGAATGCAAACTTGGAGTTTGTAGTACAGAGGGTGAATACCTCCATTGGAAGTTTTGTAGGGACTAAACAAGATATCGATGCCATGACACCTTATTTTGAAGGGATTGAGGCAATCAACGCGAATAATGCTATAGAAGCTACGAAAATTATCCAAGCTGCTGAAAGCTTACGCGAAGCTACAGTTGCTTTAGATAGCAATATTAACCAATTCCAATCTTAATGATTCTAGGTATTGATCCCGGGAGTCGTAAGTGTGGGTATGGGATCATAGACATGCAAAGTAAGTTAGTGGGAGCGGGGTTTATCCATATCCAAAACGCGCCTCTGCAAATCCAAATTTTGGAGATGATAGAGGGCTTGAATCAAGTTTTAAAAACCTACTCCATCGTGGAGGTAGCGATGGAAGATATTTTTTACGCTTATAACCCTAAAAGTGTACTCAAACTTGCACAATTTAGAGGAGCATTGAGCTTAAAGATTTTGCAGAGCGTAGGACACTTCAGTGAATACACGCCTCTACAAATTAAACGCGCTATCAGTGGGCATGGTAAAGCAAACAAGGAGCAGGTCGCATTTATGGTTAAAAAGATTCTAGGTCTCAAGAGTGCGATTAAACCCTTAGATATTACAGATGCGCTCGCTGTCGCGCTCACGCATGCCCAGCAACGCCGCGCATTAGCACATGCCATGCCAAGCCTTGGCTAAAACTTCTTTAATACTTGATGATAGAAGACTATGTTATTCGAAGGTTTTGTATAGGCGTGCTCCTACAAGGGCATACTGACAGGCTTGAGGCTTCTTGATCCCCATAGTCATACTTGTAATGCTAGGGAAACACTGCTTAAGCCACAAGCTTATTTCTTCCAATGCCTCTTCTAGAAGAGTGTAAGACTTAGCGGAAAATTTATCGTGCACCACTTTTAAAATCTCCATGTAATCTAAATACTGGCTTGCATGGCTGTAGTGGTAGTCAATTTCTAGATCAATGATTAGAGGTTGAGGGCGGCTTTGTTCATCTTGACGGATACCAATAACCGCATCCAAGCGGTAATTTTCTACAAGCAAAGTCATATGCAATCTCTACGAAATCCTCTTTTCCTGCCCAGTGAAGAGTCTAATCAGATTTGACCAATGCTTATAAAGCGTAAAAAGAAAAACAAGCACCATAGGACTACGCGTGCCAATCTGTGCATCTATATCAATGGGCGCGGGAAGATGGAGCTGTAAAGCTGGAATTAAGAATATAGATAGTGTCGCAAAGCCCACACCTGCAATAGAAGCTAGGGAGGAAATTTTGAGCTTTTTACCTACGAAAGCCCACAAAACGAGTCCAATCAGACTTTCTACGGGAATGAGTAAAAGTACCGCGCCCATAGTCGTGCTCACACCTTTGCCTCCTTTAAAGCCTAGAAAGGGTGAATAGCAGTGTCCCAAGATGGTCGTAATGGCAACCATCCATTGCGCTTCATAGCTCAAGCCTGCGAGTTTAGCAGCTAGAACACAAAATACCCCTTTAAGCAGATCTAATACCAACACACTCATGCCGAGCTTTTTTGCCTTAGAGGGATCGATCGTGTTCATTACCCGCACAACATTAGTAGCTCCAATCCCTCCACTCCCTTGTGTGGTAACATCTACTTTATAGCATACCTTGACAATCCAATATCCGAAGGGAATCCCCCCCACGAAATACCCAATGAGATAAAAAATCACATTAATATTGGTCAAAAAAACTAAGAGACCTTCCATTGCAAACCCTTTATCAAAACTAAATTATAGCTAAAAATCAAAATGTCTTACTAAGGTGTCCTTTGAGCAACACGCCCTGTTTATCATAAAAGAGAAAATTGACCTTATAGCTTTCTTGTACCCCTTGCTTTTTATTGCGTAAAGTGTGTTGAATCGCCAACTCAATGGGAGGCAATTTTAAAGGAGTATGGGGCTTAACCTGAAATGCTAAAAATAACGGGCGGTTATGCACGCTATCCCAACCCCCACGCCATCTAGGTAAAGTGGTTTGACTTTTAAGCAAGCGATCGCCCACCTGCACTTCAAAAGAACTTAAATAATAAATCCCCGGCTCAAGCATGCGTGTATCTAGTTTAGCTTTTTTGAAAGTGTCCCGCCAAAGTGAAAAAAACCAATTATTACTCCCCAATACTAGCATTTTAGAGTTCTTGTCTCCTAATTTACGCCAATAAGTCTTGACTGCACTGCCTTGATAAGCAATGTCAAAAGTTACCGGACTTGCCAAACTGGAAGGTTTGGGCACACACGCACAAAGCCATAAAACCAACGCCAAACTGAGCATTCTCATGTGTGCACTATAACATAAAGCGCGTTAGAATACTCAATAGGGTGAGCATGGATAACAAGCATGGTTAAATCTTGTAGTTTAGTTATAATAGTCAAAATATACAAGGTTTGTCCTGTTTTACATTATCGCGCCTTTTGCTAAAACTAAACCCTTAACCTATGAAAGTCAAGAAAACTTTGAAATAGGGACTTTGGTTAAAATTCCCTTGCAACGCCGTCATCTTCAAGGTGTGGTGTTGGGGCTGTGTGCACAACCTAACTTTGTATGCAAAGAGGCAAGGTCAACAGGGGCGTATTTCAATGCGCATCAAATGGTTTTATTACGTTTCATTGCTCATTACTATTGCACACAAATAGGAGTTGTTGCACCCATGTTCTATCCCTTTAAAACCGGATATGTGTCTACTCCAATCGAAGTGATACCTAGACTTAACCCCTTGAGCCATTTACAACAAACTGCTTGCGATCAGATTGCACCCCTCCAAACTGCTTTACTATTTGGAGATACAGGTAGTGGTAAGACACACATCTATGCCCATTTAATTGCTCAAAAACTCCAAAAATCTTTAAGCGTGCTTGTACTCGTGCCCGAAATTGCCCTAGCTCCTCAAATTTACCGAGTCCTCCTAAATAACTTTGGATCATGTGTAGGAATATGGCATAGCAAGCTCAATATCACCCAAAGAAACACCCTTTTAGAAAAGCTCTATACACAAGAAGTGCGCGTGGTAGTGGGTACTAGAAGTGCGTTATTTTTACCTATAGCACATTTGGGCTTGATAATTATCGATGAAGAGCACGACCATGCCTACAAAGCCAACCAGGCTCCTTTTTATAATGCCCGTGATGTAAGTCTGTATTTAGCACAACACATGCCCATTCAGGTTGTATTAGGTTCTGCAACGCCCAGCGTGCGGAGCTATTATGTGGCGCAAAAAAGCCAAACTCTTGTGCGTCTAAAGGGGCGTTTCTATGACTCTACCCAAGAAATTATTTTTGATGAAAGTCCCACTATACTAAGTTCAGCAATTTTAAGCGCTTTAGAAAACACTTTAATACAAAAGCAACAGAGCGTGATTTTTATGCCCACGCGTGCTCACTTTAAAAAACTCCTGTGCCAAGCTTGCGGACAGGGTGTGCGTTGTCCATTTTGCAGTGTAAATATGAGCTTACATCTTAAGAATAAGTGTATGCGTTGCCATTATTGTCAACACCAAGAGGATATTCCTAAAGTTTGTCCCACTTGTCATCACGACTCGTTGCGAGGTAGGCGCATGGGTACACAGCAGTGCAAAAAAGACCTAGAAACGCTACTGCCTCAAGCGCGCATCGGAATTTTGGATAAGGATCACACCCACACTAATGGGCAAATACAACACATTTTAGATACTTTTAATGCCCACGATATAGATATTTTGATTGGTACACAGATGATTGCTAAGGGGCATGACTACCATCGCGTACATTTAGCGGTGGTATTGGGTATTGATGAGATTTTACACAATGGAAGCTACAGCAGCTTTGAACATGGAGTAAGCTTGATGTATCAGATTGCTGGACGCAGTGCGCGTAAGAGTGATGGTAAAGTGTTAATTCAGACTTTAAATCGCGCATTTTTGGCACGCTATCTTGACGATTATGAAGATTTTCTTAAGGACGAACTGCAGACACGCATGCAAATTTTCCCCCCGTTTATGCGCTTAGCTCTTTTGGTATTTGCCCACTCTAAGGAACAAAAGGCTAAGGAAATGATGCAGACTGGTTTAGACCTTCTAAAGATTCTCTTGGATCAAATAAACGGGGTGGATATTTTGGGCGCAACTAGTGCGCGTGTTTCTAAAATTGCCAACCAATACCGCTATGAAATCTTGCTCAGTGCGACATCCACCACTAACCTTCTAAGCATTTTGCACCGCCTTCAGGAAAGTAACTCCAATACTTTTAAGATTATCGTCGATCCTGCTGATGTATGAGGAACGCTTTTAATAGTAGTTTAAGCAATACTTAAGATAAAAACACGAAATTATATGCTATAATAGTTAGCGCAGGGTGGGGTAACCTCCCCCTCCTTCCCCATCCTGCGTTTTCTACATTTTCTTCTTGGCTTCGATCCCTAGAATGTCTAATCCAATTGTTAAGCTCAAACTCACCATTTGACAGAGTTTAAGATATCTAAGTTCCTCAGGGGTGTCCAAAATCCTGTGAGCATTATAGAAACTATGAAAATCTCCCGCTAAATTCTTGAGATACTCGCAAATTTTTTGCAACTCTCGATCGGCAAAAGCGCTAGAAAGCACCTTGGGCAGGTTAAGGGCGCTGAATAATAGATGTGTCGCTTGAGAAGGTAGATTTTCTAGGGTGCTTGTCAAGATAGCCTGTACATCCCCTTTTTGTAAAAATTTTCCAAGCAAAGTGTGGATTCGTGCGTTCGCGTAATGGATGTAGAAAATAGGGTTTGTGCTGTCTTGATTCTGTAAGCTCGCCACATCAAATTCTAGATGTGTATCAAGTTTTTTAGAGAGAAAGACAAAGCGTAAGGCATCTCTGCCAATGTCTTGCAAAACATCTCTTAGTAGCACAAAATTGCCCGCACGCTTGCTCATTTTATAAGGTTTGCCATGCTGTAAAAGCGCGACCATCTGCGCTAAGAGCACCTCTAGGCGTTTGGATTCATACCCCAAAAACTCCAGAGCCGCCCTAACGCGCGCCACATAACCATGGTGATCTGCTCCAAAGATATTAATATAATGGTCATAATTTTGTTGGAATTTATAATCATGGTAGGTAATATCGCCCGCAATATAGGTAAAACTAGAGTCGCTTTTTTTAAGCACGCGATCTTTTTCGTCGCCGTAACGGCTGGATGCTAGCCACATCTTCCCTTCATTTTCATAAACTCCACCTGCCTTTTGTAACCGATCAAAAACCACTTCTTGAGCTTCAAACATCGCTTTTTCACTCACATATGCATCCATATGTACGCCTAAATCCACTAGACTCTCTTGGATTTCGCGCAACATTAAATCTTTGGCAAAATTGCCCAGTTGCGTTACAAGCGTGTCTTCTTCCCCTTCTAACATACCAAAATGCTCTAGGGCACGCTGGGCTAATTCCACGATGTAAGTACCTTTGTAGGCATTCTCGGGATAATGCACTGCTACACCCTGCATTTTTTGAAGGGTTAAATATACAGACAAACCAAGCATTCTAATCTGTGCACCCATATCATTGACATAGTATTCCGCATGAGTTTTTAGCCCCAAGAAACGCCCTAAACGGCATAGGCTATCTCCAAAAATCGCGCCCCTAGCATGCCCAATATGCAAGGGTCCGGTGGGATTAGCGCTTACAAATTCAACATATAGAGTCTGATTTGAAGTCCCTTTAGCAAAATCGCGCCCCAGTGCCAAAGCTTCGTTGCACAAACGATCTAAAAACATATCTTTGAGTGTGAAATTAATGTAGCCATTCAGCGCATTGATTTCAGAAAAAAGCTCAATGCATTCTGGCTGTTGCCTCAAAAATTCTACTAAATCTAAAGCAATTACCTTGGGAGCTTTTCTGCGCGTCTTTGCTAAAGAAAACGCCACCACACTTGCATAATGCCCCAAACTCTTATCTTTAGGGTGCTCTAAAACGATCGGTACTTCCAACAGGTGCTCAAGCACCCCCTTAACGCGACGATGCATGCCCTAAGCCTTGTGTTCTTGTTGTTGTGAGGGCTGCGTTGTCGTTTTTGTTTGCAAAACTTGAGGATCTTGTGCCTTCGCCTCTTCCTCATCCTCTCTGACGGCTTTTTTGAAATTCTTGATTCCGCTTCCAAGTCCCTTAGCAAGTTCAGGAATCTTCTTCGCACCGAATAACAAGATGATCACAAACAACACGATCAGCCAATGCCAAACACTCGTGAAACCACCCATTTTTTATCCTTTTGTTTATTGGGTTGTTGGGCGCATTCTACTATACCTGGCTTGTGAAGCGCCCAAATGTGTTAAGACTTTGGGCTTCCTTGGCCGATGTTGCCCGTAGGGAACAAACGCATCGCATTTGCTGGTTCTCACTCTGTGTCCCTATAGTAGGGATTTTACAGAGTTTGAGCTCCAACGCATTCCCTACAGGTCTCACACATCGTATCTCCAAAGGCGTAACTTTGCGCACTCCCTGCGCTAGATACGAACGTATGCGGGTATTATACCACGAATTAGTGGCATTCATCCCACTCGCCAAAACAAACGCATCGCGTTTGCTTAAGTGGGATTTCTGCCAAAGAGTTTTGAAAGCACTAAAGTATCTCTCCTTTCCACGCTGCACATAACGCGTCTTTGGGAAACATTTGTTGCTTATAGCTCAAAGTCTTGGCAACACATAAAACTTTCTCTTGCGCCTGCTCTAAATTGTCATTGATCACCACATAATCAAATTTATCCACTTCTTGCAATTCACCAAAGGCATTGGTGAGTCTCTGCGCAATCACCTCTTGTGGATCGGTTTGGCGTTGTTCTAGGCGTTCTTTTAGAACTTGGGCATTCCTAGTGGTGATAAAAATGGAAGTGGCTTTCGGGTAAATCTTTTTCAAGTTTGCATGTCCCTGCACATCAATATCAAATAGCACAAGCCGATTGGCTTGTAAGGCCTGCTGAATGGGTATTAGAGAAGTGCCATAATAATAGCCATGTACACGTGCCCACTCTAAAAACTGGTTTTTAGCAATCCCCTCTACAAATTCTTCTTCACACACAAAATAGTAATGTTGCCCCTGAATCTCTCCTGTACGCTTAGGACGGGTGGTGGTAGAAATAGAAAAATAAACATCCTTGCAATTGGCTAGCAAATACTTAATCAAGGTGCTCTTGCCAGCGCCACTAGGGCCAGCTAAAATTAGCATTCTATAGGAATCTGTATACATTAGACTTTGTCTGTGATTTGAATACTTAAAACCTTATTCTCTAAAATCTTAGGATCGATGGGTAAATCTTTGAGCAAGCTTTGAAGATCAAGGGTTAGGGTAGCAGGTGCATGGCTTTGATCAGATGTGTTCTGTGTAACTTCGTCCTCTTGCTCGGTAGAATCCATCGCCTTTATTTCAGATGTAGCGTCGAGATTTTCCGCAAATGCAGGCACTGGATCAGCCTCTAAGCTAGAGCTTTCTAGTGCAACTACTTTTTCTGCAGAGTTAGCTTGCGCATTTTCTGAATCTAGGGCCGTCGCAGGTTCTGTAGTAACTTCCTGTGCTACAACGGATTCTTCTAGAGGCATTGGCTGTTCTGTTTCTGCCCCCACAGCTCCCTGTGTGTCAGTATCTTTACTCTTTAAATCTTCATAGGGTTCGTCCATCACGCTTGCCATAATAGATCCGGGAATATCTTCAATATGCGCGATGTCTTGAGGTTCAAGTTCTTGTATATCAGGTTCAGAATCTAGCATTTCTGTAGAATCCACCTCCTCTAGTTGCGTGTGAGATGGTGCTTGAGATGCTTCAACATGAGATTCTTCTGTGGTGGCTATTTCTTCTGTGTGTGCTTCTTCTTGAGGAGGCAACTCCTCGTGCTGCGTAGAATCCTCAACGGACTCCGGCTCTAACTCTTGACTGAGTTCCATGTCCTCTTGAGATTTTAGCGTGCTTTCATCTTCCGACTGAGATAACTCTGCTTCCTCTACTGAGCTTAACTCTGTATCCGATGTTGCACCGCCAGAACTCTGTACAGATTCTAGTGAAGCGTCTGGGGTAGGAGTGTTTGGGGTATCTTCCATACCTTGGGTTGCCTCTTCCAAAACGTGCGCTTCTGGTTGTGCAAGCGCCTCTGAACCTGTTTGGAGAGAGGATGATTCCTGAGTTGATTCCATAGGTGTTTCCTGAGTGGCTTGATCTAGAGAACTCGCCACCTGCGCCTCTTCTGCAACAGGCACTTCTACCTTTGGTTCTGTATGTTCTAGTTCTGTATGTTCTAGTTCTGTATGTTCTAGTTCTGTATGTTCTAGTTCTGTATGTTCTAGTTCTGCGGGAATCTCTTCTAGTGATTCTTGCGCCAAAGGCGCTGCCGATTCTGGGGCGACAGACTCTTCAACCGATGCGACTGGTTGTTCCTGCGTGTGAGGCAATTCCTCATGGGCATCCTCTTCTATATTGCCGCTATTGTCTACAGGTAGCAGATCTTCCAAAGAAAAATCCATAGTTTTTTGGGTGATCTGTGTTTCTGTTGCGTCTGAGGATTCTATGTTAGAAGGGGGAGGGGTCTGGGCCTGTTCAGGCACATCAGGCATTATAACTTCTTGGGGTTCCTGAGTTTTTTTTAACTCTCCCTCTGTGTGCTCTTCAGGAGTTTGCACAGAAGGTTTTGGGGTTGGTGCCGCCGCTTCAGCATTAAATAAATTTTCTAGTTCTTCCAACTGACTTAAATTGGAATCTGAACCAAAAACCATGTCATCATCAGCTATTGCAGGAGTCTCTTGAGATTGTTCTGCCTCCTCCGCATGCAAATGCAACGCCTCTATGGTCCTCTCTAAGATATGCAATACATCAGTGGGCAAAAAAGGCTTTTGAATATAGTGTGTGAAAGACCCAAAGGGAATAATTGTCTTTCTATGTATGAAAGCACTCAGCTTACATGATTCTAAGTGCGCTTCAATCTTGCTATATTCTATCTCATCTACTACAGTGTCATCTGCAAAGAAAAAGTAATCCCCACCCTCTTGAAGTTTGGGAAGTGCTTCATCAACATGCTCTTGCACTATCAACTCTAAAGCGAGCTTTCTGGCGATGTTCTCAAACAACTTTTCGACCATTTTATTTTGATTGACCAACAAGATTTTCAACGCCACTCCTTAAGCGAAACTACCTAAATTCCACATTATAATACAAAATTTGCCTATTTTGCTTTAACGAGAAATTAAAAATCTAAGGAGATTCTCAATGGCGCGTTGGTCTTTAAAATCATTATTCTTACCTTGTGCATTAATGGGTATTTTGCACGCTACCCCCACACTTTATATGCTCCCTTACGAGCAAAAGGAAGCGCTTAATAGTCTGATTTCAGGAATCAACATGGCTAAAAATCATATTAATATCGCTATCTATAGTTTTACACACCAAAAGATTGCCAAAGCCTTGAAAGATGCTGCAAGTCGTGGAGTCAAGATCAATATTATCTACGACTATGGTAGCAATGTTCATGGGAAACATTCCACGATCGCTTATTTATCTAAATATGACGGGATTAAAACTTGCTTATTACAAGGTATAGAAGCCAAAGTATCCAAACACTTCCAAAATGCCTATCACGGCATTATGCACCAAAAACTTGCCCTTATTGACGACCAATGGATTTTTCTAGGTTCGGCTAACTGGAGCAAAAACGCCTTTGAAAATAGTTACGAATTATTGCTCAAGGATAATGATTCTAGTCTCATTCAAAAAGCACAAAGCTACTATAAGAGGATGCTCAAAGCGTGCATCCCCTATCACTAGAAGTGGTAGTTGTAACCAATGTAAAAAGCAAAGCTTCTGCGTAAGCGCACACTGAAATTATCGCCAATGTAATAGCGGTTGTTGATACTGGGGATTTTAAAGCCTAGATCAATGCCATGTTCACCCACTATTAACGCCCTGATTCCCACATTAAAAAGAAATTGGAACGCGCTTACGCTCACATTAGACAGCCCCCAAGGGGGAATCCCCATTTTGTCTTGCCCTCCACTACCTAAAAGCCACGAATTACCTGCAATGCCTACACCCACATACGCACCCAAGTCTAGCGAAATGTCGTCTCGATAGAAAGACCCTTGAAAAAAGTTATAAAAAAAATCTGCAGCAGCGCCATAGACGAGTAAATTACTACCCCCATAATATCCTCCGCCTCCGTAAGGACTTTTTGGGTATTGTGCACCAAAAGCTTGCCAGTCAAAAAAAGCATAATAGCGCGCCCCGAGCATTTGATCATCTCTAAAATAACCAGTGTAACCTATTAGCAAACCCAATCCATTGCCGCTTACATTCATATTATGAGGCACACCATTACTCTTTGTCAGAATATTGATAGCGCCAGTCTGATAACTTGCTCCTACGATGAGCCCCTTCATCCATTCAGGAGTTTCTGTTGCTTGCAAGCCCCCCATGCCCAAAACAGCCCCTAAAACCCACTTTAGCCCGCGTCTTTTTTGCATCTTCTTTCCTAAAACTAATGACTCTGAAACCCCTATTATAGTATAATTAGGGCTAAAAAAGGGGCTAAGGAAGGGCATGCTCAGAGTTAAACTGATCGGATTAGTGGTATGTATGAGTGTGATCAATGCTGTAGAACCCGGGATTAAATTCGATCCACCAGATTATGTAGAAGAGATGCCTTCAAAAGAGTTCATTCCTGAAATTTCTAAGCCCGGGAGTCTTTTCGGACAGGGTGAACGCCCCTTGTTTGCAGATAGGCGCGCCATGAAGCCTAACGATCTGGTTACCGTAGAGATTTCTGAAAGCGCGAGCGCTAACTACAGCACTTCTAAAGATTACAAGAGCGCATCTAATGGAACTTCCAGCGCACCTAGATTAACCTACAATGGTAGGGACCTCAATAAAAAAAGTCAAGCTCAGTTTTTAGATGACAAGAATAATTATAGTCTGACCCAATCCACCACTAACAATAATTTTAAGGGTGGAGGGGCGCAAAAAAAGAGCGAAGATCTCAAATTCACTCTTACGGCTAGGATTGTCAAAGTCTTGGAAAATGGTAATTACTTCATCTATGGTAGCAAAGAGATTTTAGTTGATGGAGAAAAACAGGTTATCAAGCTTAGCGGGGTGGTGCGCCCCTTTGATATCAATAGAGATAATGTAGTGCAGTCAAAATACATCGCCGATGCCAAGATTTCTTACACCAATCTTGGTTCTTTAAGTGCGAGCAACAAGAAAAAGCTCGCCAATGATGTTTTAGAATCCCAATTCCCCTATTAGGAGATGAATGCTTGCTCTTATTTTGGCGCGCGCACAAAGTAAGCGGATTCCCCAAAAGAATATCTACCCCTTTCTAGGCAAACCCCTTATTACCCATGTTATAGAAACTGCCATTAACTCTCGACTTTTCACACAGGTCGTTGTTTCCACCGACAGCCAAGAAATTGCTCAAATTGCTAGAGCTTCCGGCGCAACAACCCCCTTTTTACGCCCTGCCAATTTAGCGGATGACTTTACCCCCACTCTAGATGTGGTTGCCCATGCCATTACAACCCTACAACTTCCGCCTACCAGAATGGTCTGTGTGCTCTATGGCACGAGTGTACTTTTACAAGTGTGCCACATTCAGGAGGCGATCAAAGCTCTTCATAATAACCCTATCTACAAATACGCCCTAGCACTCACTCCCTACGCCTCATCGCCCTATCGCTCCTTCGCTCTCACTCCTGAGATTAGCCCCCTTTTTGCCCAACACTTGAACGCACGCTCTCAAGATCTCCCCCCTCTCTACCATGATACGGGACTTTTTTATATGGGGCAGGCAAAGCACTTCAGTCAGCTCGAGCCCCTTTTAGCTCCCCATTCCTTCCCCATCATTGTGCCCCATCTTCACGCTCAAGACATCGATACTTTAGAAGACCTAGAGCTTGCCAAACTTAAATACCAACTCTTGCGTACCCATGCTCAAAATCCTTGCTGATGCAACCCCTACAAGTGGTTTAGGGCATCTTAGACGCGCCCAAAAACTCAAACAACACCTTAAACATATCGGTTTAAACGCATGTGTGATCGCACCCCACGAATTAGCTGATATATCCATAGATTGGCTCAAAGACGATACCCTAAATTACCATGCCGATCTGATCGTGGATAGTTACCTAGCTCCCCTAGATTTCTACTACCATGTGCGTGCACGGGCGCATCATCTGATCGTGATAGAAGACTCTCCGCGTGCCAATCTTCCAACGGATATTTCAATTCTTAATCCTGCTTACCGTGCAGAGACTCTTTACATGCCCTCGAAACACCATTTCTTAGGCTGTACTTTCATGCCTTTTGAGCGCGCGTTTATAGCCCCTCAAAAACCTTTACAAGCCGCTCCTAGCACTCTTTTTATGTCCTTTGGTGGGAGCAGGCAAAGTCTCCCCTATTATCAGCAAGCCTTAGAGCTTTTAGGAAGAACCCATCTTTTTGTCCATATATGTGCCCCTTTGGAAATTGTGCGGGCATTACCTCACAAAACCTATGCCTCCTATCATGTTAATTTGGATTTACCCGCCATTGCTGACCTATTGCACCAAAGCGATATCGCATTACTGGGTGCAGGAGGGATGCTTTATGAAGCCATGTTAAGTTTGACGCCCATTCTAGCCCTGCCCATTGCTCCAAACCAAATTCCCCAGCTCCACGCTCTAAGCCAAATTCAAGCTTGCAAGTCTACCGGTTTGGAAAGCTTGCTTAGCGATCTATCCGTCTTGGACTTACAGGTGCGCATGCGTATGCAAACCGTCCAGCAAGCTCTAGCTATTGGTGCTAAACTTGAACCTACCTTAGAAGCGATCTTAATATGAGCAACACCGATCTATCATGGCTTTCTAAAAGTTTTGATATTCCTCCCACCACTTTTCAACAGGAACAAAGCCGCCCCCTATATGCCTGCCATTTTGTCGACACCACACCCAAAGAACGCTTAGAAATCCTCGCTTTTCGCAATCATCCAGAAACCAGCGCATGGATGGTCAACCAGCATATTAGTTTAGAAGCACACCTCCAATTTATCGAACAGCTTAAGACCAATACGAGCAGTGCTTACTATCTCTTCAAACAAGAAAATACCCTCTTGGGTGTAGGGTCGCTAACCCGTGTCCATGCCATCCACCGCCATGCCTTTTTGGGGATTTATAAAAACCCTAACCTGCAACGCGTGGGTGCGCAAATTTTAGACGCTTTGGAATTTATCGCATTCTATAAAATGCGCCTCCATGCCTTGCATCTAGAAGTGTTGTCTAACAATCAAAGAGCTTTACATTTCTACCAACGCCACGCCTACCGCAAGGAAGGCTTTTTACGCGATTTTATTTACCGTGATGGACACTATCACGATGTATGGCTATTTGTCAAACTCTCTCCCTTTAGCTATAATGCTTAAAAAGAGTGTCCATGCCCGCCCCCTATATCGTTGCTGAACTCAGCGCTAACCATGCCCAATCGCTCTCCATTGCCCTACAATCCTTAGAAACTATCAAGGCTACGGGTGCAAATGCGGCTAAGCTCCAAACCTATACTCCAGATTGTTTAACTCTCAACTCTAAGAAACCTCCTTTTGTTATTCAGGGCACGCTCTGGGATCAAGAGACTTTATACCAGCTCTACCAGCGCGCTGCCATGCCCTTAGAATGGCATAATGTCCTTTTTGAGCGTGCTAAAGATTTGGAACTAGAACTTTTTAGTTCAGTTTTTAGTATAAAGGGTTTGGAGCTCTTAGAAAAACTTAATTGCCCAATGTACAAAATCGCCAGTTTCGAGATCACTGATTTAGAACTCATCGCTCAAGTAGCCAGTACGCACAAACCCCTTATCATCTCCACCGGCATTGCCACGCATACCGAGATTTTGGATGCCTTGCAAGCCTGCCACAAAGTGGGCAATTCTCAAATTACACTCTTACATTGCACCAGTGCCTATCCCACGCCCTTACAAGCCGCTAATTTAGGGCGCATGCCATTATTGCAAGAACGCTACCAAACCTCCTATGGTTTGAGCGACCATACTTTAGGAAGCTTGAGTGCTATCATTGCCACCGCCCTTAAAGCTAGCATGATCGAAAAACATTTCATTTTAGATAAAAGTCTTGAAAGCGTGGATCGATCTTTTAGTATGAATGCTCAAGAGTTTACACAAATGGTGTCTGATATACATAACACCCACTTAGCGTTGGGATTTGATAACCCCCTTGAAGAGATTCCACAAGAAGGGAGACAATTCGCTAGGAGTCTGTTTATCACCAAAACCCTTAAAAAGGGGACAACAATCACCAGAGAACATGTGAAAGCCCTGCGCCCTAATGCAGGTCTTGCCCCCAAGTTGCTTCCTCAAATCTTAGGCAAGAAAGCAACTAAAGACCTAGAATACGCTCACCCACTCACTTTAAATGACTTAGAGGGTTAACTCTGCTCTCGCGCTAGACATTTGACGCATACGACGAACAATTTCATGTCATGGCTGACTAATTTGGCTTGGAATTGTCGCGCTACTTGAATTTGGCGCTCTTCAATCTCAGGATCTACAAATTCAACAATATCCCCACATTGCAAGCAAATAATGTGATCGTGATGCTCTTTGGCAGCGATTTCATAGCGCCTACCATTTTTGTTGGTTTCCAAAGTGTAGATAAAATGCTCTTTCTCTAAAAAATTCAAAATCCGATACACCGAAGAGATACTTGTATTTTTATCACGCAAGCGGATACTTTGGGTGATCTCTTCTGGACTCATGTGCGTACCACTTTTATATAAAACGCTCACCACCTCTTCCCGTTGCTTAGAATTCTTTAGCCCATTTTTTCTAATAGAGACCCTCAAACGCTCCAAGATGGACTCTAAGGTTTCTAGCCGACGCATGATAACTCCTTTTGCTCGCGCATCCACATACAGCGCATGTGAAGCCCCCAAGATAACATTATTTTCTTAATACTTCTCAATATCCAAGTCAAAGTGCGAGAATCCCCCTCCTCAGAGGGGCAAAACATTCGCTAGGCGTGGGGATGATTGCCTGCGTGGGGGTGCGCATGTCCATGAGGGTGTCCATGAGGGTGTCCATGAGGGTGTGCGTCAGCATGGGGTGATTTTTCTCTAGTGTGAGGGTTACCCTTAGCTCCCACATAAGAGATGTTTCCATGCGCATCAATGTCATAAGCCTGTCCAAAGCCCTTCACAAAACGCCCATGTACAAATTCTAGGCGGATTAGATGGAAATCTTGCATGTTCCTGATAGTTTCTAGCCCCCTACCCTTACCATGGCGACTCAAAAACTGATCGTAGACCTTATCAAACTCTGCACCTCTTTCTACAAAGTGTGCACGGGCTTTATAGCGTAGGCGTTTGCGCAAGATGGGTGATTTTGCTACTGCCTCATCTTCTAAGAACATCACTTCAAGATTGTCAGGATGAGCTTTGATACTGCTGAAATGTTCGGCAACTTCGCTCACATAAATATAGTACTGGGTGTGGTGTCCCTCTTGGTAAGACAGGAGCGCGCTATAAGAACACACCACTTCATTATGTGGATTCAAACTTGCCACACAAACACTGCTGAAACCCTCTCTGAATTTTTCGAGATCAGCGCGCACATCTTCCATGTCTGTTGTCTTGGTGATAGAAGTACAAAGCTCGATGATAGCGTTTTTGATTTCTTCTACCTTAGCCACCTTGGCAGGGTAGTCGATCTTGAGTACCTCCTCTTGAGCTTTGCCTTTAAGCTTGTAAGCAATCTCAATGCATTCGGTGGTGGCGTTTTTCAAACACACATCCACTGCATCTCTAATTTGCCCAAATTTGGCAAGCAACCCTTCCATATCTTTCACATGGTTTTTGTTCATGTGATCCACAATAAACTGAATGTCCATAAAAACTCCTTGTTAAATTTAAGGCGGTGCATTGTAGCATAGTAATTTTAATACGCGTTTACTTTAAAGGATAGCGATGGTGCATGTTGTCTTGAGTGGAGGGAGTGGTAAAAGACTATGGCCTCTGAGCCGTAGTAAATTTCCCAAACAATTTCTAAAACTTTATCATCATCGAAGTTTATTTCAACTGGCTTTAGAGCGTTTAGATGACGGGCAAGCACGTTTTTTGGTGGTGTGCAATCAAGATCATTATTTCCACGCCCTAGAAGAAATCGCACACGCAAAATTAGAAGCGCGTACCCAGTTTTTACTAGAAACCGCACCCAAAAATACCATGAATGCGTTGATTCTGGCTGCTCTAGCATGCGCGCCCGACGAGGTATTGCTGATTAGCCCTACAGATCATCTAATGGATACATGCGCACTCCAAAACGCACTCAAACAAGCCCTGCCTTTAGCCCAGCAAGGTAAAATGGTGCTTTTTGGGGTTGCTCACCCCCCCAGCAGTGAATACGGGCTGATCGCATGTACGCCCTCAGGACAAATTATGGGGTTTATAGAAAAACCCAGTCTAGAGCAGATTGCCCAGCTTAACACGCAAAAAGACCGAAAATTTTTTATTAATAGTGGCATGTTTGTTTTCCAAGCCCAAGCATTTTTACAAGAGTGTGCCACACATACGCCCGAAATGCTCAAAGCCTGCCAAGAGGTCTACAAACATGCTAAACGACTTACCAACATTCTTAAATGTGAAGGCATGGAAACCCTTGTAGAAGGAAGCGTTGATGTGTGTTTGTGGCAACGCTGCGCCCACCTTGCCCTTGTGCCCTTCAAGGGAGAGTGGCGCGATGTGGGGCATTTTCTGAGCCTTAAAGAAAGTTTGCATGCCGACACTAATGGCAATGTTTGCCATCAAGGTATGCTAGAAACACAGCAAGCCACGAACAATTATGTTTATAGCGCACCTGATAAATTGGTTTGCTTGCTAGGGTTGCAAGAGTGCGTTGTGGTAGACACTAAAGACGCGCTTTTGATTGCGCCCCATAGCCACTTAGACATGCTCAAAAGTTTTTTAGAACAGGTGCAACACAGCCACCCTGCGTTTTTACAAACCTGTCCCATAGAATACCGCCCATGGGGAAGTTTTGAGGTGCTCTTAGAGCATACAAGTTTTAAGGTGAAGCTTTTAAACATTGCGCCCCATAAACGCCTCAGTTTACAACGCCATCAACAGCGTAGCGAACATTGGGTTGTGGTGGAGGGGATTGCTAGCGTGGTTTTAGAAGATCAGACATTGCAAGTGCATGCTAATGAGAGTGTCTTTATCAAACAGGGGCAGTTACACCGCTTAGGTAATGCCACAGATGCACCCCTAAAGATTTTGGAAGTGCAATGTGGAGTGTGCGATGAAGATGACATCGAACGCTTAGAAGATGATTACAAACGTCCCTAAAGGAAGATAATGAAAAAAATTGCTTTGATCACAGGAATTACAGGACAAGATGGGAGTTATTTGGCGCGCTATTTGCTGGATTTAGGCTATGAAGTGCACGGGATTAAGCGCCGTAGCTCATCTTTTAACACGGCGCGCATCGACGCAATCTATCAAGATATTCATAGCAGCCATGCGCATTTTTTCTTGCACTATGGCGACTTGACAGATTCAAGCAACATGACCAGCCTGATTGCTAAAATTCACCCGACAGAAATTTATAATCTTGCCGCTCAGAGTCATGTTCAAGTGTCTTTTGAAATGCCTGAATATACTGCCAATGTAGATGCTTTGGGAACTTTGCGCATTTTGGAAGCGATGCGCTTCTTAAGGTTGCAAGAGACGCGTTTTTATCAAGCCAGCACTTCCGAACTTTATGGGGAGGTGTTGCAGACTCCCCAGAACGAACAAACTCCCTTTAACCCTAGAAGCCCCTATGCTGTGGCTAAACTCTATGGCTACTACATCACCAAAAACTACCGCGAGGCTTATAATATGTTCGCAGTTAATGGGATTCTATTTAACCATGAAAGTCCTGTGAGGGGTGAGACCTTTGTAACGCGCAAGATCACCATGGCGATTGCGCGCATGCTCTATGGTTTACAAGAATGCCTGTATCTAGGAAATTTAGATGCCAAGCGCGATTATGGACATGCGCGCGATTATGTCAAAGCCATGCACTTGATCTTACAACATGATAAACCTGTGGATTATGTCGTAGCTAGTGGACAGACTATGAGCATTAGAGATTTTACCACGCGTTGTTTTGCACAGGCGGGGGTCATAGTGGAATTTAATAAGCAGGGCTTAGAAGAGGAAGCGGTCGTGGTGGATTTTATACCCAGTGCTCTGCATCAAGAAAAAATACCCTTACGCAAAAACCAAGTGGTTGTAAAAGTGGATCCGCGTTACTTCAGACCTACAGAGGTGGACTTATTGCTAGGCGACCCTTCTAAGATTGAGCGTGAATTGGGATGGAAACGCCAATATAGCGTAGACGATTTGATTACCGACATGTTGTCTAGCGATCTTACTCTAGCTAAAAAACAAGCTTTATTACGCTAGGGCACAAAGCGCCCGGGTTTTTTCCACCACCCTTGCCGGTATGCCCAGTAGAAAATCCCCGCCCGCACATAGGTCTCTAGGCAGATGACCACAAAGATCCATTTAATGTCTGCAGCGCATTGAAGCAAAATATACATAGGGATGATGCGCAAACACCACAGCCCAAAGGTGTTAATATAAAGCGAAACTTTTGCCATGCCTGCCCCCCTAAATGCCCCATCGAGCACAAAAAGAAAGATCAAGGGCACTTGCGAAACCCCTACTGCCATCAAGTACCACGAAGCCACCTTAACTACGATGAGGTTTTGGGAAAAAATTA
The DNA here is from genome assembly GCF_900197685.1 of Helicobacter baculiformis. GTDB lineage: Bacteria > Campylobacterota > Campylobacteria > Campylobacterales > Helicobacteraceae > Helicobacter > Helicobacter baculiformis. Next base: position 21,255 of record NZ_FZMF01000019.1, on the reverse strand, counting down.
GCGCAAAGGGTTCAGCAAAGATGAGCATCAATACACCCAACACGCCTAACAAAGATCCCGCTACTTTTAAAGTGGTGTGGATATAATCTTGGGCTACTTGGACTTGGTTAGCCCCTAAATTCTGCCCCACAAGTACCATACAAGCAATAGTAAAACCCAATCCGGGCATGAAACTAAAAGTTTCTACCCGTAAGCCTACTTGCATGCCCGCCAAAATTGCATCGCCATAGGTAGCAACGAATTTAGAAACAAGAATGGTAGAGAAAAGACTTAAAAGCCTTTCAAACCCAGAGGGCCAACCCACATGCCATGTGCGCTTAAAAAATTTCCAATCAAATGTCCAGCGAAATTTTAGAGGGGTGTTTTTGCATGCAATCACGACGAATAGAACCCCCATCTCCAAAAACGCTACGATCACATTTGCCCACGCTGCCCCTGCAATATCCAAGCGCATAAAGCCGTAATCGCCAAAAATAAGCGCCTTATTGAGAAACAAACATAGAAGACTCATGAGGGTTTTGATCAGTAAAGGAGTGAGTGTATCTGAGAGGCTTGCTAACGCTGCGACCATGACATTTTTTACAAACATAGCTGGCATGGCAAAAATAAAAACTTGCAGATACTCCTGTGCTAACACACTCGCCTTTTCGCTCACGCCCATCCATGCAATAAAAAACTTAATTCCTCCTAAGCCTAGCACGCATGCCAGTGCACAAAACGCACTAGCTCCCATCAAAATACTAGAGTAGCCTATGGAGAGATTCTGCGTGTCTTGCGCCCCCACAAGACGGCTGAGCGTCGCATTTGTACCGATGAAGAAAATCGCGTTTATAGAATAAAACAAAAGTAAGTATTGCAAGCCAATCCCCATCGCAACAATGTGGGTGTCGGAGAGCTTGCCCATAAACACGATAGAAATAGCCAAAACAAAGATTTCTAAAAAATTATTGCTCGCCGAAGGCAGAGCTAACATCAAAATTCTTTTAAGTTTTTCCATATCCACATGCTAACACACGCATGCCTAACAATAAGACTCTTCGAGTGTTTTGGTTAATGTGTTAATACCACGCACCCACAAAGTGAACAAGCAGTAATGCACACAATCCTCCGCATAGCCCTGCCAGCGCGTCATCGCCTACCACCCCTAGACCACCCTTGACTTGCGCGTCAATCTTGCCAATAAGTGAGGGTTTATAAATGTCAAAAAGTCTGAAAAAAACAAAACTCGCGACAATGCCCACCACGCTCCAACCCGCTATTGCCATCGCAATCCACATGCCCACTAATTCGTCAATCACGATGTGTTTGGCATCATGAGTATTGGTTTCTTGCTCATACAAGTCGATCTGTTTGATGGCGATCACACCAACTAACAGCGCGCTTAAAAACAAAGTGTTGACTGAAAGGTATAAAATAGGTAAGCCCAACACTAAAGCGACCACGCTTCCAGCCGTGCCCGGTCCCTTGGGAAATCTACCTGCATAAAATAAGGTTAAAAAACATTCTCGTACATCCATGCGTGCATTATAACAAAATTGGCTAGAATAGGGATTTTAAGGAGTCGCATGAAGTTAGCAGTGTTTGATTTTGATTCAACTCTTGTCGATGCCGAGACTTTAGAGATCTTAGGTGAGGTTTATGGCGTGGGGGAAGAGGCAAAGTCTTCTACTATGCAAGCCATGGAGGGTAAGTCTGATTTTTATGAGAGTTTAATAAGTCGTGTGGCTTTGCTCAAGGGCATGGATTTTGGAGTGGCTAAGGCTGTCTGCGAGGACTTACCCCTACACAAGGGAGCGCAGGAGGTGGTGCAGGGCTTGCAAAGGCGTGGCTATAAGGTGGTATGCTTTAGCGGGGGGTTTAAATTGGCAACCGCATTTTTTAAAGATAAGTTGGGATTGGATGCAGATTTTAGCAACACATTACACACACGCGAGGGGGTGTTGGAGGGGCGCGTGAGCGGTCCTATGATGCGTGGGGATTCTAAATTTGAGCTTTTAAGTAGCCTACAACAACTTTTAGGTGTCCGTCATACAATTGTCGTGGGCGACGGGGCTAATGATGTGTGCATGTTCGGCTTAGCGGATGTGAGTATTGCTTTTAATGCTAAAGAGATTGTCAGGCAGAAAGCCAGTATTGTCGCTCAATCGTTGGACCTGAGGGAAATTTTAGAGTATGTTAAATCTTAACAGCTCACCTTGCCAAGAAATTTTGACTTCCTTTCACTGCTCCATATACAGGCTTTAGACAGCTTGGCTTCTAAGCTTCTGTCTAAATATGCTAAAATACCCGTCATTTCTACCTACTAAGATGGACTCGCATGTTTTTAGATAACCGCTTTCTTTTGATGTGGCTGGCCCCCGTGTTGGCGAGTTTTTTCTCTATTGATGTGCACATGGGGGGAGTTTTATACCGCCATGTGCTTAAAGTTGCTTTTTATGGTCTTATATTTTTTTACACATATTATTGTCTGATTACTCTTATTGGACGCTCAAAATTGGCTAAAGCTCTTAAGAACGCCATGTTAATTTTAAGTTTGGTATTGGCATTCTTAGATTTTTTTACCTCCCATTATTTTAGCATGAGTTTTAATCAAGCATTGATAGATACGATCTTGGCCGCAAGTCCTAGAGAGTGCTATGAGTTTTTTGTGGGTATGGCACTCCCACATAGCGGACTCATTTTGACTTACATTGTTTTTTGTGCGTTTTTATGCCGCCTACATTTACAGGTAAAGTTGAGTCCAAAAGTAGTAGGCGGTGTTTTTGCCCTACTCCTCAGTGGTGTGATACTGCATTCTATAAGAACAGGTTGGAATTTACAGCAAGGCAGGGGTGGATATATCGTTAATCTCGTGATTGCTACACGCATCACTCCTATTCTTAAAGAAATGCGCGCTATTTATGCAAGCTTTCAAGATCACGCCCACGCTAAGCTAATCTATCAAAGCTTCAAACGACCTTACCCTAAAGACTATGCGCATGTGGAGGCTGATAGCGTACCCAATGTGGTACTAATTGTGGGCGAAAGCGCCTCTAAGAACTTTATGGGAGTCTATGGTTACCCTGTACCTAATACGCCCTTTTTAAGTAGCTTAGTAGAGAGAGAGAGATCGCAAAATTTATTTGTCTTTGATAATGTGATCTCTGCCTTTGCCTATACACTTTCTGTATTTCAAACCCTTTTGAATTATAGCGATGTAGAAAATCGCATGAGTGCGTGGTACACACAAAGGAATTTGGGCGATATTTTTAAAATAGCGGGTTATAAGACTTTTTGGTTAGATAATCAAGAAGCCTCCCCTATCAGTAATGCCTATACGCTCATTGCCCGCCGTTTCGACCACCACAACTATGCCGATGTCTCCATGGGACATAGCTATGATATTAATTTGCTAGACACTTTCCACGCCAAAGTTGCAACAAAGCTTGCCAGTAAAAATTTTATTCTCTTCCATCTCATCGGTAGCCATGTGCTCTATGCAGAACGCTTCCCTAAAACCTTTGCCAAGTTCACCCCTGCAGACATCCCCTATCAAGGTTTGCATGTCCAAGATGAGAAAGACAAGCAGATTGTGGCAGATTATGTCAATTCTCTGTATTACACCGATCATATTTTGAGCGAGATTTTTAAACTTTTTAAAGATAAAGATACCATCATTATCTACCTCTCCGATCATGCACAAGATATTTTTGAGAGTGCGTCCACTTATGGGCATAAATGCTCTGCCTTTGGAGTAGAGATTCCCTTTGTGATCTATGTTAGCGATCTCTTCAAACAAAAACATCCTGAAAAGCTCAAACAACTCGCCCAAGCTGTGCATAAACCCTTTATGAGCGATGATCTTATCCACACTCTCTTACCCTTAGTGGGGATTCACACAAAGGATAATTTAGAAAGTAAGGATTTATTGAGTGCGAAATTTGATCGTGGGCGTGTGCGTAAAATATGTGGGCGCTGAGCAATCAGTCTACACAAAAGAGAGATTTCTAAAAGCGCATGCAACACGACCCCGTCAATGGTGGGTGGCACAGCAAGCTATACGCCCAACACGACTGTTATGGATTGATAGCCCTGCAAATCTACCCGTTTTTAGTAGGTGAGATTTATGCTTCTGATTCTTATCTGTATAACTATCTGTAACACTCTAGAAACATAGTGTTCTTATTAAAATTTTTTAATTTTATTTTGTTAGAGTGCGCACATGTTCCATCTTAATGGCTAAGGAGGTTTTCATGTCCTTTTTTCACCTCGGGCACGGAGAATCAAAAGAGTCTCCACATACAGAAAAAGCTACCTTAAACACTAAAACCGATGAACTAGGCCAGTTTTATAATGCTATCGATCGCTCCATGGCTATGATCGAGTTTGATACTGACGGTGTGATTTTGCATGCCAATGAAAATTTCCTTAATTTGATGGGCTACACTCTAGAAGATATCAAAGGTAAGCACCACTCCTTATTTTGCACGCCTCAACTCGTACAATCTAGTGAATACATAGAGCATTGGGGCGATCTACGCGCAGGCGTGTTTAAGCGGGGGACTTTTAAGCGCGTCAATAAAGATGGCAAGATTCTCTATTTAGAAGCCACCTACACTCCAATTCTAGATTCCTATGGCAAAGTCCAAAAAGTGATTAAATTTGCCAATGACATTACTGGAGAAATCCTAGAGCTTAAGAATCTTAAATCTATCTACAATGCTGCATTGGCAAGTATGGCTCTCGTTGAATTTGACACCGAAAGAAGAGTTCTTGCTGCCAATGAAAATTTTTTGAATTTAATGGGCTATAGTCTGAATGAAATTAAGGGAAAAGAACATGCCCTCTTTTGCGAGCCTGAATATGTGAAAAGTGCCACATATGAAGCATTTTGGAGACAGCTTAAGGCGGGGCATTTTACCCGTGGGACTTTCACGCGAGTAGCTAAAAATCACAATAAAGTTTACTTGGAGGCAAGCTATAACCCGGTCTTTGATGATAATGGACGCATTTACAAGTTTATTAAATTTGCTTGGGATGTTACCTCTAAAGAAGAAAAGATTCTGATGACATTGGGTCTTATCAAAGAAAACCAAAAACTCACTGATAGGGGGAGTGAGATGATCGAAAAAACCACGCAAAGCATTCAGGGGGTAGCCACGACGATCAGAAATAGCGCGGATCAGATTAATACCCTCAATGCCCAATCCGACTCGATTTCTTCTATTACGCAAACCATTAAAGACATCGCCGATCAAACCAACCTGCTCGCGCTCAATGCAGCGATCGAGGCTGCACGCGCGGGCGAACATGGGCGGGGCTTTGCAGTGGTGGCTGATGAAGTCAGAAAACTGGCCGAGCGCACCACCAAATCCGTTACAGAAATTGCTGCCATTATCAGCGCAATTAGGGAAATCACTTCACAGGTTGTTGTCAATATCACGGCAGGAACTCAAGAATCCACGCACACAGTTGCGCTTTCTTGTGAAAGTAAGGATTTAATGAATGAAATTAGAGTAGCCGGCAATAAAGTTGCAGATGGAATGGGGGTTTAGGCATTCTTAGCAGAAATCCCACCTGCTTTCAGCGGGTGGGTGATCGTGTCAAAATGCGCGCCGTGTAACGTTGCAAAACCACTTAACAAAAGAAATAAAATGATTCGCATACTTCTCTTAGTCCTCTTACTCTTAAATCTACAGGCTAAAGAAGAGGTAGTAACTATCTTTATCCCAATAGGCAATCTCCAAGACTTCAAAAACACCCAAGAATTTTTCAAGGCGTTCAAGGCGCTCTATGGCTACATGCAAAAATCCTACACCAAGATATACAAACGCCTCAATGTCACAAAGGACTCCTATATTGATAAATCCGATCTGACTTTAGCCATGGCAAATTACACAAATGCCTCCATCCCTCTAGCCAAAGCCCTAGCGCAACATGTCCCCTTGTTTAAAGAGTTTAAACCCAAAAACCAAAGAGAAGAGCTTTTTTTAGAGCATGTGAAGGATATGGCAATGCTCCATGCCCTGGACATCATAGATGGCTCGGCATATGTCAAAGACACTCCGAGCGCAAAAAAGATTGCAATTCTTACCCACAGATTTTTACACACCACCGCATGGCTTTATGCCCCGCTTTTCAACGCCCACAAGCTAGGGCTAGATGTGATCGCCTATCTGCAAAAAATCCATCGTCTCTTGACTAAAGGCGATTATAGTAACCATTATACTACGTTTAGAAATATCGAGGATTTTGATAAATTAAGGTCATATGAAGCAGACGAAAAAAACATTTTCCCCCATAAGCCTTTTAGAAAACGCTTAGTTGAAGATATGGATAATGCGGATATGCCCACAAGAATCTTTCGTAAACACTATGGTTATTGGGCTGCGCTCGTTTTGAACACAATTTGTGATGGAGGGATTGCCACAGACTGGATAAGCGAAGAAGCGACATTGTGGGACTTCTGGTATAGAAAAACCGCATGCATAGACCCCGAATACCTCTTTGATCTCTACGCCGCACGGGCGCTCCCCTTAGACAACAACGCCTTTTTTTACGACAAATTAAAAGACAACCCCACCCCCATTCTAAAAGACCACCCCACCATGTGCCTAAGCCCCAAATATTTAAGCGCACAATCACAGCAAACCTGCCTACAACTCTTTCAAGCCCAAACTTATAATACTAAGGACATTCAAGAACAATTACACCTTGTGCGTTTGATTTCTATTGATGATACTCCCTGTGTGTATTTAGACCCTAAGGACCAACTCCGAGTGTTTAAATCTAGTAACGCGTTATGTATGGCGTTGCAAAAACATTTAGAAAGGACTTTTTAAATGCGTTTAAAGCTAGCGGCTTTATTGCTTGTGGGCTTCATCCACGCATCGCCTGCCAAATAGCTTTCACAAATGGAAGTTTTACAAGCTAAGGTGTTGGAGCGTTACGCCATCTCTAGCGATGTGCGCTCTAGGCACGGATCACGGGGTTTAGAGCAAGAGCCTTTAAAAAGCTCTTTAGAGCAAAAAGCCCAAGAAATCCGCCAGCTAGCCCAAAATTTCGTCCAAGAAATGCCCCTTTTAAAGGCTTTGAAACCTAATAAAACCCTCAAGATTTTAAGTCAAGCCCAGCTTTTAGAGTTGCTCCATGGTTCTATGCCAAAAGCCAGAAACAAGGCGGGTAAATACCAAGCCCTCAATAGCCCCCAAGCTAATCTAGCCTTGTTTTTGTCCCTGCTAGAAACCTATAAGCCCTTAGTGGCGTTGCAAGAACAAGGCGTGCATGTTTTAGAGGATTGGCAACACTTACCCCTCCAAAAGCCCAAACCCCAAGATGATTTAGTTATGGAGCTTGCCTTTAAAGTCAATATACTCAAGGACTTAGGTAAGCAGACTATCAAAGTGCCCCAATCTACAATCATGGCTTACACACTCAGCTCAGAGTTGTGGAGTGTGCCCCATAGATTGCAAGAATACGCCCCCCACGATCCCAAGCTAGACACTTCTTTAAAGCAAGTCCTAGCTTACCAGTTATCCCGATCTTGGAGCGATATTCAAGATTGGGGCTTTTATATCGATCAGGTCTTTGATGTGGATCAACCTAGATCGCCCCAAAAACCCTTAAAATTATCTGCCATTGTGCAAAGACCTAGTGTGTGCTTTCTAGGCGCGCTCCTAGACCCTTTGTCCCAACAAACCTGTCTTAATGCGCTTAAAAAGCCTCCAGCCAATCTCTATCACAATCTAAAAAGCTACTTGAAAACCCAACGCCTTTTAAGCGTGGAGAATACCCCTTGTTTGTATCTAAATCTGCAGGACAAGTTCCAAATCTTTAAATCTGACAACGCGATCTGTCAAGCCCTGCAAAAGATGAAATTTTAAGGAAATCTATGCCCTTTTTACTCTGGCTTGGATTACTCTTTCTGCCTCTGCTCGCAAATCCTATTCAAGAAATACAAGCCTTGTATGGGCGTGTGCGCCCTCCCTCTTTGCACGCCTTTTTGATAAACCTAAGCCCTCAAAGACAACAAATACTCCAACTAGCCCAAAGTGTTGCTATCCCCATTTTAAAACAATTCAAGGCAAGCACTCCCAAAGAACACGCCATGCTAGAAGCGATGCACCTATTTAGCGCGCTCACCCTTTTAGAGCTCATCCAAGAATCCATACCAGATGATCCAAAAGTACCCCAATTTAGCAAAACAGCTAAACAAATTGCTTTAGACTTTTCACAAATCAATACATTTTTCTATGCCCCTCTTTTGCAACTCCAAAGACATGGGATTAACCCCTTTGCATACATCGGTTTTATCCACCACTACACCAACACGCACGCGTGTTTAACCCCAGATTGTTTAAGCATGGATGAGATATGGCAAGACACAGATAGCCTAGAGGTCGGTGTGGATAATGACACCCCCCATAAAAGCCCCGCGCTCGCCCATCTCTTTAGAGATTTAGACATGGGACTTAGTGCTTATGGGATTTTAAATAGATTGATGGGCTTGGGCAATGAGTGCCCTACAACACTTATTGTAGATTTTGCCCAAGCACTAGGCAACCCCAAGCTAGTCCCACTCTTATACCAGCTTTTAGATTATCACTACTTCCAAAGCATCCATTTAGCCAGAATAGGAGGGGCTTACCTAGAGACACTTGCCCAGCTTAAGAGCGCGCCTAGCCAAATTAAAAGCACCCCTGACGTCTGTTTATATCCCTCTTACTTGGATTCTCAATTCTTAAACCTCTGCTTAAAGAGTTACCAAAACCCTAGCAAAGCCCTAATCTTGCGCATGTAAAAAAAGCTCAAAGAAGAACGCTTGATCACCCTAGATCACATCCCTTGTTTATACCATAACCCACCCCAACAAATCCAACTTTTTAAATCTAAAAATGCGCTATGCTTGGCGTTGCAAAAGCGCTTAAATAAAGGATTTTGATGACTCGCTTACTAGGTATCCTTCTATTCATCAGCCCCCTATGGGCTGTAAGCCCTAATTTGGTCCAGCAAATGCAACAAGCCCGCACATTAGTGGTTAAAATTTATGAGCAAGATTTTAAAGAGCGTTACACGCGTATAAATTGGGACATGATCTTTTCCCATGCCATGCAAAAAGAAGCACCAACCCTTGTCAAGCACCTGCAAGCCTTTGTTGATCACATCCCGTTTTTACAAGTCTTCCAGCCCAGAACTCCCCAACAAGCCCAAATGATCCAAGCGCTCAAAGCCCTTGAGATGTACAACCTTTTTAATTTATTGAGCGACTCCACCCCCGAATTTTATTGCAACAACCACACCTCAAAGTGCAAGAAAATGAAGTCTCCCAAGCGTGTTAAGCCCTTTGACGCTAAAAAACACACTTTAGAATTTTTAAGGGACATAGAGTTGGCCTACGCCCCCTTACTTGAAGCCTATCATCAGGGTTTGGACATTACAGATTATCTACAGATGTTGCATGACAAGTCTGACGCATTAATCCCTAATTGGGAGATTATGGGCATTCGAAAAGATCATTTAAACATGGTTAAAGGTCCTAAGACTCCGACTTTGCGCCGCTATTTTGAGGATTTTGCATCCATCGATGCACACAACTACCTCATGGATAGCGGTTTTATTGAAAATGTAAGGTTTTTTGGTGCCAATGAAAAAGATGGTTTCAAAGATTTTTTGACAATCCAGATTATCCGTGCTGTTGGGGGGGTCAAGGTCCAAGATTTAAACGTGTGGATGGCTTATTGCCAGGCGCGCGCCTTTGCCTTCTTGGGGGGTGATGCTAATGACAATGACTTTGAAAGTGCGATGGGTTTGTATTGGGAAAGTGTTACCCATTTGCGTATCACCCCTGCTGAGGATGATGCATATATATTTTCTATTCTCAAGCCAAAAGTCCCTTTTGCCCAAGCGATGCAACGCACTCTCACCCAAAACCCCACCATTTGTTTGCAACCCCAGTATTTAAACAAAGAGTCTAAAGCACTTTGTTTGCAAATCTTCCAACAACACAGCTATGACCCCAAACCCTTACAAAAATACCTAAACTCCCTGCGTTTGATCTCCATTGACAACGCCCCCTGTGTGTATCTTAATTCTAAGGACAAGCTCCAAAGTTTTAAGTCTGACAATGCGATCTGTTTGGCATTACAAAAACATTTCACAAAGGAATAAACATGATCCGCCTACTTCTCTTAGCTCTCTTGGTCGTAAATCTACAAGCTAAAGAAGAGGTAGTAACTATCTTTATCCCAATAAGCACGCTCCAAGAATTCCAATTTTTCAAGGCGTTTAAAGCACTCCACACTTACATGCAAAAATCCTCCACCAAGATAGACGATGACATAGACGACCCCAATAACCCAAATAACCCAGATACAGCATACCTACCCGCTTTGACTTGGGCGATGCGGCATTACACCGATGCCTCTATTCCCCTAGCTAAAGCTGTGGCTAAGCAAGTCCCCTTGTTTAAAGAGTTTAAGTCCAAAAACACAAGAGAGGAGCTTTTTTTAGCCCATGTGAGGGATATGGCCATGTTTAACGCCCTAGACCTCATAGTAGTAGATTTGCTTGAAAAAAAGGAGACATTTATTGCCCGCGAATTTTTACATATCAACGCATGGCTCTATGCCCCGCTTTTCAATGCCCACAAGCTAGGGCTAGATGTGATCGCCTATCTTAAACAACTCCATCGTCTCTTTTCTAAAAATACGGATTTGCGCCGTATAAACAATATCCGTGATTTTAATCGAGCAAGGATATATGAAGCAGACAGAAAAAACATTGTCCCCCATAAGCCTTTTAGAAAACGCTTAGCCCAAGATATGCATGAAGCGCATATCCCCATGCAAATCTTTGCCCACCATGCAGACTATAGTTATTGGGTTGCGCTTGTTTTGAACACCATCTTTAAGGGGGGGATAGCTTGGGACCGGGTATCTGACACATGTGTATTTAGGCGCATATTTTGGGATTTCATGGATAAAAACGCCCAGCGCATAGACCCCGAACATCTCTCTGATCTCTACACAGCACGGGCGATCCCTCTAGAGCGTAACGCCCCTTTTTACGATCTCTTAAGAAATGACAACCCCAAGATTTTAAAAGACACGCTCAAAGCCCACCCCACCATGTGCCTAAGCCCTAAATACTTAAGCCCACAATCTAAGCAAACCTGCCAACAACTCTTTCAAGCCCAAACCTACAACGCTAAAGACATTCAAGAGCAATTACACCTTGTGCGCCTTGTCTCCATTGATGAGAGTCCCTGTGTGTATTTAGACCCTAATGATAAGCTCCAAGCGTTTAAGTCTAATAGTGCAATCTGTGTGGCGTTGCAAGAACACTTAGAAAAGGGGCTTAAATGATCCGCCTACTTCTCTTAGCTCTCTTACTCTTAAATCTACAGGCTAAAGAAAAGGTAGTAACTATCTTTATCCCAATAAGCACGCTCCAAGAATTCCAATTTTTCAAGGCGTTTAAGGCACTCCATGCCTATATGCAAAAATCCTACACCAAGATAAAAGATGCGCGCGAAAATGTCCCATTAAATGACAACTACGACTATACTCTGGCTCAGATTATGGCAGGTTACACAGATGCCTCCATCCCCCTAGCCAAAGCTGTGGTTAAGCAAGTCCCCTTATTTAAAGAGTTTAAGCCCAAAAACCAAAGAGAAGCGCAATTCTTAGCCCATGTTAAAGATAAGGCCATGTTCCATGCCCTAGACCTCATAAACATGTCGCTTGAAGAAAAGGCTACATTTGTTGCCCACGAATTTTTACACATCAACACATTGCTCTATGCCCCGCTTTTCAACGCCCACAAAGCGGGGCTAGATGTGATCGCCTATTTAGAGCAACTCCATCGCATTTTTTCTAAAAATGTTGATCTGCGTCGTATGAGAAATATCTTTGTTTTTCATGAAAAAGGGCTATATGAAGAACAAAGAAAAAACATTGTCCACTATAAGCCTTTTAGAAAACGCCTTATTCAAGATATGCATGAAGTGGATATGCCCATGGACATCTTCGCCTTTCGTATAGGCTATCCTTCTTGGGTTGCGCTCGTTATGAACACCATCTTTGAGGGGGGGATATCTGCAAACCGGATACCTGACAGACGCACATTTTGGGACTTCATGGATAAAAACGCCCAACGCATAGACCCCGAACATCTCTTTGATCTCTATCTAGCGCAGGTGTTCCCCCTAAATCGCAACGCCCCTTATTACTACGACAGCTTACAAAATGACGACCCCAAGATTTTAAAAAACATGCTAAAAGACAACCCCACCATGTGTTTAAGCCCCAAATACTTAAGCCCACAATCTAAGCAAATCTGCCAACAACTCTTTCAAGCCCAAACCTACAACGCTAAAGACATTCAAGAGCAATTACACATTGTGCGCCTGATCTCCATTGATGATAGCCCCTGTGTGTATCTAGACCCTAAGGACAAACTCCAAGCGTTTAAATCTAAAAATGCGCTATGCTTGACATTACAAAAACATTTGAATAAGGAATTTTGATGGCGCGCTTGTTTATGGCGATCTGTTTGTTTATGGTGTGCGCGTATGCCCAAAAACCTGCCCCCCTGCTTACAGCCCTCCAAACCCTCCAAGAATACATTAAAAACCCACAGGAGAAAGACCCCTTGAAAGCTAGGGATATTGAGATGAATCTAGCCCAAAAAGTCCTAGATCAAGTGCCTTTGATCCAAGCCTTCAAGCCCAAAAATGCCCAAGAAACGCGCTTTTTACAGACACTCAAAACCCTAGAAGCCTTCTATTTGGTGGTTTTGATCCAAAATCACATGGAAGAGAAGCGCGAAACCATCGCACAAATGTTTTTAGCTGACCTTAATTTACTCTACGCCCCACTTTTTAACGCCCACAAAGCGGGGCTAAACCTTAGGGAGTATTTGAACAGTCTTGCTGCAAATTTTGGAGAGGACATGCCCTACCAACTAGAACGCTGCCAAAATGATTTTGATAGAAGATGTATCAAGCGCGAGGTGAGTAACTACGCAGGTGGCGGTAGCCTAAACTATTATGTGGATTTCAACAAGGAGGGGATTTTAGCCCCCTTTCTAAGCGATTTGCAGGGGGTGTATCGTCTCTATAATCATTTTCTCGTGTCTGTCTATAATCATGTGTGGTCTGAAATCACTCTGGGTTACTGGGATAGACAGCGGATATTCACTGATGTGAGCACCCGTGCGCAGGCATTAGAAGAATTTAAGTCTCTCAAAGTCCTGCATTTGGCGCGCGCGCTAGAGATGAGCACTAATATAGACGCTTATCTGGATTTACAAGACATTACCCCTCAACTTTTGCAAGATCGCCCCACCATTTGCCTACACCCCAAGTATTTAACCCCCAAACTCCAACAAGCATGTATTCTTGTGCTTAATTCGCTACCAAAAGATAGCCAGATTTTAAAAACCCAGCTCAAACGCTTGCGCTTGTTTTCTATGCATGATAACCCCTGTGTGTATTTAACCCCGCAAGACAAACTCCAGCTATTCTCTTCAAAAAATGCCCTCTGCCAAGCCCTGCAACAACGCTTGCAAAAAGATTTTGACACACATATTTGGCTAAACCTAGTTTTCAGCTACAAGCCTACCCCTCTTGATCATTTGATTCGAACTGCCGAGCAAATAAAAAGACTTATGGACAAGGGTAATAATGCGAGTGATCCGGGGCGTGATCTCATCACAAGCGATGTTGTGCTAGACGACCTGCCCACTTTAGAGAAACTGGGATACAGATTTATCAACCAAATCCCTCTTTTGCAAAGATTAAAACCTAGAGACGAGGCAGAAGAGCACTTTATCGCAGAATTAAAAAAATTTGAACTCATGCATCTCTTTACCTTGCTCTTTGGCTCGCTTTTAGATGATGAAGGTGAGCATCCAAGACACACCCCTCTTAAGCAGGTGGTGCAGGATTATCTCAAGGTCTTAGATTTCATCTATGCTCCCTTGATTGACGCGCACCAGCAGGGCATGAATCTCAACACCTATATGAGTGCCCTGCAAGCCCACCCTTTTTACCCCTCCAGCTTTGCAGATTCGATTTGTTACTTTTTAGAACACGAACAAAAAAGCCCCAAACCCATGTTGCCCGTGCAAGCTTTCTTTAAAGATTTCAAAATTGCGGAGCTGGCGTATAAATTAGTCCATCCAGAACTCTCTTACGCCCTCTTGGGCGAATACATTGAGGGGGACTATGCAGAGACTTATGCGATATGGAAATGGCATTTAGGCGATAGTGATGTCAATCCGATCCTAGATAAGGATGCCTTGATGCGCACCTTTGCTCCCTTTTTTACCCAATATGGAACTCGACTCTTTGAACTCTTGTTTGAGAGCTACTACTACACCTTTGATGACCCTCTCTCTGAAGGGTTGGACATTCTCACTCTGCAAAAGCATCCCCAACTCTGCCTCAAGCCTAAGTATCTGCGCCAAAAACTTCAGCAAGCGTGTTTGAATATCTTTAAAGATCGTACCTACAGCCCCCATGCTTTACAAACTGCGCTAGGCGATCTCGCCCTCGTGAATATAGACAGCACGCCCTGCCTATATCGTGACCCACAAAATCGCATGCAAAATCTTTTCTCAAAAAATGCGCTATGTCTAGTTTTGCAAAAGGATTTAAAAAAGAGACTAAATAGGAATTATTACACACTACATAAATACCAAAAGACCCCAATAAACATTCGTTTAAATTTGATTAACCTGCACACATAACACTCTTGACATCAGTAAGGAATAGTGATGCAACGGGCAATACAAATCGAAAAACTTCAAACAGACTCCTTTGATGTTCTGATCATAGGCGGGGGGGCTAGTGGCTTGGGGTTAGCACTAGATGCCACCACAAGGGGTTATAAAACCTTGCTTGTGGAAGCGCGCGACTTTACACAAGGTACTTCTAGCCGTTCGACCAAGCTTTTGCATGGGGGGGTGCGTTACCTTGCACAGGGCAATTTTGCCCTCGTCTATGAAGCCTTGCATGAGCGCGGGGCGCTGATCCAAAATGCACCCCATTTATGCGCCCCACAAGGATTTGTAATTCCGTGTGCGCATTTAGGGAGTGCGCTTTTTTATGGCTTGGGTTTAAAGTTTTATGCGTTCATGGCAGGCAAGCTACAACTGCACAGCACGAATATTTTTTTTAGGGCGCAAGGTGTGTTACCCGGTGTTCAAGCAGAAAAATGCCAACATGCCGTGTGTTATTACGATGGTCAATTTGATGATGCTAGGTTAGGGATCACCCTATGCGCCAGCGCACATGAGCATGGCGCGCTTCTCCTTAACTATATGGAAGTGATCCAATTGCTCCATGAAAATGATCGAGTTTGTGGTGTGGTGCTCCAGGATCAACTGACCCAGCAACAATTTAAGCTGAAAGCCAAATGTATCATCAATGCTACAGGTGTTTTTACTAATACTATTAACAAACTAGACCCCAGCACCACAGAAAATAATATTACGCCCAGTCAGGGTATCCACTTGGTGCTCGATCCTAAGTTTCTTCCTAGCAAACACGCTTTGATGGTGCCTAAAACTTCCGATGGACGTGTCTTATTTGCTATCCCTTGGCATGAAAAACTTCTTGTAGGTACAACAGACACACCTGTACAAACAATTGCCTATAATCCTAAACCTTTACAAGAAGAGATCAATTTTCTCTTAAGCACCTTGCAAGAATATTTAATTCTTAAGCCTACGAGAAAAGATATACTCTCTGTTTTTGCTGGGCTTAGACCCTTGATCACCTCCAAGCAGACAGCGACCAAGAACCTATCTAGAAGCCATAAAATCACTATTGCGCCCAGTGGATTAGTCCATCTTAACGGGGGCAAATGGACCACCTACCGCGCGATGGCAGAAGAAACTCTAGACATGTGCATCCAAAAGGGCTTTTTAGAGCCCACAACCTGCCAAACACGTACGCTTAAACTGCATGGCTATACCCAAGAATCTCTAGAAGCACGCCTAAAAGTCTATGGCACAGATGCGCACTTGATTCAAGAGCTAGAAGCTAAAGATGCCAAACTTGCTTCCAAGTTACATCCTAACTATCCCTACACCTATGCTCAAGTACTTTGGGCGCTCGATCAGGAAATGGCTTATAGTTTAGAAGATGTGCTTTCTAGGCGTATCCGTTTGCTTTTTTTGGACGCGCGTGCTAGTTTGGAGTGTGCGCGTGACGTGGGAGATTTTATCGGAGCGTATTGGGGATGGGATACTGATAAAAAAGAAGCAGAGATCGCTACCTTTGAAGCCCTTGCACAGCAACATATTCTAGAATAAGGAGATAAAGATGAATCGCTTCATCATGGCGCTCGATCAGGGTACAACCTCATCAAGGACGCTTATTTTTGACACGCAAGGACGCGTGGTTTCTATGGCGCAAAAACCCTTTACCCAATTTTTCCCCCAACCCGGTTGGGTGGAGCACAGCCCTAAAGAAATTTGGGCAACACAAATCGCCACCTTGACAGAAGCCTTAGCGAAGGCTAATTTAGATGCTAAAAATATCGTGGCTATTGGAATCACAAACCAACGCGAAACCACGATTTTATGGGATCGTTTCACGGGTGAGCCCATCTATAACGCGATTGTTTGGCAAGATCACCGCACTGCCGATCTATGTGAAACCCTCAAACAAACTAAAAAACAATGGATTCAAGAAAAAACCGGGTTGGTAGTGGACGCGTATTTTTCCGCTACTAAAATTGCATGGATTTTAGAACATGTCAAGGGTGCTAGACAGAAAGCGCAACAAGGCGATCTGTGTTTTGGGACGATCGACTCATGGTTACTTTTTAATCTTACAAAAGGCAAAGTGCATGCCACAGACCCTAGCAACGCAAGTCGTACCATGCTTTTTAATATCCACACCTTAGAGTGGGATCAAGAACTCTTAACACTCTTTGATATTCCCAAGGCGATTTTACCTCAAGTGCGATCTTCTAGTGAAGTCTATGGGCACACTGCCACGCGTTGGGTGGAGTGCGAGATTCCCATTGCCGGGATTGCAGGTGATCAGCAAGCCGCGCTTTTTGGGCAGATGTGCACAGAAGCGGGCATGGTTAAAAATACCTATGGGACGGGTTGTTTTTTGCTTATGCACACTGGGGATAAGATCGTCTCTAGCCAAAATAACCTTCTTAGTACGATTGCTTGGCAATTAGAAGGTAAAGTGAGTTATGCCCTAGAGGGAGGCGTGTTTGTAGGCGGAGCGGCGATTCAGTGGCTAAGAGATGGAGCGCGCATGATTCGCACTGCTGCAGACATCAATAACCTAGCCGCGATGGTTGAGGATAATGGGGGCGTGTATATCGTGCCTGCTTTTACAGGACTAGGCGCACCTTACTGGGATCAGTATGCGCGTGGAAGTATTTTTGGTATCAGTCGCGCTACCACAGATGCCCATATCGCCCGTGCCATTTTAGAGGGTATCGCCTTCCAAGTGCGCGATATCATCAGCCAAATGGAAAAAGATGCACAGCAATCCTGCGCACAAATGCGTGTAGATGGGGGGGCGAGTGCAAGCGATTTGCTCATGCAGATTCAGGCAGACATTTGCAACACGGATATTATTCGTCCGCAGAATATCGAGACTACCGCTATGGGAGCGGGATATTTGGCGGGCTTAGCAGTGGGTTTTTATCCAAACTTAGACACAATTAAATCATTTTGGGAGATTAATAAAACTTTCAGCCCCAAGTTGGACAAACGCAAAGTGCAAGAAATGTTGCATTTTTGGAATAAGGCAATCTTAGCTTCTCAAAACTGGCTGGCTTAAGGGGAGTGTATGGAAATTTTTATTTATGAACTACTCGGCACAGGACTTATGATTATGTTAGGTAATGGAGTGGTGGCGGCGTGTTGCTTGGAAGGCACTAAATGTGGAGGAAGTGGGGCAGCACAGTGGCTGGTAATCACTACAGCTTGGGGATTTGCTGTATTTGTAGGTGTGGTGGTGGCGGGACCCCATAGCGGGGCGCATTTAAATCCCGTTGTAACCCTAAGTTTAGTGCTCTTAGGCAAAGTGTCTTTACAGGCAGTTCCTGCCTACTTAGCAGGCGAATTTTTAGGAGCAATGCTAGGAGCGTTGCTAGTTTATACCATCTATTGCGAACATTTTAAAATTACTGCAGACGCAGGGCTCAAGCGGGCATGTTTTTGCACTGAGCCGGCCATTAGAAACCCTATCTCTAATTTTATCAGCGAGTTGATGGGTGCATTTGTGCTTATTTTTGTGATCCTACACTTTAGCAATCCCTCCATTCATATTCAAGACCCTAGCGCTAAGATTGGCTTGGGCAGTTTGGGAGCATTGCCGGTTGCATTGTTGGTATGGGCGATTGGACTTTCTCTAGGCTCTACAACCGGTTATGCTATCAATCCGGCAAGGGATATGGGTCCTAGACTTGTACTTGCCTTTTTACCTCTTAAGGTATCTCCCGATTTTGCTTATAGCTGGATTCCCTTTATCGCACCATTAGTAGGTGGAGCGTTAGCAGTGGGTTTAAGTGTATGGGTGGGTTTTAATTAGCCAAAGACTTTGTATTATGCGTTTTCTTGATAAGGGGAGGTGTCTATTTTTATGTAATTTTCATTATCCAATACAGAATACAATGCTAGAAATGCGCACAAGGAGGTCAAGATGGCACGAAAAATTGTCGCGGGCGTGGTGCAGATGCAGGCTACATCGTTTGCCCTAGAAGAGAATCTGAAAAGAGCCCTTGGGTTAGCCCAAGAGGCGCGCCAAAAAGGGGCGCAACTCATTGTGTTTCCCGAATTGTTTGATAGCGGTTATTGCGTGCACCCACGCGATAGAGAACTGGCTAGCTCCCTAGAGGATCTCTCCTCTCAAAGCCTCCAAGCGTTGCATAATTTTGCCAAGCAGAGTGGCGCGGTGCTCATAGGATGTGGGATTGAAAAAGAGGGGGCAAATCTGTATGACAGCGCGTATATCCTATGCGCAGAGGGCTTGGTGGGCAAGTACCGCAAGATCTATTTATGGGGCGATGAAGTGGATCGCTTTGAGCGCGGGGTGGATTATCCGGTCTTTAGTTTGCATATAGAGGGAGTTAGCTTCAAGCTGGGCTTACAGATTTGCTATGAAGTGGGCTTTCCTGAAGGGGGGCGCGCGCTCGCGCTAGGGGGGGCGGAGGTAATTGTCTTTAGCGCGGCTTTTAGCCAAAGGCGGGGCTATGCATGGGATTTGGGTAGTCGCGCTAGAGCATTGGAGAATGGGGTCTTTGTGTTGGCTTCTAATCGCGCAGGGAGCGAGACGCATCCCTATAGCAAGGCGCATTTAGAATTTGCGGGGCGTTCTAAGATTATCAACCCGATGGGGGGTATTTTGCATGAAGCAAGGGGCTTAGATGAAGTGTTGGTCGCTGAATTGGACTTAGATTTAGTCGCCCAGCAGAGAGAAGAAATCCCCTACTTGCAGGATTTAAACTTGGTGCAGTCTTTAACAACACGCGTATCTTAAGAATTAAGGAGAATCGATGGCAAAAGAAATTTTCGTCGCGTATGGAGTGGACATTGACGCGGTGGCGGGTTGGATTGGGAGCTATGGGGGTGAGGACTCCCCTGATGACATTTCAAGGGGGATTTTTGCGGGCGAAGTGGGGGTCCCTAGGCTGTTAAACCTCTTTAAAAAATACCATATCCCTGCCACTTGGTTTATCCCCGGGCACTCCATTGAGACCTTCCCCGATCAGGTGAAGATGATCGTAGAAGCCGGGCATGAAATTGGCTTGCATGGCTATTCGCATGAAAACCCCATTGCGATGACTCCCAAACAAGAAGAAGATGTACTGCTCAAAACCATCGGGCTGATTAAAAATCTAACCGGGCAGAACCCTACCGGTTATGTGGCACCATGGTGGGAGTTTTCTAGCGTTACTAATGAATTGCTCTTAAAGCATGGCGTGAAGTACGATCACTCCTTAATGCACCGCGATTTCACACCCTACTATGTGCGCGTGGGCGATTCGTGGACCAAGATTGACTACAGCCTAGAGGCAAAAGATTGGATGAAACCCCTAGTACGAGGCACAGAAACCGATTTGGTAGAAATCCCGGGGAGTTGGTACTTAGACGATCTACCCCCCATGATGTTTATCAAAAAAGCCCCTAATAGCTTTGGCTTCATCCCCCCCCGCCATATTGAAGAGCTTTGGTTAGAACAATTTGACTGGGTTTATCACGAAATGGATTATGCGGTCTTTTGCATGACCATCCACCCGGATGTGAGCGGTCGCCCCCAAGTGTTGCGCATGCACGAGCGCATTATCCAATACATCAACCGCCACAAGGGCGTACATTGGGTCAATTTCAACACCATCGCCGATGACTTCATGCGCCGTTGTCCTAGAAAAAAATAATGTGTGTGCTGTGCGCGGACTTGAACACCGCCTTGCATTGGAGCGATGTGAGCGCGCCTATGGGGGCGGATTTAGTGGTGGGGGCTTTGCAGGGGGAGCGCGTGCGCGCTAGGATACAAAAACTCAAGGCGGCTAATAAAATCTTGAAGTTCTATGGTTTGCAGTTGCGCGTGTGGGGGAGTCAATTTCTCTTAGAGGATCAAAAGGGGCGCAAGGAGTTGGTTAAGGATTTGGGCGATCTGTGCTACAAAGCCCAAAGTTTGAGCCCCAAACCCCTAGACATTTTAGACCCTAAATTGCTAGATTTCTTAAAGCGTGGCTAAGATCCCTGTAAGCATTTTGACGGGCTTTTTGGGCAGTGGCAAAACCACACTCTTAGCCCAAATTTTAGAATGCCATGCTAATTGCGCGATCGCGGTGGTGGTGAATGAGTGCGGGCAGGTGGGTTTGGACACGCAAACACTCGCCCATCTGCACTATGTCCCAGAGAAGATGCGCCTGCTAGAGGGGGGGTGTGCGTGTTGTGTGCAGCGCCAAGATTTAATAGAGACGCTCAAGGAGTTGATCTTAGCAGATCGCCTAGATCATGTTCTGATTGAAACAAGCGGGATCGCCAACCCCGCGCCCATTCTCTTTAGTCTCTTGCACGATGTCTTTTTGAGCCAACATTTCACCCCCCACAATCTCATTAGCTGCTTAGATGGGGTGCATGGCTTGGTGCACCTTAGAGAAAATATAGAGGCGCAAAACCAAATTGTCGCCTCTAATGTGGTGGTGATCACCAAAACAGACCTGCAAGATTCTTTTGCCCCGCTTGCTGCCCTGGTTGCAAGTACCAACCCCACCGCCACTATTTATA